>CAMDBX010000094.1 GCA_945889445.1 Rhizobium sp. Q54
TTTTCGTCTGTCGTGCTTTCGTCGTCTTCGTCACTCATTCCACTGTTTCCACTCTTCCAATCTCGCCCCACGCCCAAATGCTAACAAACACAACCGACCGTCTCTCACAGATCGAATTTTTGCCAGCTCCAAGGTTCTTCCGGTAGCCACCTGCTTCATATCGTAACTCTCTGGTTCAATTGCGAATAGTAGCGCCAGAAATGTTTTGGTACCACCATTCTTTCCGTTTACCTCAAAGCGTGGCAAAATATGCTTTGGTCTTTTGCGCCATCAGTTGTCGACGTTGTTCAAGGAAAACGTCAAAATCCGGGATCTTGCCGTCAAGCAGGCTCTCAGGCAGGCAGCTAACAGCGAGATTTGCGCGCAACTCCGAAATTTCGCTGATGCCACCATATCGCTTAGGCCCACCGCTGCACTGCTCGGCCAATTCGGAGAAGTAAACCTCCGGCGCCCTGTCACCTATTGAGATGTTAATTTCGCTCTGAGCGATGACGAAATTGGCTACCTGGTTATAGCGAGCGGAGCTGAGGCCTTTACCCTTCAGATGATTCCGCGGGAAGACATGATGCACATCGCTACGGTTCAGCAGCAGATCGCGAACCGTTATGTCACGTGAAAGAAACCCCAAATCACCCAGCTTGGCCTGTGCCGCCTTATAGACTGTGAATGCCGAACTAGATGAAGAAGATGTATCGAACTCTTGGGGCAACAAAGCATCCCAGAAGCTGTCTGATAGTTCGGCATCGATCACTGCGTTGGCATAGGCGGCAAGCCCACGGACATCGATTTGCCGGATATCATAGTCGAAAGTGCCTTCGGGGTTGCCAGCATACCTGCCGCGCAAGACCGACATCACATACCAACGACGGACCAGCCGTTCGAGGTCGGCAGCGGGCATGCTTTCTGCCCGTCCACGCAGATAGATGATATATGCGAAATTGATCGCATTCTGACTGCGGATCAAGTTTGAAGTGATGAACCCTGCGGACCTCAGGATCATGGTTAATCTGTCGAAATGGGTCTTGCTCATGAAGCTGAAGACGCCGGCCTTCAGCTTGGCAAACGACTCTTCCGCTACGGCTTCTTCGTATTGTTTGGTCTCGAAGTTTCTTCCAGAAAGCAGTGCCACCAAATCTTGCAGTTTGCCACGTCGGAACTCGGACGTGAAAGCGACTCGCAGCATATCAGTGTAGGATGGGTCATAAAGGTCGTCATTCACGTCCTTCAGCCAGCGCATCTTCTGGAAATACTCAGTTGCCGCAAATGCCTTGTCACCTTTTTCGATGCGGGCCAAGAACTCTGGCGCAACTGCAAGGTGGCAGAAGTAGTCGATGGCTTTTCGCAACTGGTTGCCATCATAGAGGTCATTTGCCGCGATCTTCGACATGGCGAAGTCGGCTTGACTCAGCGATGCGCCAGCCGAATTCACGCGGATGAAGATCTCTGTCACCGTTTCGATGTCGAGGTCTTCAGCCAACTCGATGATGCCGACGTGGTTATTGATGATCTTGCGAAGCCGTTCCAGAACCCTTGAAACCTTCTTCCGGTCGGCATCAGGGTTCTTTTCGGTATAATCATCAGTCAGCTCCGTCAGGCTTGCGTCCGGCGCGAAAACCTCTGCGAGATCGGGCAGCCAGGCGACGTCCTTGCGGATTGCGGGGTTCGACACCTCAAATCGCTCTTCTACGGGATGGAACGCGATCCTGATGCGAACGGTGTCATAGTCTTTGGTCAGCACTTCGATTCCGAGAAGCCCAGCCATTAGCGCAGTCACCCGTTGCTGGCCGTCAATCAGGATCCGTTTGCCGGATGAGGTCGAGCCGTCCTTCAGACGCACAGAGGGGTTGCGCCAAGCGATGAGGTATCCAACCGGGTAGCCTTGATAGAGCGAGTCCATCAGGTTGCGCACCTTGGTCGCGTCCCACACGAACGGGCGTTGGATCTCCGGTATTGCGATCTCGCCGGACTTGACCCACGTCAGCAAGGTTTCGATGGGATGAGGGGTGACGGAATAACGTTGTGTGGACAAGGCTTTACCTACTGATTGAGCGTGAAGGGATTCGCCCGATGCCAGACGAGGCGGGCGCGATGTTTGTCGTTGAGTGGGATGGGTGCCTGCCAGCGCAACTCGACGCGCGCCGTTTCACTCAGTTTTGGTGAGAACTGCGGGCGCCCGTCATCTTCGAAGGTCACGAGGCCCCGGTCGAAGGCAGCGTCCCACAGTGCCGAGAGCAGCAGACCGTTGTGCACGTCCAGCCGCTCGGCATCGCTGGCGCAATCCTTCCAAGCGATGATGTGGCTAGCGCGCAGCAGGGCTGGATCGGTGATCCCGGTCAGTGGACAGCGACCTTGCCAATAGGTCATCAGACGGTCGCGGAAGATATCCTGACCAACGCGCTGGATGACCAGCCGCTCGGCCTCGGTGCTCTTGGGCAGGTTTGCCACCGCCGCACGGAATTCCTCGAGCGGGCCATCGGGCAGCGTCACGCCCAGCTGATAGACCCTTGGCATCACGGCATAGAGCGCCGTCAAGTTTGGGTAGGCATAGCGCACGAGGCCCGGGCCAGGCATGTCGGCCTTGGGCTGGTTCAGATCCTCGACGATGCCGAGGTGATCAAGAGCCAGAAACCACGGCCCGTCATGCCCCCCGGCCGCAAACCAGACCGTGCCTTTGGCGGTTGTCGACCCATAGCGCACCCAGCCGTCCGCTTCGCCCAACGCACGACGATAGCCGTTCTGCCAAGCAACCTTCTGACACTCCTGTGAAACGACAAAGCTCTGGGGCGACTGGATCATGCCATCTCCCACAGTTCGTTCAGCCGCCACAGGCCCTGCTCGGTTCTGCTGATGACACGACCTTCGGTCAGATAGTCGCGCGCGGATGAAAACGCGGGGGAGAGGGAGCTGTTCTCCTTCTCCGCCGACCGGATCGTGGCCCGTGGCTTCGACAGGAACACGCGATAGGCCGCCAATCGAAGGGCAGCTTCCTCCAGCGGCGCCGCCGCACGGGTCAGGGCGACGACGATGCTTTCCATCATCAGATTGACGGTTTCGCTGTGGGGGCTTTGCAGCAGGGCCACGCGGCGCGGGATGGTCGATGCGTAATAGGACAGTTGGCCTAGCCGACCCATTTCTTGCCCGACCTTGCCCTGCAGATTGTGGAACTTCAGCGGCGAAGCGATCGCCTCCAACACCGTGGCCACGCCCAGCAGGCTGTAGAGCTGCACGCCATGTTTTCTCAAGGCCTCTTCCAGCGCGCGACTGACGTCCTCAAGCAGTTTGTCGCCGTCGTAATACCGTTCCATCCCCTACATCCCCATCGCCGCGAATTCGTCGTTCGCTTCCATCCGGTCCCAGGCGGCGAGGACGAGGCGTTGCGTGCGGTATTCGCCGTGGTGGCGGATTTCCTTTTCCTTCAGGACGCGGAAGGTTTCCGAGGGGTAGTCGGGGCCCTTCACGTCAGCGGGGTCGAGGATGTAGCGCAGCTCGTCGCGGGTCAGGCCGTAGGCGCGGGCGTAGAAGGCATCGAGATCGGCGCGCAGGAGGGCGCGGCGGTCCTCGTCCCAGGCAAAGGGCGGGCCGTCATGGCCCAGATCGCGGGCGAAGGGCGCGAGGCTGTGCGAGGTGTAGGTGAGTTCCAGCACCTTCGGGGTGATGAAGGCGAGGCGGGGTTCGGTGTAGAAGACGGGAGGGATGATTGGAAACTGTTTCACATAAAAGAAGTTGAGATTTATCCCACCGGCCTTTTGGCGAGCCACGAAGTCAAATGGGATTGAGCTCATATTTGCTATAAGGCAATGGCGCTTTGCTTGCGCCGTCGGTTCCATGGGCAGAAGTAGCGGCATGCTGTTGCCAACTCCCCACTCCGGAAAAACATTGCATATGAAGGTTCTCTGGTTTGTGGGAGCAGTCACGTTCTTGAAGCCAAAGAGCCAGTCACTCTTCAATGAGTTCTGATTAAGGCGACCTGAAACCTCTTCTTTAGGCACCCAATAAAAGGGCTCTGGCTCAAAATCTGGATCTGAGTGTTCTAGTTCGCTTGTTTCGGGCAAAACTCGATTGCCCCGCTCGTCCCCACGGCTACCGTAGCCGGAGGCCCTGTGGTCAAAAAAGTCACCCATCTTTGCTTCATAAAGAGGTGTGAACCGGACAACCCCTTTAAGCCAATCAATCCCGTCACGCGCAAAACCAGCGTCCGTGAGTTGAACCGCGGTGCGAAACAAGTGTGAATCATTGGACATGTGAAACATTGCCATAAATGAAACGCCCCACGGGTTCCCCGCCGCAACGCTGCCCTCGTCGATCAGCACCGGAGCATTTCCATAGATTTTCGCTGTAAGTTCCGCATCAAAACGAGAGCGAAACACGGGCGCGGTTTTGGTGTTGGGATTGATGGTAGCGATTGCACTTGGCGAGAGAGTGAAGTTGCGCTCGGGATCTGCGAGCTGTGCTGGTGCGGTCAGAAAGAACGCAAAGTGCGCCTCGTTTTCGTTATGGCCCAACGTAAGAAGTGTGAACTTCATCGCGCTGTGGACAGCTGGAAAAAGTCCAGCTCGGTTTTCAAAGTCCACCAGCCGTGCCAACCGCTTTTTCTCCACCAAGTGACCAAAGAAAGGCGCCGTAGTCGCGTCGGTGGCAATTCCCGTGGGTACGATTAACCCAGCGCGCTGGCGACTAAGATTAGCGAAGAGTTCGGCGAACAGAGCGTAGGTGTTCACGTCACCCCGTCCGGTCAGGGCAAAGCGCCCGCGGTCCTCGCCGGGAACACGTACGAATTCACTGGTCGCTTCGGCTTCGCGTTTGGCGATGACGAATGCCTGAAACAGAGCAAATTCGTGGGTGCCCGGTGCAGCAACGGAAAGGTCCTTTATCAGTTTCGTACGCGCCGCAGCGTTGGGTGCATTGGCGATCTCAGGCGACAATGCCGCGAAAAACTCCTGCTCTTGCAGCTTGATCCGCTCCCACGGCGGGTTGCCCAGCACCACGTCGAACCCGCCACGCTGCATCACATCGGGGAACTCCAGCGGCCAGTGAAAGGCGCGGGCGCGGCGGGCGGCCTTGGGGGCATCCATCATCGACGGCCGGATCTTGCCCTGATTTAGGGCCAGCCACAGCTCCTCGGTCGTTGGCACGGTGCGGGCGGATGCCCCCGCCGGCGCGCCGCCCACCTTGGGCAGCAGGAAGGCCGCGACATAGAGGTTCGCCGCCGCCGTCGCCCGCACAAAGGCCTGCCCCTTGCGCAGTTCCTTGAACCGCGCGGCCTTGGCCCCGATCTGTTCCACCGTATCCTCGGGCAGATCGCGGAACCCGGTGAAATCCAGCGCCAGCGGCTTCATCTCGGGCATGGCAACCTGGCCCGTGCCGAAATCGAACCCGCCCTGACCCGAGGTCGCGGCGCGGTTGGCCTGCAGGTAGTAGCGCGCCGTATCCTTGTCGTCGCCCGTCAGAGGCTTGTAGGCGGCATCGGGGATGCCACCCTGCAGCACCTTCAGGTCGAACACGCCAAGCAGCGCATCGCCGCAGCGGATCTGCGCATCGAAGAAGCCGAGGGGAAGGCCGGGGTCCACCGTCTCGATCCAGAGCGCGACCTTGGTCAGCTCGACCGCCATCGGGTTACGGTCCACCCCGTGCAGGCAGGACCGCGCGACATCACGCAGGGCATGGCGGAAATCGGCCAGCGCGGGCGTGCCATCGGCGCGGATGCGGGCCAGCCGCGTGGCAATGCGGCGGGCGGCGGCCAGCAGGAAATGGCCCGAGCCGCAGGCAGGGTCAATGACCGACAGTTTCAGCAGCGCCTTGGCGGGATCGTCCGCCTCTGCCTCGGTCTTGTCGAGCACCGGGTCGAGCGCGGTGTCGAGCAGCGCCTGAACGAGGCTGTCGGGCGTGTAGTAGGAGCCGGTGGTCTTTCGCTGGTTTCCCCTCTGCTCGGCGGCCTCAGAGGCGAAGAGCAGAGTCTTGCCGTCGTCGCCCAGCTGGGGCTGCAGTTCGAGGAGGGATTCGTAGACGGAGCCCAGCTCCTCAGTTTCCATCGCGCGCCAGTTGACGGGGACCATGCCGGTTTTCTGGTCCAGCCAGGAGAGGCGGTAGAGCGCCTCCATGAAGGCGCGGTTGCGCAGACGGGCGGTTTCGAGGTGGGGCAGCTTGTCGCCGGAGAAAAGGCCGCCCAGTGCCGGGAGCGCCAGCGCGTCTTGGCCGTTGGCCAGAGCGTGGAAGACGATCTTCATGCCCTCGTAGCGGTCGTGATGCTTGTCCCACGAGGCGGCGCGGTAGCATTGGGCGCGCAGGGCGGCGAGGCTGTAGCCCTCGGCATAAAGCTTACGGGCGTCGGGCTTGGCCTTTTCGGGGTGCAGAAGGTTGCGATCCTCGGCCACCATCAGGAAGATCAGGCGATAGACGAGGCGCAGGAGTTCGTTGAACCATTCAGTCAGGTTCACCTCGCCCGATTGCAGCTTCGCGGAGAGGTCGGGATTGGCCTCTAGGAAGCCGGAGCCGAGTACCTTGAGCGCGATCTGGACTTGCAGGGCAAGGCGGTCGCGGGCGACTTCGCCTTCCTTGGACCCGGCATCGCGCCAGCGTTCAAGCGCGCAATCTGTGGTGGGGGCGCCTGCGACGCCAAAGCGGCTGCGGTGGATCAGGAGCCAGAGGACGGCGAAGGAAGCGGCGTCCTCGTTGGTGAAGATCTGGGAGAGGTCGGCCTCGATATAGGCCGGGCGGGTCAGCGATGCGTTGTCGCGCATCAAGCGGATTAGGGTGCCATTGGTGACAAGGCCCCAGAGGGTTTCGTCATGCTCGTTTAGGTGGTCCTGAAGCGCAAAGGCAGGAGAGCGCGTGCGGTCGGTCGAAAGGGTCGCGCTGCGCCGGTCGAGTTTTTCGTCAGACGGAGGCACGACCACGACCGGCACCCGGCCGCCCGCGATGAATGCCAAAGCGCCATCGGCCTGGACAAGGTCATCGAAGCTGAAGGTTTCTTGTAGAAAGGCCTTGATGAACCGGCGCGTCGCATCGGCAGTAGGATGTGCGATCCTGGCGAAAGTGTCGAAATGCGACTGGCCTACACGAAAGGCGGTCGAGATTTCCTCGCGTATCGTCAGCCCCTTACGGATACGGTAATCAGCTTCGGTTTGCTCCGACGCTTCGCGGCGATCAGCCGCTGCGACCATGGCAGGCGCAATCAGGTTACCTTCGAGGCTGAGCGACGGCCAAGCGGACATGTCGACGATGGGTTTGCGCGCCATGATCAGACCTCGCTCGGCATCAGAACGAAGAGACCGATCACGTCTGGCGGCAGAACAGCTTCCACCGTGACGCGAGAGGCCGATCCTGCGGCGGCGCGAAGGCGGGCATGATCCTTCATGAGCTCTTCGGCACGGGTTTTGACAAAGTCAGCCAAAGGGCCGTCGAGCAAGCTGGGAAGATCCTCTTTTGCTTTGCCGATGAAGCGGTCACGAGCTGACGAAGCTAGGTCAGAGGTTGCCGGCGTGTTCAAAAGCGCGCGGGCTGCTTCGCCGCTTGCGACAATCTTGCCGCCCTGCAATGCCACGAGGGCAGCCTCTTCGGCGAGGAGAAGGCGCTCTTTTCGCGCGTGGACAGTCAGCTTGAACCGGATTCGAAGGAGAGCCACCCGGGTCATCTGCTGTACGGCTGAGGTTGGCCAGGCACCAACCCGGCCGATTCCAAGACCAGACAAGGCCTCGGGGTCAAGGGATGCTTCCACCAGTGCCTCGGCGAGGGTGGCGGTCAAGGGATGTGTTCTTGTTAGCAGCGCAGTTCCTGACGGAGCGGGCTCGACCATGGCGAGGCGGACAGAGCCTGACAGGCCCCGTTGGGTCAGCCGTTCTTTCAGGCCCGCTTCCAGCGCATGGACATGGGCGACCAAGAGGGTCTTTCGGGGTTCAAGTGGTACGCCGAAACGCGACATTGCACGTTCGATGAAGAGCTTGGCATCTGCTGGCGATCCCAGCAGTGTACGGACCTTCTCCCACTCCGGCGCCACTTCCTGCGGCTTCATCGCATTCTGGGCGAAGCGTGCACGGGATTCCTTCTCGCTTTCCGATGCGTCGCGCCAGCGCACTTCCATGGCTTTAGTGCCATCATCGAGGCGAAGGTCGAGCGCCAGCTGCCGAGTTCCACCACGGCGCAACATCATGGACGCCATCAGCGCGTCGGTTACCGGACCCCTATTGTCAGGCAGTGGCACGGTCACGCCTGTTGCCTTGCGGATTTCCTCCGCCTTGCGAAGGATCACTTCAAGAACTGCTCCGTCGATGGCGCTATCTGGTGAGAACATCATGATCGAGCGGACAAGCTCGGCCGGCTGTCCGAAGCGGTCAACGCGACCCTCGCGCTGCTGATGGCGGGTGGGGTTCCAAGACAAGTCGTAATGAACGACAGTGTCGAACAGCTGCTGCAGGTTGATCCCTTCGGACAAGCAGTCGGTAGCAACCAAAATACGCTGAACTTCCTTCTGGTCGTCAGCCGATGCCATTTCGGCCACGCGGTCACGGCGCTCGTCGGGTGTCAGAACGCCCGTCACCGCTTCGACGGCCAGCTTGGGAAACGCCTTCCGCAGTCCATTCCGGACGTGCTCGGCCGTGGCCAAATAGCGGCAGAACACTACGGGATTCACGCCCTTCTTGATCAGTGGCGTGAGGGCATCGATGAGGGCCGTGAGCTTCGGATCGGCTTTGTGAACCAACTCCTCTGCCCGGACGACCAAGGCCAGGAGAGTGGGATCAGTTTCAAAGCCGGTGCTGGGTTCGATATCGATAGCATCTTCGTCATCGGAGTCTTCGTCGAAGATCTGCGGTTCAAGTCGGTCGCTCTCATTGGACATCCGGTTGCGGAGGGCGCTGAGGGCCGCCGCTGGCGACGAACCTACACAGCGCATCAGGGCGAGCGTGCCCCAGAAGGCGAGGCGCCGTTCCCTAAACCCGGTGCCTGCGCGCGAGACAACGCCAAAGCAGTAGTCGAGCACGGCCTCCTGGAAATCGAGATGCGCCTGCGACAGCCTGTAGGGAGACTCGGTCGTTTCGTGCTTGGGAAATGCGCGGTTCTCGTCCCATTCCCCCGAAACGAGATCGATCCGCTGGCGCTGCACGAAATGTCGAGCCAGACGTTCCCGATATCGGGCGTCGTCAAAATTCATCACACCAAAAGACGGCTCAATCAGCGAAAGAAGACGGCCGAACGCGTCTTCATCTCCGGAGTGGGGGGTGGCGGTCAGAAAGATCATCCTGCGCTCTGGATCGCGGGCAAGGCCAGCGAGCAACTCGAAACGCTGCTGCTTGCCCTTGTGGGTTCCCACACAGGCATGGGCCTCGTCCACGATCACGAAATCGGGGCATGCTCGCGCAAAGCCTTCACGACGCTTTTCGGCCTTGATGTAGTCGAGGCTGACCACCGTGTAGGGGTAGGCGTCGAACAGCGTCTGGGCCAGCGGGAGGCCGCGTTCCAGCCTCGCGGCACTGCCTGATGTCACGGCAACCGCCTCGATCCCGAACCGCTGCTTCAATTCCCCGACCCATTGCTCGACGAGGTGGGGAGGGCAAAGCACTGAGAAGCCATCGACTTCCCCCCTGTCCATCAACTCGCGAAGGATCAAGCCTGCTTCAATCGTTTTCCCTATTCCAACATCGTCGGCGATCAGAAGGCGAGGCACCTGCAGACGAAGCGCCATCAGCAGAGGGACCAGCTGATAGGTTCTGGGCTCGAAGGCCAGCTGGGCGGCCGAGCGGAAGGGGCCCGCTCCCCGTCGAAGTGTCAGCCGCATCGCGTCTGCCAAGAGTGCAGCCTTCGACTGGACAGTCGGCGCCGCGTCGGTGGGCAAGTCGAAACGGGCAGCTGCGACAGGCTGGGTTTCAAGGGAGGGATCGAGAATGACTGTGTCGCTTTCGCTGCCGGAAAGAGGGCGCAGTGCAAGGATGCCCTCGCGCGGGGACGGCAATGCCACCCATTCACGTCCACGGGCACGCACCAAGTCTCCGGGAGCAAAATTAACGGTCATCAGATCAATCCTTGAACATCGAAATCAGCGCATTGGGCACTCCGTCCGCGCAAGTCTCGGGCAATTCGAAAAGCGTCCAGCCTTTAGCGTCAGCGATCTCCAGCGCAGCCGCTGAGAGGGTTGCGGTACAAGCAGCAACAAAATGGTTGCGCCAAGCAAAACTCATCTCCTGGTCCGCAAAACTGACGGAAGCGCGATCGGGTGCCGGGATACCGGCATCCTTGAAGGCTGGCTCCCACCCCTCGGCACCTGCCGAGCGCGGTGAACCTTTGGCCAGTATGACCTCACCACGAGCCAGATCGATCAGCATTTGCTTTGCTTCATCGCTGGCTCGGTCAATCAGTTCATGATCTGGTTGGTTGAAGTAGGAAAGCAGGCAGCGATAGCAGCCACGAACACAGGCATCACCATCTCGATCAACCAACAGCTTTGCATTACCGGCGGCGATGGCTTTGTCGACATTGTCGAAGTGCATGATGGACAGCGCTTCCCGCGCCACCTTGCCCAAGGCGTGTGCGTCTTCAACCAGGCGGTTCAGGACACCGGCACCGCCCTCTGTCGCTTCATAGGCGAGGATTGAGCGCCGGTTGTCTCGGGCCGGCAAAGGCTCCCCAAGGATCTCGCCCTCTTCAAGCTGATAAGTGACCGCGATGCCGCGCAATAGCGCGTGTTGGACGGTCGCAATTGTTTCGGGTGCGTAGGCGTCCGGTTCGCGGAAGCGGAGCAGAAGTGCGTTCTTGCGGTCGCGTACGATTGGCACGATGCGGACCGGTCTTGCGACATCTGGCGGAACGTCGACATCAGCATCTTCGTCTTCTGATTTCGCCCAATATCCGCTTCGGGGGTCGATATTGAAGCCGAAGACAGTCTGGTTTTTGCGGCGTTTCAGGCCCTTGTTGATCCGACTGATTTCAGCGCTGTTGGCATACTGGAGGGCGAGCATCGATGTATCTCCGCAACGGAAATCAGCCTCAGTCACCTGAAGCTGACCATCCTTCTTGGGCCATGAGAATACCGTCTGGATGTCAAATCCCTGCCGAACACGCTCCTCGTCATTCGCCGTGATTCGGTCGGCGGGAGCCGCTTCGACATTGTCGATCCGAAGTGTCCGCTGCACTGGAACCTCGCCTGCCATCGGTGAATTGCATGCGTGACAACACTCGACTTCACCTTCGTGGCAGGCACCGCAATTGGAACAGATGAAGATGTCTTTGGTGACCAATTCCGAACCGTCCCCGGTGCGAACCTCAGGCGGCAGCTTGGCCTTCATCACCCGGTAGGCGCGGCCTTCGTGGTAAATCAGGCTGCGTGGCCCGAACTCGGAGATCGCGAGAAATCTTGCACGTTGCAGAAACGAACCAGCTTTGCCCTCACCTGGGACGAAGGCGTAAAGCGGCAACCGCGGGAAGTTGTATCCCGGCAAAAAGCCTTCGGTAGCAAGATATCTATAAGAATAAAAATCAGATCCGTTTGTGGCCTTCCCCTGTTCCAGAATGGCGATCTGATCGCTTGCCTGCATCTGGGCAGCTTTGATCTTGCGGCGGTCGGCACCAGAAAGTCCTGTGATCTCGGACCTGCTATTCGCCTCCATCAACTGGGTCCGCGCTGAATTGTAAAGTTCACGCCAACGGTCAAACGCGCGGTCAAACTCTTGTGGAGCGCGCATCGCGACCTCAAGGATGAAATCATCCTCGTCCCCCATCCAGACGGGTTTCTTTCCTTCCATAGATGCAAGGATTTGGTCAAGCACCCGCTTCATCGGCGCGCGCGCAGCCGTCACCAGTCCTTGCCGGTTTACGACGTCGATCACTTCCTGTTTCAGCGGGTACTTCGCCTGTTTCAGGTCCAGGATTTCGGGAATGTCAGGTGATAGCGCCAGTTTGGCTTCGGCAACCCAGACGGCGTGCAAGTGTGAGCGAACCAGTTCTTCATTGGTGATGTCGAGCGCAGGCGGTCTGACGACCCCGGCGACCATGTCGTTGCGGCGCTCGAAGAAATACTGGTCGTGCGGGGACTGCGCTGCGCAGTAGGTGACGATGACCGCTGCTTGTCCTGATCGACCTGCCCGACCAGCACGCTGCGCATAGTTGGCCGGTGTCGGCGGCACGTTTCGCAGATAGACGGCATTCAAAGCGGATATATCTACGCCAAGCTCCATTGTTGGCGAACAGAACAATGCAGACAGGAACTGATCAGACTCACCGGATGACTTGATCTCTGCGGCATTCTCTTTGAGCTTGGCACGGTCATCATCTTCAAAACGGAAGCGCCATTCCCGCCATTCCCGCTGCCTTTGAGATACTTGCGCCGTGTGCTCACGACCTTCCAGCCCCCAGTAGGTGCTTCGGCCCTTCTTCAGATCCGCCGCGATGGCGTTGTAGAGGTCGTGAAAATACCGGTTTCCCTGCGCTTCACCCGCTCTTATCGCTTCTCCTGGCACCAGACGAACAGCCGAAGGCGACAATCGCCATCCAAGTAAGTCGGCCTCGATCTCTACGAGCGAAACCAGACCCTCGCGGGCCATCAGCTCCAGAAGACCGGTCGTTACGGCAAGGTAATCGGTCTTGTTGAGCTTTGTTCCGATCACACTCTTGCGGTTGACCGATCGGCCGATCCGAGAGTTGTGCCCTGCGCGGATAATGGTCTGCTCTTCACGCAGCCCAACACGGTCCTTTCCGGGCGCCTGAAGGAACAGGGTTGATCTGCTTCGGGGCGTTTCCTTCTGATCAATGGCCCAAGGCGTTCTCAAGAGGTTCCGCGATTTCTGCCCAACCGTGTCGAGAACTGTGAGATCGAGGGCCTCGGTGCTGACAGCCAGACCTTCCAGCATCGCGGCAAGGATTACCTTGAACAGCTTCTTGCAGGCTGTGGCGTCGAGATCTCCGAGGGCCGGATGAACCGCCCTCAGGGCTTCTCTGTCTTCGGCGATGTCGTCGAGGCCGATGAACTCGACGTCAACCAACTTGAGCACCGACAGGCTGGGGTTGGTGTAGCGCCATCCCCTTCTCAAGTCGGTCCAGACGCGGTGCGCCAAGACTTTTGCAAGCGAGCGCTGTGCGTCCTCGCGGACTACCGCGCCAGCTTCGGGGTCCAGCATCCAATGGACCCGGGAATCCTTGTTCGATGCCATAAAGCCGAGCGCCTTTACGACCCGCAGGCCGAACTCATCCTCGGCCATACCATCCGGGCCCGCGTCGAGAACAGCGCGCAAGATCGCGCCGCGCAGCAAGCTCACAAATAGATAGTCGTTGAAGTGCCCCGCCTGAAGGGCTGCGTCCTGGCGGTTGTCCGTGAATCCCAGCAGTTTTCGCTTCTCGGCAGGCACGCCGCTTGAGTCACTGTTCATCCACTCGAGAGCGGTTGAAACCAGGTGCGTGGTTGCCGAGCTTCGGCCTTCGCCAGAAAGGCCCGCGAGTTTGCTACGTTCCCGCGCACCGGGGCTCGGTTGGTCAAGGCAGCACGGACAAAACCCAAATTTGCCGGGAATGAACCAGAAACTGGCTCCGTCTGAGCCGTATCGCCCATCCGGCCGCACGGTTATCTGCTCAGGTAATCGGCCTTTTCGGTTAGCACGAAGACGTTCGATCCCATTTCGCTCTTCCCGCCAGTCTTCCGGGTAGTTTTCAGGATCGCCGTCAAAAGCGTAGTCTGGGTCTCCCTCACCGATGGGCGTCAGGTACCCCGCTACATCGCCATCCGGGTCTGAGATGGGCGTATCGTCGATGTTTCTGGGCAGGAATCGAAGCCCATCGGCATCCTCCGCCTTTGTGACCACATGGAACTCATGGCCGCATACCCTACAGAACCGTGTTGGATAAAGGCGATGGCCAGGTGCATCAGGATCTTCCAATTGGCCTTCGAACAGGACCCGCCTCGGCCGATCAGTCAGGGTCGTAAAGATCTCTCCAGCACCGGAAATGAAGCGATGCAATTTGAACGCGAGGAAAGCACCAGAGCCGCCGCCGCCGCGTTCAGCCTCTGGCAGGCTGACCCGGGTCAGGAAACGCTCGAAACCACTTCGACATATTTTAATGTCGAGGCCGCTATCCAGCGACAGCTGCTTTACTGCGTCGTCAAAAGGGACAGGCTTTTTGCGCTTGAGTTCTTGGCCATCATCGAGACCTATCGCCAGTTCGGCCCAAACAGCGAGGGGATGTCGACGCAACACCTCATCCGTCAATACCTCAGGCAACTCGTTGCCAAGTGCCGAGGCAATCTGCGGACGGACATCTTCCAGCTTCAAGCGGTCATCGGTTGCGCGCTGAAGGGACTCGTCAATAACTGCATCAGGGCCAATAGATGCCCCAAAAAGGCGAGATGCAACGTCAGCCACAGCTTTTGCCCGCCCAGCTTCTGAACCCTCGCTTGCCATGGTGGCAGACGTGCCGATGCAGATCGGAGCTTTGGCTGATGCGCAGCGATTCCGCAGTCGTCGCACAAGGATGGCCACGTCAGCCCCTTGGCGGCCGCGATAAGTGTGCAATTCATCAAGCACGATGAACTCGAGCCCGCTGGCGTTGTCGATGACCTTGGTGTCCAGGGCGTCCTGCCGCGTAAGCAGCAGTTCGGCCATCATGAAGTTCGTGAGTAGGATATCTGGCGGATTGTCAGCAATCCGTTGACGCTCCTCTTGGCTTTCCTGACCTGTGTAGCGCCGAACTACGGGCTTCAGATCTTCTGGTAGCCCGGATTGGGAAATGAACTTTTCGATTTCCTTGATCTGACTATTCGCCAAAGCGTTCATTGGGTAGACGATGATCGCGCGCGTCCTGCGCGGCCGACCAGCTTTACGCGAGCGCACGATGGCGTCGACCACGGGAACGAAGAAACAAAGAGATTTCCCAGAACCCGTTCCCGTCGTCACCACATAGCTCTGACCGGCGCGAGCCTTGGCGATGGACTGAGCTTGGTGCCGGTGGAATTTTATGGGCGTAGTGCCGATCCGGAAAATCTTGGCGGTTGCCTCGTCCAGATCCCCCGATGCTACAAGTTCGTCGACCGTTGGACCCGAGAGAAATCTCGGGTTCAGCGAGAGAAGGGCATCGGGCCAGAAGCGTCCTTCATCATACTGGCGATTGATCTCGCCTGCGATGTCATCTGCTCGGACAGTGCTGAAGGAGCGCGAAAAGCGCGCGTAGGCGTCGATGAGATTGTGATCGAATTCAAAAGCTTTCATGGAAAATCCTACTGCTCCTCTGCCTGTTCTTGGCGGCCGAGGATCGCCTCACGGTTCAAAAGCACGATCTGTTGATCTTGCGGTTTCCTGGCGGCAGGATCGGTGTCAAGCCCAAGACGCCTGAGCGAGTAGTAGAGCAACGCCCGCCGAATCTTGATCTTCGCCTTTCCGCCCCGCATCCCGTAGTCGAGCTCGATCACCTTTGCCTGCGTTTCGGACAGCGCGGGGTGGGGGCCGATTTCCAGCGTCGCAGAGGCGTGCCAATCTCGATCGTGCTCGGCTGGAATGTTGCTCTCTCGCGAGCTGCGGATGTCGAGGATCCGGGACAGCAGGAAGTCCTTGAATACCTCGTCGGAGAGGCAGAACGCCCGGGCATGCCAGCGGAAGCCGTCGAACGCGATGGCATGCGGCGCGATCCAGCGCCACTGGGGCTCCGGGTTGGACAGGGATTGGTACTGCACCTCAATGGCCCGAGATTGGCGGATCGCGTCGACCACAGACCGAAGAGTGGAAGGATCGACCCCGCGAGCGGGGGTGGGGGCTGAATCGTAATCTGGCAGTCCAGCGATCCAGCAATCGTCTTGGTCGAGGATGCCGTCGGCGACCGAACGCAGCTGGGCGAGGTATCGACCGGCATCGAGCTTGTCGAAGACAGGCTTGAAGCCCGGCTGGCGCACATAGGTCCGAAGACTGCGGTCATAGTCCATGTTGTGCGGCGCGAGGCCTATGTAGCGGCTCAGGTCTGCCGATGCCTGGTTTACCGACAACCCGAACTGCGCCATCACATCGCTGCGGTTGACATGGCCCTCCCAGAACAGGCGGAACTCGATGAACTCGAGCCTTTGCTCGACCCCCCAACGAAGCTCCGACCTGTTGCTGTTCACTACGCCCTCCCGTCATCGATCGATGCGCATGAAAAATATGC
>CAMDBX010000095.1 GCA_945889445.1 Rhizobium sp. Q54
CTGGGCTACCGGCCCCCAGCCCCAGAGGTCTTCATTCCGCAGTCCGCGCGGGCGGCTGCGCTACCCCAACCGGCTTCGCCGCCCGCGCTGGCGCCCAAGCCAATCATGCACTAACATTCAAGCCGGACCACTCAATGGGGGCTGATCAAATCCGGCTTGCGCTGATCTGTCAAAGCTGGACGTCATCCTAAGCCTGCAGCTGCGGTGGGTTTTCGTCATGCCAGGCCGAGATGAGCCTCAAGATCAAGGCGCACGGCCACGCCTGCCATGGCGATGACGGACACTCCGCCGCGTTCGTCGTCCGGAACGTCGAGGCCGCCCTTCACAACTTTCACCGTAACTTGCCCGTGTGGGAGGCTGGCGGCCACGGCGGCCTTGTCTACCTTGTCAGGTTGCTGCACACCGATGGTGACCTCGATCTGCATCGTCTTCGGCTCGACGCCGAGGGTGCGCAGAAACGGAAGGGACGAATGATGAATGCAGTCCTGAACCGCCCTGAGCGCAGCCTTGGTATAGTCGCCGCCATGCATGTCGTTGCCATGGCCCATTTCGAGGATGACGCGCTTCAGTGACATCACTTTTTCTCCGGAACATCAAGGTAGACGACGGCTGCTGCGTTTGCCATCAGCGTCAGGTTCGTGCCTTCGTCATTCATGATCTCGAGACCGCCCTCGACGACTTCGACGGTCGATTTCCCATAGGGCAGCGTCGCTGCGACGGCGGCTTTGTCAACCAGGTGCGGTTTGGGAACGCCCACCAGCACTTTGACGTGCATGTCATGCGGGCTGAGGCCAATGGCATTGGCAATGGTGAGCGAGTTGTGCCAGAGCGCGTCCTTCAGCGCTCGGATGGCGGCTTTGGTGTAATCGGCACCGGTGAGGTCCGTTCCCATGCCAAGTTCGACAATCATGCGTTTGAGAGCCATGTCTTCTCCGGTCTGCTCCAATTATGTTGAGAGGAATGCCGAGACCTCGGCGTTGAAACGGCGTGGGTTTTCGAAGAACATGAAGTGACTTCCTCCTTCATGCTCTTCATAGATCGACGCCCTGGCGTTCGGATTGACCGAGGCGATCCATTCTTGTGATTCCGCCGAGAAAATGCTCTTTCGACCGCCGATGACCAGGGCTGGTAGACGCGTATTGAAGATCACGTCCCGCCAGTCGTTGAGGCAGTGATCGAACAGCAGGTCTGCTGCAGCAGCGCGCGGCATTTTTAGGTTCTCGCTGGCGATCCAGGTCAGGTCCGTCTCCGGGATGCCCGGCGTGAACATCCCTCTGAGGATCTCCTTGGTGCCCTCGACGGTCGGTGTGGCGCGCACCGTATCGCAGAAGCCGGCCACTGACTGAACGTCAGGAAGGAGGCAACCAAACGCCTTGCGGGCTTCAGCGTCCCATCCAGGCAGTGCAGCCACCATGGGGGCCTGATCGACGATGACCAGGCGCCGTAAGCTGTCCTCGCCGAAGAGATCCAGATAGCTCCAGATGACCGAGCTTCCCATGGAATGGCCGAGCACATCCACGCGATCAAGCCCCAGGACGTCGATCGCCTCGCGAAGATCCATCGCGAGGCGCTGGATGCGATGGCCGGAGACGGCATCGGGGCTCGCCCCATGGCTGCGCATGTCGAGGGCAATCACATGTCTGTCCTGAGCAAGCTCCTCAATGTTCCGACCGTACTCCGCGGCCGACTGTGACCAGCCGGGGATCATGAGGAGTGCGGGGCCGCTGCCGGCCTCCAGTGCGTTCAGCACTGTTCCGCCAGGAAGCTCGATCTGTCTGCTCTTAGCCATCTCTGCTCTGCTGCTCCTAAAGCTGAACACCCTTTGTCAGGGCACCGTCGATGACCAGATTGGTTCCCATGGTGAAGCTCGAAGCCGGGCTTGCGAGAAAAACGATGCCCTTGCCGATTTCCTCTGCGGTTGCCATTCGGCCCGTCGGGTTCAGTGAGAGGGCCTGCTTGAACAGATCCGGCATGTTCTTTTCGATGAAGTGCCAAATGCCGTCCTTGAAATAGACGTTGCCCGGCGAAACCGAGTTCACTCGAATGAGCTTCGGGGCCAATTTATGGGCAAGTCCATGCGAATAGTGGATCAGCGCCGCCTTGAAGGCCCCATAGGCGGGCGTCGTGAAGTCGATCTCACGCCCCGATACCGATGACACGATGACGATGGACGGCCACTTCGACGCCTCGAGATAGGGAAGAGCGGCATTCACCGTGCGCACGGTGTGCATCATGTCGATCTCGAATTCCGCGCGCCAGGACTCTTCTGTGTCCTCGGCGGCTGCCAATGCAGACACATTGGCAATAACGATATCGATACCACCAAGCGCCTTCGCACTCTCATGAACCCAGCCCTCGAGTTCTGCCTTGTTACCGACATCGATGGCTTGACCAAAAGACTTCACGTTCTTGCTCCCGAGAGCTGCGACCGTATCCTTCACTTCAGCGGCGTTGCGGGCGCAGATTGAGACGTTTGCGCCTTCTTCCGCAAACATGTCGGCGGCGCGCCGGCCAATGCCCTTGGTGCCGCCAGTCACAAGCACGTTCAATCCCTTGAGACCGAGATCCATGTTTTCTCTCCCTTTCGTTGCGTTTCTATTGTCCGAGATATGTCTTCTTGATCGAGGCACCGAGTGTGTATTTCGGGTCCACCATGTTGCCCACTCGCACGCGGCCCGCCTGGGTTAGCAGGAAATAGGCCTCGAGCTCATCGAAGCCATAATCCGCTGCAAGCCAGCGTGTCAGCTCGCGATAGGCAATGCGGGCCGCATCCTCCATCGGCCGCGCGGAGCCAATGGTCATGATGAACTCCTCAGTCTCGAGCCGGGGCCATGCGATCTGCCAGTCCTTGATGAGGTCTACCTGGATCGTGGTCGTCGAGGGCATCTCGACAGCCACTCCGCAAAGTTCGCCGTCGCCCTGCCGTCCGTGGCAGTCCCCGAGATATAGATATGCATCCTTGTGCAGCACCGGGAAATAGACCACCGCCCCTGGGGCCACATCCGGCAGGTCCATGTTGCCGCCCCAGTAATCGGGTTGCAGCGAGAGAACCGCCTCAATCAGTGGCGATACGCCGAGGGTACCGATGAACGGTTCATAGGGAAGAGTGATGCGGTCATTGAACTTCACGCCAGCTTCCGTCACTTCATATTTCATTACCCGTTCGGGTAGCGGCGGGTTCAGCATCGCCGTCTGGCCATTCGAAACGAGGCCGCCAAACTCGGGAATGAGAGCCGAGGTGCCAACGGGCTGCTCCCCACGCGGAACGATCGACTTGATCGACACGCAGAGCACATCCCCCGGCTCGGCACCACGAACAGCAATTGGCCCGCACTGCGGGTTGACGAATGGCATTTTCAACTTCTGGGAAGGTAAATCATCAACAGTCCTGATCGCGCCACCGAAGGCGTCCTCGGTCTCGGCGATGACGACGTCCCCGGGCGTGATCGCCATGACGGGCTTCGCGTAGGGCCCATAGACATAATGATAGTCGCCCTGGACTGCCTTGTTTAGCAGGTGGGTTTTGCCTTCGACGCCCCGGGCGACAGCCTTTCGCCCCATGTAGCTATTGGTGAGCCAACTCATATTGACAGTCCCCATTTTTGCAGCTGCGAACGAACAGACCGCATCGTCTCATTCGTAATGCAGATCGCGTGCCACTGTGCAGTGCAGCATATGTCTTGCGTTGCAAAAGGAGATATTCATGCGTCTGAGACTTGACAGGCAATTTTTTCACGTCTGTTGTCCGATCAAGACAGCGGAGGTGGCGATCTCATTGTCGCATACAGATCACATCAGCGAACTCATTCGCGTCGCGGAAGGCGATCCGACTGAGCGTGATCCGCTTGTTCTGGAATCTTGGCGGCGCTGCGTAGGCAATCACCGGCTTGACCCGGCCGTCCTGCGGCCTGCCGTCATTGTTGAAGCCCCCCGGCTTCGTCAGCATCGCGATGCCATGGAGGAACTGTTGCGCACCGGCCGCTTTGGCGTCGAGGCGCTCTATAGGCAGGTGGCGGGGCTCGGCTATGTCGTGCTCCTGAGCGACAATCAGGGCATCACGGTCGATTACATCGGCGACGAGGCAACCACCGACTATCTGCGGACAGCCGGTCTCTACATGGGCGCCGACTGGAACGAGGCGCGTGCGGGAACCAATGGCGTGGGCACCTGCATCGCCACGGGCGAGGCACTTACCGTTCACCAGACGGACCATTTCGACGCCATGCATATCCCGCTCAGCTGCACGGTGGCGCCAATCTTTGATCCAGCGGGCAACCTATCGGCGGTCCTGGATATTTCGACTCTCCGTTCTCCGCGCGAAAAGTCCAGCCAGTTCCTTGCCTTGCAAATGGTCAGGAACTTCGCCCATCGCATCGAGACGGCCAGTTTCATCCGATCCTGTTCACGCAACTGGATCGTCAAGCTGACGGCCAACCAGGCACTCGCAGAAGTCGACACCGACTACGTGCTGGCGCTCGATTCCTCAGGACGCATCACCGGCTTCAATCACCATGCCCGCCAGCTCCTGGCGGAGGAGATGAAGACCGGCTGGCGAAATGCAACGCAGGCGCTTGGCCGCTCCATTTCTGACTTTCTGGACTGCGAGATCGATGGTCTCACCCGGTTTGTGGGGCCGAATTTCATCGAACGCAACGTGATGAGGCTCACCGGTTCGGGGCGGAGCTTGTTCATCCAGGTCGTGCCGCCGGCCACAATCCGCGTGCTGCCCTCGCCGGTCCATCCGGAAGAAAACAAGATACCAAATGCCCTGAAGGCCGTGGCAGGCGAGGATCCCTCGATACAGCGCAACCTCAGGAAGCTCTCGCGCCTGCTCAATACCAATATGAGTGTCCTGGTGAGCGGCGAAACCGGGACGGGCAAGGAATACCTTGCCAAGGCGATCCATCAATCCTGCGTCCGAGCCCAGGGGCCCTTTGTTCCCGTGAATTGCGGGGCACTGCCGGAAAACCTGATCGAGAGCGAGTTGTTTGGCTACGAGGGCGGCTCATTTACCGGCGCCCTCAGCAAGGGCAAGAAGGGTCTGGTCCGCGAGGCGCATGGCGGTACCCTGTTCCTCGATGAAATCGGTGACATGCCGCTCGGCTCGCAGACGCGGCTCCTTCGCGTGCTCGCAGAGCGAGAGGTAATGCCGATAGGCGGAACAAGGCCTTATCCGGTCGACATGCGGGTGATCACGGCTTCTCACCGCGATTTGCTCGGCATGGTCAAGAAGGGCACGTTCCGCGAGGATCTGTATTTCCGCCTCAATGGCGTGACCATTACACTTCCGCCCCTGCGCGATCGTGTTGATTTGGCATGGCTTGTCGCACGATTTTTGGAGAGCCGTGCCTATCCCGATGGATCGACGCGCAGCCTGTCGTCCAAGGCGTTGGGCGTTCTGTCGTCCTATGGCTGGTCTGGCAATATCCGCGAACTCGTCAACGTCATCGACTTTGCGTGTGCAGTTGCCAGCGATCCGGAAATCGGAGTGGATGATCTGCCGGATCAAGTGTTCCGGCGCACAAACGATGACGAGGAAGCCAGCGCTGCGCATGCGGTGAGTGCCAGTGGCAAGCAAGCGGCGGCCTTGCGCGAAGATCTGCGTCGCGCCGACTGGAACATATCCGCCACCGCGCGCCTGCTCGGTATCGATCGCACCACGCTGCACCGCCGCATGCGGCGGCTGGGTGTCTCGCTGCCGAAGCGCAGTACGTAATTCCACCTGTGGCGCCTGTGGCGCCACAGGTGTTGCACGCAGCGCAACAGTTGCATGGGTCACCAGATATTTTTCGCAGATGCAAAATCGTTTTGCTGCACTGCTTTTCTGTCAAATCATGCGAGTGCGGCCTCAACAGCAATTGGCATCGTTATTGCAGGTTCCACTCCAAGAGGATCCTTAGAAGACTTGGAAGGACATGGGAAACGCCATTGGCATCATCGCTAATCCAGTCTCCGCGCGTGACATCCGCCGGGTGATCGCCAATGCGACTGCCTTGCAGATCACCGACCGCGCCAACATCGTGCTGCGCATCCTGTCCTGCGTGAAGGCCTGCGGCGTCGACCATGTGTGGATGATGCCGGAGAATGGCGGCATCCGGCATCATGTGCGCCGCGGCATCGACCGTGCGGAGAACCAGGGCCAAACGCATTTCCCCAAGGTCGAATACCTCGACTACAAGATTTCTGGCACGGTGGACGACACGTTGAAGGCCGCCCGCCTGATGCAGGAGAAGGCTGTGGCTGCCATCGTGGTGCTGGGCGGTGACGGCACGCACCGCGCGGTGGTCACCGCCTGCGGCGAGGTTCCCATCGCGGGTGTCTCGACGGGCACCAACAACGCCTTCCCGGAGCACCGTGAGCCCACCATCACCGGGCTTGCCGTTGGTCTCGCCGTGACGGGCAAGGTGCCGCCATCGGACGCCTATCTCCCCAACAAGAAGATCGTGGTTCGCGTCAACGGCCATGAGGAGATCGCGCTTGTGGACGTGGCCGTCGTCACTGATCGCTACATCGGGGCCCGCGCGCTGTGGCGCACCGAGACCTTCCGCGAGCTCTTCGTCACCTTCGCCGACCCCGAGGTCATAGGCATGTCGGCCATCGCCGGGCTGCTCAGCCCCGTGTCGCGGCTCGATGAAGGTGGACTGCATGTGCGCCTTGCGCCCGAGGACGAGGCCAGCATCGTTCTCGATACGCCCATTGCCCCTGGCTACATGCGTGGCATCGGCATCCGCGACTATGCGCCGATGAAGCCCAACCACAAGTATCGCCCGTCGATCACCGACGGCTCCATCGCGCTCGATGGCGAGCGCGAAGTATCCTTCACGCGCGATGACGATGTGACCATCGAACTCGTGCCCGACGCCTTCAGGACCGTAAACGTCAGCGGTTGCATGCAATATGCCTCGCGCCACGGCCTGATGAGAATGAAGCCAGACCAGAAACCGAAAATGGGAGGACAATGATGACTGCGCCGAACAGCACGGCCGGGATATTCCCGCTCGACAAGCCGGGACTTCTCAAGGCCTATCGCACCATGCGGACGATCCGTGAGTTCGAGGAGTGCCTGCATGCCGAGTTCGCCAAGGGCGACATTCCGGGGTTCGTCCACCTCTACGCAGGTGAAGAGGCAGCCGGAACCGGGATCATGATGCACCTAGAGGACAAGGACCGGATTGCCTCCACCCACCGTGGCCACGGCCATTGCATCGCCAAGGGTGTGGATACCAGCGGCATGATGGCGGAGATCTACGGCAAGTCCTCGGGCTCATGCCGCGGCAAGGGTGGTTCGATGCACATTGCCGACCTGTCGAAGGGCATGATGGGTGCCAACGGCATCCTCGGCGCCGGTGCACCGCTGGTTTGCGGTGCGGGGCTTGCGGCCAAGTTTCGTGGCGATGGCGGTGTTGCCATCTCGTTCGTCGGCGACGGTGCCTCCAACCAGGGCACCTTCCTCGAAAGCCTCAACCTCGCGGCGGTGTGGAACCTGCCGGTGATCTTTGTGGTCGAGAACAACGGCTATGCCGAGTCAACCTCGCGCGACTATGCGGTGGCAGTTGACAGCTTCGTTGACCGCGCTGCAGGTTTTGGCCTGCCGGGTGTCACCGTCGATGGCCTCGACTTCTTCGCCGTCTATGAAGCAGCGGGCGAGATCATCAAGCGGGCGCGCGAGGGCGGTGGCCCCGCACTCCTCGAGTGCAAGATGATCCGCATGTACGGTCACTTCGAGGGCGATCAGCAGACCTATCGCGCCAAGGGCGAACTCGACGATATCCGCGCCAACAAGGACTGCCTCAAGATGTTTACCCAGCGCGTGATGGAGGCTGGTGTGATCAGCCGGGGCGAACTCGATGCCATCGATCGCGAAGTGGTGGTCGAGATCCAGGATGCCTCCGCATTCGCCAAGGCCGCCCCGCTGCCCACCGCGGCGGACCTCACCACCGACGTCTACGTGAACTACTGAGCGCAAGGGAGAGAAAGACAATGGCACGCAAGATCAGCATGCGCCAGGCAATCAACGAGGCGCTCGACCAGGAAATGGCCCGAGATCCATCAGTGTTCGTGATGGGTGAAGACATCGTCGGCGGTGCCGGCGGCATGGGTGAGATCGACGCCTGGGGTGGTGTCCTCGGCGTCACCAAGGGGCTGAACGCCAAGTATCCGGGCCGACTGCTCGATACGCCGCTCTCGGAGTCGGCCTATATCGGCGCCGCCGTCGGTGCCGCCGCCTGCGGCATGAGGCCCGTCGCGGAACTGATGTTTCTCGACTTCATGGGCGTCTGCTTCGACCAGATCTTCAACCAGGCCGCCAAGTTCCGCTACATGTTCGGCGGCAAGGCGGAAACCCCGGTGGTCATCCGCGCCATGGTGGGGGCAGGCTTCCGCGCTGCCGCCCAGCACAGCCAGATGCTGACGCCGCTGTTCGTGCACATTCCCGGCCTGAAGGTCGTGTGCCCGTCCAACGCCTATGACGCCAAGGGCCTGCTTATCCAGTCGATCCGCGATAATGATCCGGTGATCTTCTGCGAGCACAAGAACCTCTACGGAGAGGAGACGGATGTTCCCGCCGAGTCCTACGCCATCCCCTTCGGTGAGGCCAACGTGGTGCGTGACGGCAAGCATGCCACCATAGTCACCTATGGCATGATGGTCCATCGCGCCATGGAGGCCGCGGCCACGCTCGCCAAGCAGGGCGTCGAGTGCGAGGTCATCGACCTGCGCACGCTGTCGCCCATCGACTGGGACACGGTGATCGACTCGGCCGAGCGCACCGGCCACGTGGTCTGCGTCGACGAGGCGCATCCGCGCTGCTCGATCGCCGCGGACGTCTCCGCCATGATCACCCAGGAGTGCTTCAAGGCGCTTAAGGGTCCCATCCAGATGGTCACGGCCCCGCACACGCCGGTGCCCTTCTCGCCGGTGCTGGAAGATCTCTACATCCCCTCGGCCGATGCAATCGCCAAGGCGGTGAAGAAGTCGATGGCGCATTGAACTTGATTGATTGAGTGAGGATACAGAGATGAGTGACCAGCGCATCGTGCCGATCGTTATGCCCAAGTGGGGCCTCTCCATGAAGGAGGGAAAGGTGACGGGCTGGCTCCTCGAGAACGGCTCGCCGATCAATCCGGGTGACGCCATCCTCGAGGTCGAGACTGACAAGATCGCGGGCGCGGTCGAGGCGCATGAAAGCGGCGTTCTGCGTCGCCGCGTGGGCGAGCCGGATACCATCTACCCGGTGAAGTCGCTCCTGGGCGTCATCGCTGATCCGTCGGTGCCGGAGGAGGAGATCGACGCCTTCGTCTCGTCCTTCGTCACACCCTCGGCGGATGACGATGAGGCAGAGCAGGGCCCGAAGTTCGAGTTTGCCGAAACGGCCTCGGGCAAACTCCGCTACGCCAAGCGTGGCTCGGGCGGGGAGACCGTGATCCTGATCCACGGCTTCGGCGGGGACCTCGACAACTGGCTCTTCAACATCGACGCGCTCGGTGAGGCGGCGACCGTCTATGCCCTAGACCTGCCTGGCCACGGCCAGTCAGCAAAGGCACTCGACAAGCCTGGCCTCGGCGCCCTCACCGTTGCGGTCACGAACTTTATGAAGACAGTCGGCATCGACAGCGCCCATCTGGTCGGCCACTCCATGGGCGGGGCGATTGCCATGCACATGGCGGCCAGTGATCCGGACAAGGTCGATTCGCTCACCCTCATCTGCTCAGCAGGTTTGGGGCCCGAGATCGGCACCTATGTCGACAGCTACGTCGCAGCCCAGGGCCGCAAGGACCTGAAGTCGGTGCTGGAGCAGCTCTTCGCCGACAAGAGCCTGGTCAGCCGTCAACTCGTCGACGATGTGCTGAAGTACAAGCGCCTCGACGGCGTCGAGCCACTCCTGAAGGACCTCGCGGCGTCTCTCTTCGCTGGCCAGACCCAGCAGGACCAGCCAGGTGCCAGGCTCGCCTCGGGTAACGCCCCGCCGGCACTGGTCATCTGGGGCAAGCAGGACGAAGTCATCCCGTCTGCCCACGCCCAAAAACTGCCGGGCGCCAAGGTCGTCGTCTTCGACGACGCCGGCCACATGGTCTTCATGGAAAAGGCCAGCGATGTGAATGCCCTTATCAAGGCTCACATCGCTGGTTCGTAGCCAACACATTCGCAACCCGATGAAACGGCCAGAGAAAGGAGGACCACAGGTCACGGAAGTTTGAGACGTTCCGCGAGGTGCCGAGGCAGTAGTGCGCCACAGCCGCAACTGTTTGATCGACAACAGATATAAAATCAATATGGGAGAAGACGCTTATGTTTTCGATTCCGAAGAACGCCGTTTACCAGAGAATCAACCGCAGAAAGTTTCTTGAGCTGGGTGGTGGCGCGGCCACTGCGCTCGGTGCAGGCGGCCTGACCCTGGGGCTCGGCTCCACCATCACGCGTTCCAAGGTCCAGGCGGCGTCGACCGACGATGCCAAGTGGAAGCAATATGCCGGCTCGAAGCTTGTCTTCATGTCGGAAAACACTCCTCCGTCCTTCGCAATCCGCGACAATATCAAGGCCTTTACTGACAAGACCGGTATCGAAGTGACCATTCTCACCGATGACCTTCCTGTGGTGCAGCAAAAGGTCGGTATCGACCTGCGCGGCGGCAAGGCAGACTATGTTTTGAACTATGTGCAGGACAAGCCGATTGGCTCGCCCTTCGCTGATTTCTACGCTGACCTCACGCCGATGTTCGGCGACGAATCCCTACCGCAGGATCCGGAGGGATATGGTGACGACGCCTGGTTCACCAACTTCCTGTCCGCTTGCGGTCGCTTCTACCAGAAGGGTAAGATCATCGCCCTTCCCTACGATGCGGCAATTGCCTGCACCTTCTACCGTCAGGACCTGTTCGAGGCGAACAGCAAGGACTTCGAAGCTGAGTACGGCTACAGGCTCGAGTTCAACAAGGATTCGACCTGGCAGAACGTTATCGACATGGCCACCTTCTTTAAAAAGGCCAAGGAATCGGGCAAGGACGTCCCCTATGGCTATGCCCAGCATCAGGGCTCCTTCGCGTGGACGACGCAGCTGGATATCCAGCGCTTCCTCTTCGCCAACGGCCGGTGGATGGACTGGAATATCGACGACGTCTACGGCTCGAAGGAGCCGGGCAAGACCAACTGGGGCGATGAGCAGTCTGTGTTCATGCTGCAGAAGTTCAAGGAGCTGGCGGATGTCTGCCACCCGGACAACCTCGCCAACGGCACGCTCGAACTCAACACCGTCTACCAGTCCGGCAACATCGCGATGCAGACTCAGTATCACGAGTTTGCCGCCTCGATCGAGGACGAGACCAAGTCGCGTGCAGCCGGCGGCAAGACCGCCTATGCTCCCTGCCCGAAGGGTGATCCCAAGTGGATCAAGAACGGTGGCCAGGCGGTGAACGGCACGAACTGCGGCATTGGTGGCATCGGCATCAATGGCAATGCCTCCGACGACCTGAAGCGCGCGGCCTATATCTTCGCGATCTGGTCGGTCTCCAAGGATAACCAGTACAACGTTCTGAAGGGCCTCGGCGGCACTCCGACCCGCAGGTCCGTACTGGAACTTGAGGACGTCAAGAAGGCCGAGCAGCGTCCGACCAACATGCCGAACGCACTGACCTTCGACGCCGTTTACAACTACGGCATCAAGGATCCGAACTTCGTGCTCGGGCCGAAGATCCCGAACGCCAACGAGTATCACTCGATTCTCGCTGGCGAGGTGCAGAAGTGTCTTTCGAACGAGCAGACGCCTGAAGAGGCTGCAAAGTCGATCCAGACCCAGTTGGACGAGTTGAACAACGCGGGCTGATAGCTCCCCTACACATTCACCGGCGGCGGATATCCGCCGCCGGTATAATTCCCCTCAACCCTCGAGCGAGCCGATGACAGACGCCACCACGCCGAAGACAAGCGGTGCGGCCCGAAAGATTTCGGGCAGCGGTCGAAATTTGGACCTTTTCCGTGTCCGCCATATCCCGGACAGCGTGGAGTCACGGCCGGTTCCCCTATCTGTCACGGAGCCGTCCTCGCTCAACAAGCCGGTTTCGAAGAGCTTCTATTTCTGGCTGATGGTGCCCGCCATCCTGGTGTTGGCATTCATATCGATCTATCCGTTCTTCTGGATGATCTACATGAGCCTCCACGATGTCGACATTGGCCACATCGAGTGGAACAATTTTGCCAATTTTATCAAGCTACCGTCTGACACACGCTTCCTCATGGGGTGGCTTCTACTCGCTCAGTACAGCGCCATGTGTTTGACACTTCAGATTGTCATTGGCGTATTTTTGGCCTTGGCCCTCAATGGAACGCGGCTTGAGAAGGTTCTTGTCACGACGCTGTTGATGCCAATGATGATGGCGCCTCTGGTCGCCGGCATGGTGTGGTACTTCCTCTATAACGGAACGTTCGGCTGGTATCACTGGCTGCTGCAGAGCCTTGGAATCCTCGGGCCGAAGTCGATCCTCGCCAGTTCGAATACGGCGATGATCGGTCTAGTGCTTGTCGACGTTTGGCAATGGACACCGCTCATTACGCTCATTACCCTCGCCGGCCTGAAGCGCGTTCCGCAGGATCAGCTTGAAGCCAACATGGTCGACGGCGCTTCTCCGTTCCGAAACTTTGTTTCGGTAACAATGCCTAATCTCTATCCAGTTTTGTTGATCGCGATCATGCTTCGGTTCATGGATAATTTCCGCTTTATCGACTCGATTCTCGTGCTCACCGGTGGAGGTCCCGGCAATGCAACGAAGATCTTGCCCGTCTACCTTTTCGAGGTGTCGTTCAAGTTCTTTAAGTTGGGTCGTGGCGCCGCGATCGCCCTTATCCTTCTCATTGTCACCATCATTCTCGGAAAGCTCCTGGTGCGTGTGTTCGATCGCCAGCAGCCAAGCAAGGTGTAAGCAATGGCATCCCGCGAAGTCATCCAGTACGAAACTCCACTTTCAAAGGCCTTCAGGGGCTTTTGTGCAGTCTTCCTTGCATTTTACGTGGTGTGGACAGTGCTTCCGCTGTTTATCATGTTCATGTCGTCCTTCAAGGACTTGCTTGAAGCATTCAAGCTTCCGGCAGTGGGCGATTGGGCGGGTGTAACCGTCTTCTTCGAATTTACGCCAACGACAAAGCACTACTATGAGCTCTTCGCCAATCTTGGCTTCTCGACTTACTTGTTCAACTCTCTCGTGGCGGCGGGTGGGTCTGCGGTGGTGTCGGTGATCTTGGGTTCGATGTGCGCCTATTCGCTGTCACGTATTGACTTCAAGGGTAAGGGTGATCTCTTCTTCTGGATCATCTCGACCCGCATGGCTCCTGTGGTCGCGGTCATGGTTCCCCTCTATTGGATATTCCGGCAGCTCGACCTGGTTGGGACGCTGCCAGGCCTCATTCTCGCCTACACGACGTTCAACCTGCCCTTCGCCATCTGGATCTTGAAGGGCTTCTTTGACAATGTTCCCTACGCCATCGAAGAAGCGCAGATGGTCGATGGTGCCACCAGGTTTCAGGCGCTTCGTGCCATACTGCCGCTGGTTGCACCGGGCATCGGAGCCTTCATTGTGTTGTGCATCCTCTTTGCGTGGAACGATTACCTCTTCGCGGCCATCATCGGTTCGGGTGGCGCCAAGACTTTGCCGGTCGCGACGCGCGAATTGGTGCAGCCCCAGAACATCCAGTGGGGACAGATCATGGCCGCCGGTGTCGTCACGACGTTGCCCATGATGTTCCTCGGCCTCGTCATCCGTAAGTATCTCGTCACCGGCCTCACCATGGGCGCGGTTAAGGAATAGCAGGAGCTCGCAATGGCCAAAGTATCATTCAGGAACGTGTGGAAGAAGTACGGTGACATTCCGGCCGTCAAGGATCTCAACATCGAGTGTCAGGATGGATCGTTCCTGTCGGTTCTCGGTCCTTCGGGCTGTGGCAAATCATCGACAATGCGCATGGTTGCGGGCCTCGAGCACATCACGTCGGGGCAGATCTTGTTTGACGAGCGCCCGATCAATGATCTGGCTCCCAAGGATCGCGACGTGGCCATGGTGTTCGAGAACTATGCGCTCTATCCCCACAAGAGTGTTTACGAGAACATGGCCAATCCCTTGAAGCTCAGGGGGCAGGATGCCGCGGTGATCAAGGAGCGGGTGACGGCTGCCGCCAAGCTCCTTGAGATCAATCATCTTCTTGAACGCCGTCCGCAGGAACTCTCCGGCGGCCAGAAGCAGCGCGTCGCGATTGGACGCGCCATTGTGCGAGAACCCAATCTGTTTTTGTTCGACGAGCCCATTGCCCATCTTGACGCCAAGCTGCGCGCCCACATGCGTGGCGAAATCAAGCACCTCCAGCGCACGCTGGGAACAACGATGATCTATGTGACGCATGATCAGCTTGAAGCCATGTCGATGGCCGATATGATTGCGGTCATGCATGATGGCGAGTTGCAGCAACTTGGCACGCCGCGCCAGGTCTACAATCATCCGGTAAATGCCTGGGTGGCTGGTTTCGTGGGTGAGCCGGCCATGAACTTCGTTGACGTCGGCGTCGAGGACCGTGCAGGTCGCACCCACTTCACGCACCAGAATTTTTCTGTTGCCGTCACCGAGGAGCAGCAACGCCAGATATCGAATGGGTCGCGCGAGAGCGTATTGCGTATGGGCGTGCGGCCTGACGCTCTTTCGATTTCGATGACGAAGCCATCGGATAGTTGCATTACGGGCAAGATATTCGTGACTGAGCTTCTTGGCGGGGACATGATTGTCGATGTGGATCTGGATGATTGCCGCATCCGGGTAAAAACCTCTACCGAGTTTTCGGGTGAAGAAGGTCAGACTTGCTACATGACGGTCAACACGAACAAATGGCATGCGTTCTCGAAGGAGAACGGAAAGGCATTCTTTTAGGTAGGGAGCACGTCATGGCTGACGCGAAGGAAAAACTGGAGGCGGTAAATAGTCGCCTCATGGGACTGTTCAAAGCCGAGAAGCAGACGATGATGGCCTTCAACAGCCTCACCGTCGCAGCCACGAGACCTGGAAAGATCTCTGCCGCGCTGAAGGAATTGACAGCTGTGGCCATCGCCGTCGCAAAGGGTTGCGAAGACTGCATCATCTACCATGCGGCTGCTGCTCGGAAGCATGGTGCATCTCGTGAAGAGTTGATTGAGATGCTTGCGGTTGCGGTTGAGATGTCAGGAGGCCCTGGTGCTGTCTACGCTGCAAAGGCGCTAGAGGCATTTGACCAGTTGACATGATTGCCTGGAATTCGCTTGCTTAATCGTGCCGTTCGACTGTGGGTAAGGAATGCGAACTTCTCGCGATGGCCTAGCCGTTCGCTCGGTCTTCCCCTCGGGAGACACAGGGGCCGTAACTGAATGATTGCTGAAACCAACATATGGAACCCAATCAACTGATGGACCTCGGCGGCGGCGTGGGCTGGATCGGCACGCTGTTCATCGGCGCGCTCGCGGGCATCATCACCGACAAGGTCATGAAGTCGAACCACGGCCTGTTGATGAACATCGTCATCGGCATCGTCGGCTCCTACATCGGCGCCTTCCTCGCCAATGCGCTGGGCATCGAGCTGGGCGAGATTTTCAGCGGCTGGTTCTGGGGCAACCTCATCGTCGCCGCCATTGGCGCCGTCGTCCTGCTCTGGGCGCTCAGGCTCGTCAGGGGCCGATAAGCGACAAGCCATGGTCACCGTCGTCGACACCAAGCTGAAGCCGCGCCACCCCGAGAAGGCGCACAAGCCCGACACCCCCATTCTGAAGAAGCCGGAGTGGATCAGGGTCAAGGCGCCGGGCTCGGCTGTCTATGGGGAAACCCAGAAGATCGTGCGCGACAACAAGCTGGTGAC
>CAMDBX010000096.1 GCA_945889445.1 Rhizobium sp. Q54
CCATCGAGGAAATCGCGAAAGCGGAGAACATCAATCCGTCCTATATCAGCCGGGTGCTGCGCATGACGCTGCTGGCGCCGGACATCGTGGAGGCGATACTGGCAGGAAGTCACCCTGCTGGATTGACTAGGGCAAAAGTGATGTTGCCGTTTCCGTTGGAGTGGAGCCGCCAACGAATTAATTTCCATTGACTGCACAACACGCACTACTTCAGCTAAGCCATTATGGAGGGCATTCTCAGTCGAACGGAACTCGAGACTTTCAGGAGATTATGTTCACCAAGAGCAGTATGATCTCAGGACATTTTATTGCTACATGAACGATTAAGGAGACGACCGCAGATGCAGACTTCGAACAAGATATCGTTGGTCACGGGAGCCAGTCGCGGAATCGGGGCCGCTATTGCGCGTGCATTAGGACGTCAGGGCGGCGCTGTGGTGGTCCACTACAGTACTCATCCTGACGGAGCAGAGGCTGTTTGTGATGACATCCGCAAAGCTGGTGGAAAAGCTGTCGCCATGGCAACAGACATGGGAAGTGAACAGGACATTTCGATCTTGTTTAAAAAAATCGACGAGAAATATGGATCAATCGATACACTCGTCAATAACGCCGGCGGGATTATTGCTGTCAAACCCATTGCTGAGATCGATGCCGCAACTGTCGAAAGAGTGCTTGCCGTAAATCTGGCTGGTCCTATCTACTGCTGCCGAGAGGCGGTGAGGCGCATGTCGACAGCCAGAGGCGGCGCTGGCGGTACAATTTTGAACATTTCGTCCATGGCCGCGGTGCTGGGCGGACTTCCCAATGAGGTGCACTATGCTGCAAGCAAAGGCGGCATCGACTCCCTCACAATTGGCCTTGCACGCGAAGTCGCTACGGAAGGCATCAGGGTAAATGCCATTCGGCCCGGGGTGATTGACACTCCGATTCATTACGACTTTCATGGTGCCTCATTTGCCAGAGAGTTCTCACACAATCTTCCCATGAAACGCGCAGGAACAGCGGAGGAGATCGCAGAGGCGGCAATCTGGCTACTCTCGCCAGCTGCTTCTTACGTAACAGGCTCAATACTCAACGTATCAGGAGGTCGATAGAGACACTCGATGTCTCTACTGGCGGAGTATCTTGCACAATGCAAGCGCTGACCCGGCATGCAGACCGTCACCTATTGAAAGATAAAAAATGAAATAGCTAACAGTAGCGACCGAGAATTATTACGATGATTACTCTGCCATTCCGAAACTCGGATGTTCTTCATCATCTAACTCACCTTCTTAAGATCAGCGGAGTTCACTGAGTTTTTAACTGCCCACCAGACCCGATGTCGGAACACGGGCGTCTGCCGAAGCTCAACGAGCATATCGTCGCATGATCGACATCAGCAAGCTACACCATTCAGTTGACCCCTATTCATGCGCGCTATGAAACTGCAAGGGCGTCCTCCCAGCTAAGCTGGTTTCTGGTGAAGGCTATCTCGCAATTTTCTGCATGCCTTTATTCTTAGCCAATCTTCTCACCAAAGAAGCATTCCATTCAGCCGCGGCCGATGAAGGGCATCTTTGTTGCCATGACTGTCATGAACTGGACATTGGCTTCGAGAGGCAAAGAGGCCATGTGCCGAACAGCGCCAGCTACGATGGCAACATCAATGACAGGTTCCGGGGCAATGGTCCCATTGGCCTGTGGCATGCCCGTAGCCATCGTTTCCGTCATAGCTGATGCCGCATTGCCAATATCAATCTGACCGACGGCGATGTTGTATTTCCGGCCATCCAAGGCCGCTGACTTGGTCAAGCCCGTCATCGCGTGTTTGGTAGACGTATAGGGTGCCGAATTCGGCCGCGGAACATGAGCCGAGATCGAACCATTGTTGATAATCCGGCCTCCCATAGGCTTTTGTGCCTTCATTATTTGAAAGGCACACTGAATACAGAAAAACGCACCAGACAGGTTCGTGCCCACCACTGCCTGCCAGTCTGCAGCCGGAACATCCTCCAGCAAAACGCTGCCCGGCACGCCTGTGCCTGCGTTGTTGAATAGCAGGTCAAGTCGCCCCCATCGCTGTTGGATCCGAGAAAACAGGGCTTTGACGGATGCAAAGTCAGATATGTCGACCGATACGGGCATGCAGTCTGACCCGATCAGCTTCGCAGCCTCTTCCAACTTTTCCAGCCTACGGCCCGCAAGGGCCAGACTAAATCCATCTGCTCCAAGCCCACGCGCGACAGCCAAACCAATCCCAGAACCCGCACCGGTCACCAGTGCGACCTTCATGTCTGTCGTCTCTGACGCGCAGTGCTCGCATAGTTGTCCAGTTTTGCCATGAACCCTGGCTGGCTAACCACGGATGTGTTTAGCAGACCTGCAGGTCGCCGACCTTCATAGACCGAGATAACGGCAGCCAGATCTGCGGCGCCAATTCCGGCAAAGCATTGGTCAGTCCAGCACAATGCGTGCGGGGTCACGATAACATTGTCAAGTTGCAGCAAGGGGTCGTCAGCGGCCGGGGGTTCTCTCTCGAACACATCAAGGCCGGCACCGGCTATACGGCAATCCTTAAGGGCTGCGGTCAAGGCAGCCTGATCCACGATCGAGCCTCTGGCGGTATTGATTAGATATGAGGTTGGCTTCATGAGTGCCAGTCGGTCGGCATTCACCAGGCGATGCGTGTCCGGGGTCAATGGGCAATTGACAGTCAGTACATCAGATTGACGGAACAGGGTTTCTAGATCGACCAGATCGATCCCCAACTCTGCTGCAATCGTCGGATCGGCAAAGGGATCATGCGCGATGAATTTCATCTCGAGAGGTCGCACTAATCGAAACATCTCGGCGCCAATATTGCCGATGCCGATGGAGCCAAGAGTGCGCCCCACCACGCCCATACCCATGTAGTCGGTGCGTGCCCGGGCAAATCCGGCAGGTCCTTGTCGGGTCAAGCGATCCTTGATGATCAAACGGCCCGTCAGCGCTAGGATGAGCGTCAGAATTGAGGCTGCAACCGGGCGCCGCACGCCGTCTGGTGTAATGCAGACAGCAATATCATTGGCGGTGCAGGCCGCAACATCTACAGAATCGTAGCCAACCCCAAAACGGGCAATCACGCTGAGGCGACCTGAGGCAGGGATGCTGTCGGCGCTGAACTGTGCCCCCAGAAGTATCAATGCATCCAAATCTTCAAGCAATTCCGAGCGGATCGGATCACTGTTCGGAAGGAACTTGCTTGTGATTCCAGGTGTTGTGCGCAGCACCTCGAGGTCAAATGATGGATATTTCATCGATCCATCAACGTTGATGAAATCGCCGGACAGGCCGACTCGAAAATCTTCAATTTGCACTCGACGCACTCCGCAACTGAGAAATCCCAGTGATCAGGGCACGCTGGTAGAGTCCGGTATCAGTCGCCAGACAGCAAAAATCGAAACCCTTCCGTAGATCAGCAAGACCTTCGTCCGGCGAACTAACGAGCCGACCGAGCGATAAACCGTGGACCTTCGCCGCCTCAATAATTTTCGCAAGAGCAGCAAGATAATCCGGATGCTCGAATTGCCCAGCGATCCCGAGAGAGGCGCTCAGATCAAAATGACCAACCCAAAGGCAGTCCACACCTGGAGTCGCAGCAATTGCATCAACGTTCTCGGCTCCTTCGCGGGTCTCGATCAAGGCAAAAAACGTAGTTCTGGCATTGCCTTGCGCCAATCTATCTTGCACCGCTATGCCCCCGGGCAGATAGTTGTCATGAGCAGCGCCCAAGGCTATGCCGCGCTTACCGACGGGCGGGTATTTCATATAGCTGACCACCGTGGCCGCTTCGGCAGCATCTTTAATCATGGGCGCCATAAGGCCTTGGGCCCCGGCGTCGCAGATGCGCGCAACCATGTCGTAGTCTTTGGACGGCGTGCGGACGATCATCGCCACATCCGCGGCTTCGAAATATCTGACCGCTTGTTTTAAGGATTCGATACTGAACCCTGAATGTTCCATATCGAAAAAGACAAAATCACATTGTGCCGAGGCCAGAATATGTCCGATGCCCGGGGTCGCAAATTCGCCAACATAATGGCCGAATTTCGGGCCGCGGTGCCGGGTCATTTCCTTCAAATCAAGTCTGTTCATCATTCTATCCTTTTGATGGAGCCGTCTGGTTCGAACCTTCGCAAACCAAAGTGCAGGGGCGAACGTTTCTGCTCTCAACGAACGCCGCAGAGGCGGTGTTGAACTCCAAGAAATGGGGAGTCTTCAGATGGGCTGTGAACGCAGCTTCATCATCGTAGATTTCATAAAGAATGATTTGGTCCTTCCGGTCATTCGGCACCATTACATCGAACCGCCGGCACCCGGGCTCCCGTTTGACCGAAGCAATGGCGTTTTGGTCCATCAGCTTGCGAAAATCGTTCATCTGGTCGGTGGACCGCAGATTAAACTCGACAATAACAACGAAGGGATTTGTCATTTTTCGTTGCCCCGCCCTTGCTCGTATTGCTCAATGACTTGCCGCAGATGGCGGTCCATTGCCTGCCAAGCCTGTTCCGGTTGATGGTCAGCCACTGCCTGGAATATTTCTTCATGGCTACGATAGGCACTGTTTTCCACACCTGACACACGCAGGGCGATGTGGCGCTGAAGGGCGAGCCATTCAGCGATCGCCTTATGAAGCGCTGAAAATACAGGATTGTCGCCGATTTGGGCCAGAGTCAGGTGAAAGGCGACATCGGTCCGTTCAAAGGAGTCCAGATTACCGATCGATTGACGATTAGCCATAAGCGCGACCTCAAGCCGCTGGATATCATCCTTCGTTGCAATCTCTGCGGCATTGCGAGCAATCGCTGCCTCGAACAAGCGGCGGGCCTCCTGAAAGGACCGCTCGCCTTCTTGTGATGACAACAGATGGCGCGCCGAACTTGACAACTGATCAAGGAAATTGGCGGTCGTCGGGCGCGTCACAAGTGTGCGACCGCCACTAGCAACCTTGATAAAGCCACTTCGCTGCAAGAGCAGAAGCGCTTCACGCACGGCGGGGCGACCAACGTGGAACACCTCCATGAGTTTTCGTTCGGACGGCAGACTGGAACCCTCCGGCAGGCCGCCGGACAGGATCTGGTTCTCAATCTGTTCGGCCACGTCTTCGTGTATTTTACGGCGCTTGATGCTAGTGAAATTCATCTTAGCGGCTCCAATTTGATCGGAGTTAGCTTCCAACGACACTGTCCTTGCTCTCCCGTACGGTTGTCGTCTGCGCGAGTGTGCGAATACGGACCCGCTGTGCGTCGATGAACATCGCAAGCAAAATGATCAAGCCCTGGATCACCCTTACCCAGAACACCGACACATGCATAAGGTTCAGGCCGCGATCGATCACCGACAGCAAGAGCACTCCTCCGAGCGCACCCAGCATGGTACCGCGACCACCCTGAAGACTAATACCGCCAATGACGGCAGCAGCCATCACGGTGAATATATATCCTTCTCCCAGGCTCACCTGAATAGACACCACGCGTCCAGCCAGCATCCATCCGGCTATCGCCGCCAGAATGCCGCTTATGGCATAAACTTGGCGTACGCGACGATCGGCATTGATCCCTGAAGCAACAGCAGCATCACGGTTGCCACCGATCGCATAGAGTTCTCGCCCGAATCGGTGGTGTTTGAGGATTATGTGGCCAACGAGAAAGGTGGCCCCAGCCGCAAGAACAGAATAGGAAACCTTCATAAAGCCTGGAATGATGAATGCTGTGTCATGACCTAACCAATAAAAGGTATCGGCCTGTGGATTATTCAATCCGTTTACAGCGTTGCCTTCGGTAAAAGCCAGCATTAGACCACGGATTACCAATAGCATAGCCAGGGTCACGATGAAGTTGTTCATCTGCCCATAGGTGATCAGGCAACCTATCACATAGCCAATCACAGCACCCATCAGCAGAATGCAGAAAATGGCCAGGTAGGGATTGACTAATAGTCCACCGCCAAAATGCGGAGCGGCTGCCGGGACGATTAGCCATATTCCCAGCAGCGCCGCCATCCCAAGTGTTGACTCTGAGGAAAGGTCAAAGTTTCCGGTGATCAGAACATATGTTTGACCCACAACAAGAACACCCATCACTGCAGCCGCAGAGAAAATGTTCGAAATGTTGTTTTCTGACAGGAAGTGCTCGCTCTGAAAGATGAAGAAGATGAATACTACCGCAAGGATAGCCCAGATCAGATGATCTATGAGTGCGGCTAGGCGATTATACATGTTCATGCTCTTCCTCCATGCTTACTCCCTCAATCGCGGCGATAAGCCTTTTTGGAGTAATATCTTCCTGTCCCTTCATGAATTCCTGCGAGATCCTGCCGCGCTTAAAAACGACGATGCGATCGCAGATATCAATGAGTTCGTTCAGTTCGTCAGATACAACGCAAATGGCCACGCCGCGCTTGCTGAGGTCGTCGACTATGCGCAAGATTTCGATCTTTGCCTCGACATCGACGCCCTGTGTTGGCTCGTCGAGAATCAGCACCCTGGGCTCGGTTGCTGCGAACTTCGCAACAACACATTTTTGCTGATTTCCGCCGCTCAGGCTGCTGATCGGGGTGTCCATTGTGGGGGTCTTGATACTCAGAGCGGAAATATACTCATTAACCAGCGCCCGCTCTTTTTTGCGATCCACAAGACCAAGCACACTTTTCAGTCGCTCCAGAACTGAAAGAGAGACATTGTCTCTCACCGATAAAATCCCAACAATTCCTAGACCATGACGGTCACGAGGCAAATAGGCCAAACCCTGATGCAATGCTTTAGATGGATTGCCGCCTTCGAAAGGTTTTCCATCGATGGTGACATGCCCAGTACCCATTTCCTCAAGTCCAAACAGTCCACGCGCCAGTGCTCCGGGACCACTTCCCTCGAGTCCAGTCAAGCCCACAACCTCGCCAGCGCGAACTGACAGGTTGATATCATAATAGGCTCTATCGCGTGTCAGGTTCCGAGTTCCCAACACTTCGTCCCCGACATTTCCACGCTCGCGGGTAAATCGCTTAACGCTAGTACCGCTGATCATATGCACCAGATCTCGCTGCGTCAGATCGGCAACGGCAGCGGCGCCAGCGACCTTACCATTACGCAGGACTGTAGCGCGGTCTGCAATCTCAAATATCTCATCAAGATAGTGCGAGATATAAATGAAAGACGCTCCTCGTTGCTTCTGGTTCCTCACGAACCCGAACAAGCGTTCAACTTCGCGCTTCGGCAGCGGAGCTGTAGGTTCGTCGAGGATGATGACCGAAGCATCTGCAAAAAGGGCGCGCGCAATCTCGATCATCTGGCGTTCGGCTACAGAAGTCATTTCCATTCGTTGGCGGACGTCAATCTCCAGTCCGAACCGTGACAGTTTTTCCTCCGCGCTCGCATAGATACCGTGCCAGTCGATGAAACCACGTTTACTCGGAACTGCCCCTAGACAGAGGTTTTCCGCAATCGACAGGCCGGGCACGAATTTGGCATGTTGCGCGACCAGGGCAATTCCCTCTTGCTTAGCGAGGCTGGCGGTCAACCCGGAGAACTCGGTTCCTCGAATTCGAATTACGCCAGAGTCGGGTAGGCACAATCCGTTCAAGACCTGCATCAACGTCGACTTGCCGGCACCGTTCTTTCCAGCCAGTGCGTGCACTTCGCCAGCTTTGACGTCAAAGGACACCCGGTCCAATGCCAGAACGCCCGGATACGTCTTTACGATGTCCTGCATTTCGACCACAGTCTGGGCAGGTTTTGTCGTCATCTGGGTTAACTCCAAAATTCAGTTACTTGATCTGAAAGGCGACGCAGTGCGCGCCGCCTTTCGAGATCAACGTCACAATCTGACGTCAAACCTGATTACTTGGTATTGCCCCAGAGGCCCGGCTCATCGACATTCGCCTTTGTGACTGAAGTGGTGCTGAGCAGCAGCTGCAGCCCGGTATCAGTCTTCTTCAGCTGAGCGGGTGACCACAGTGCGCCTTCTTTGACGACTTCACCCGGCGCAATCTCTTCGCCTTTTAACTTCTTGTCGATGTAATCGGCAACAAGAGTACCAAAGTCCGGGATGGGTTGTCCCGAAGTCTGGTCAGTCGCGCCTTCACGGATCAAAGCAAGATTCTCGGTGCAACCGTCTATTGCTCCGATAAAGATATGGGCTTTATCTCCTGCCGGAGCAAACTTGCCGATCTCTTTTAGGGTCTGAACGGTACCGGTGCTGTAGACGCAGTCTGAATGCATGTAGATGCCGTCAACCGCTTCGGTCGAGGCAACGTCACGAACAATTTCCACGCCTTTAGCGGCGTCCCAGTCACCAGGCTTCACGATGAGCTTGATTTCAGGGTGTTGCTTGATCACATCATCGAAACCACCGCCGCGTAGTTGTGCAACGTTCTGGGCCAGGTTGCCGGTTATTTCCAGAACGGTGCCCTTCGGCGAGCCGTTCTTTGCGGTCAAATGGGCCACCATCGCCTCGCCAGCCTGTTTGCCGCCAAGGTAGTTGTCCGACAGAACCGTCAGATCGATCTCGCAACCGGTCGGCGCGCGGTCGATGGTGTAAAACGGTATCCCTGCCTCTTTTGCGGCAGCGACCGCCACGCAAATGCCGGCGCTGTCATCTGGAACCGCAACAATGGCCTTGACGCCTTGCGCGATGAAGTCATTGATATCATTCAATTGTTTTTGTGCGTCGCCGCCAGACGTCACGGAGACTACCTCCCAGCCACGCGCTTTGGCACCGGCCAGAAAACCGGCCTGGATCTGCGCCTGCGCACCATCGAGTGAGGGGGCGGCGTAGCCGATCACAACCTTATCTCCAGCAAAAGCGACCGTTCCCATGGCAGTACCAAACAGAACAGTGAGCAGACCTAGTTTCATCCACATCGTTCATTCCTCCCATTTTTGAGCAGGCTGGAGATATGTTTCAAGCTTCTCCATCCCTGGAACAGGCCTAGCAACCTTGCCAAGATCTGTCAATCTGATAGCCTTACAGCATAACCTGTCATACCAGTTTGGAGCCGCAGATGGACCTTAAGAAGAGAGCAAAAGTCGGCATGGTCGGCTGCGGCTTCTACGCGCAAAATCACCTGCACGCCTGGGCCGACCTGCGCGCCGCTGGGTCGGATCTTGTGGCGGTTTGCGACATCGACAGCGGCCGCGCCGAAGCGGCTGCTCAGCAATTCGGGGTAAAGGCCTATGTGTCTGTGGACGCTATGCTTGACGCCGAGCCGCTTGACTTTGTTGACATCGCAACCCGCGTGGCCAGCCACCAGGATATCGCTGCAAAAGCAGCTGAGCGCGGGATCGGCGCAATCGTACAAAAGCCGTTAGCACCGACGCTGGCCGATTGCGTCGCTATCGTCGAGACGGCCCGCCGCCACGGAAGTTGGCTTGCAGTTCACGAAAACTTCCGCTTCGGCACAGCCATGCAGCGCATAAAGGCCGTGCTCGATAGGGGCGACATCGGTGCGATTAACTGGGCGCGGCTTAGCTTCCGTACGGCATTCAATGTTTACGAGAGCCAACCCTATCTCGCAAAGGAGCCGCGACTTTGCATCCTCGATTCGGGGATCCACGTCCTAGATCTCGCCCGCTTCTTCATGGGCGAGGTTGAACGCATTTCGTGCGAGACCCAAAAGCGCAATCCGGCGATCGCTGGCGAAGACACATCTACGATGATGCTACGGCACAAGTCTGGAGCAGTGTCACTAGTTGAAGCTACATATGAGGCCAAACGGCTCCCGGACGTCTTCCCCGAAACGCTTCTTGAGATCGAGGGGTCGGCCGGATCGGTAATCCTACTACCTGGCCAGCGCGCCATCATCACCTCCCGAGACAAGAGCTATGAGGAAGAGCTCCGCTCGCCTATCCTGCCTTGGACCGACGTGCGTTGGCATGTATCGCAAGAAGCCGTGCTACACGCCAATGCACACTTCCTAGACCGATTTCTTGAGGGGCGCGCAGCGGATACGTCGGGTGAAGACAACTTGCGGACCTTTGCATTGGTCGAAGCGGCCTACCAGGCCGCTGAAACGCATTGCAGCGTACGTCCCGAATTTTCCTGAAATCCCGACTGGTCGACAGAGAGCAGCTCCACCAAGACGATTTTGGAAAATCAGAGAAGCCAAACGCAATCAAAAGTCTTGTGCGCATGCGATATAATCTCGATCGATGAAGATCGCGACGTAGGTAAATCAAATATTACAGCATCGAAGTCTTGTCTGGCATAGCATTTCTGTCAGGCGCTGCCACATAAATGCCGATAAACCACGAGCCACCGCACTCGCCATGAAGAGATCGGCCCGGAATTCTATGTGAAGTTCAGGGACTGCTTCATCTATGAGGTCAGCCGTTCGCGTGACGTTTCTTAAATAGGAACTGAACCTGTGTCTTTCACCACGTCTAATATGACGGAACTCTGCATCTCCCTGACGCCAGGGAGGGAAACCAATTTTCTTTGCAAAAGCTGCTGATAATGCTCAATGTCCCTAACCATAATGCGGAGATAGTAATCGAAGTCTCCCAAGACGAGCAGCGCAATCTGGATTTCAGGAATACCACGAACTGCCTTCTTGAAGGCCTCAAGCATCTTGGTATCGTGAGTCTGAAGCTTGATCCTGACAATGATCAGCGTACCGTAGCCCAACTTCTTCGCATCTAGCAGCGTCTGCCGCCCGCGGATAATACCATCAGACTCAAGCTTGGCGATCCGCCGGGAACAAGGCGACTGCGATAGTCCCACGCGCTCGGCAATTTCGGCAATGGTAAGCTTACCGTCGCCCTGCATCGCCCTGAGAATACGAAGATCAATCTCATCGAGTTTATGCATGTTTCATCCATATTTTTGGGAGATCTTAGCATATTTTTGCGTAATCACATCTCTTAGCCATCGAGATTGGCAGGACATTGCCCTCAAATAGATCCACCATTCCTGTGAAAGCAACAAGCTTGGAGACGGTGACGTGGCTGGCATCAATCATCTTGAGGAACTTCACCGGAGAGTACTCTGGCTATCCTGCTGGATGATTCATAATGCCAACCATCTGAGACCCAAAGGCGAAGGTGACGTGAAGGTGGGCGGTCATCAGGCTTCATCAGCATCCATGGCTGCAATGCTGACGGCACTATATTTCCACGTGCTGAAGCCCGACGACCGTGTGGCAGTCAAGCCGCATGCCGGGCCTGTCTTCCATGCGATCCAGTACCTGATGGGCAACATGCCCCTCGAGAAAATCAAGAACTTTCGCGGATACGGCGGTGTCCAAAGCTACCCGTCTCGGACCAAGGACGTGGACGATGTAGACTTCTCGACGGGCTCGGTGGGCTTGGGGGCCGCCCTGCCGATCTTTGCTTCCATCATGCAAGACTATCTGCATGGACACGGCTGGGCAAAGTCAATCAATGGCCGCATGATCGCCCTCATCGGCGATGCGGAACTCGATGAGGGTAATATCTACGAAGCGCTGTTGGAAGGGTGGAAGCACGAACTGCGGAATGTCTGGTGGTTGATCGACTACAATCGCCAGAGCCTCGATGGCGTGGTTCGGGAAGGCCTCTGGGAACGCATCGAGGCTATCTTCTCCAGCTTCGGTTGGCGCGTCGTCCGCCTGAAATATGGGCGTTTGCAGCGCGAAGCATTCGAGGAGGCGGGCGGCTCAGCACTGAAGGAGTGGATCGACGCTTGCCCCAACGCGCTCTATTCGGCCCTGACTTTCCAAGGTGGTAACGCATGGCGCAAACGGTTGCTCGACGACCTCGGCGACCAGGGACCTGTAACATCCCTGATAGAGCGACGCAGCGATCCAGAGCTCGCGGCGTTGATGGAGAACCTTGGAGGACACTGTCTGTCCTCACTTTGTGGAGCCTTCGACGCGGTCAAGGATGACCGGCCGACGGTTTTTCTTTTCTACACTATTAAGGGCTGGGGAACGCCGCTTGCAGGACACAAGGATAACCACGCGGGCCTGATGACCCAGCCACAAATGGAGATATTCCAGTCTACCATGGGCGTTCCAAGAGGCGATGAGTGGAAGCCCTTCGCTGGGCTAAGCGATGCAACCGACCTAAAGGAGTTCCTAAACACCGTGCCATTCTTCTCCAAGGGTAGGAGGCGGTACACCGCACCGATACTGGAGGTACCAAAGAGGGTCACTATCGATGATCGCATCCAGTCGACACAAACAGGATTCGGAAAGATCCTCGATGAGATCGCCCGTTCCGGTGGACCACTCGCAGACCGCATAATTACGTTCTCGCCCGACGTAACCGTTTCAACCAATCTGGGGCCCTGGGTAAACCGACGCGGGCTGTTCGCACGCGACGCGCGGAAAGACACCTTCCGAGACGAACGGATTCCGTCAGCCCAGAAGTGGGCATTCTCACCAGACGGCCAGCACATCGAGCTTGGGATAGCAGAGATGAACCTGATGCTAGCACTCGGCGCCGCCGGGCTGTCGCACTCGCTGTTCGGCGAAAGACTGATCCCAGTGGGCACAGTTTATGATCCCTTTATCGCCCGCGGCCTCGATGCCCTCAATTACGCCTGTTACCAGGATGCGCGCTTTCTACTGGTCGGCACACCATCCGGGGTGACCTTGGCGCCGGAAGGAGGTGCGCATCAGTCGATTAGCTCGCCGTTGATCGGTATGTCACAGGACGGGATTGCCTCCTTCGAACCCGCGTTTCTTGATGAACTCTCGGTCATCATGAACTGGAGCTTCGACTACCTACAGAGGAACGGTGACGACGATCCGGACGAGAGAACATGGCTACGCGACGAAACCGGCGGATCGGTCTATCTACGGCTCTCGACGCGGCCAATTGAGCAGCCAATGCGGCGTGATAGTGCCAAATTCGAGCAAGGCGTCATCGACGGTGCTTACTGGTTGCGTGAGCCCGGCCCCAACGCAGAGGTCGTCATCGCCTATCAGGGTACGATAGCGACAGAGGCAATCGAGGCCGCGGGCTGCATTGCGAGTGACCGCCGCGACATTGGTGTCTTGGCTGTTACCTCCTCAGACCGACTCAACGCGGGCTGGACTGCTGCGCGCCGCGCCCGCGCTAGAGGCCATGCCGGCGCACGCTCGCATGTGGAAGAACTGCTCGAACGCTTACCATCTTATTGCACCCTGATTACAGTGATCGACGGTCACCCCGCTACGCTATCTTGGATCGGCTCAGTCGCTGGCCACCGTGTAGTGCCGTTAGGTGTTGAACATTTCGGGCAGACGGGAACAATTTCTGATCTCTACCATCACTTTGGGATCGACGCTGATGCAATCGTCGCGGCGGCGAGCAGACTCACGCCAGGGCGGCCGGTGCGTATGATGAGCATGCCAGCATAGCAAACAACAGCTAAGCAGGCATTGAGGCCTGCCTCATCAGTAACTCTTACTGCTGTGGGAAGAGGGGTAGTTACCCCGCCAAGTATGTAACAGTGCTACCGAATACGCTGATTTTATTGATAACTCCCAATCTGGTCGTCTGAACGATTGAAGCTAATTGAAGCGACAGGACTTGGCACCAAGCGTCAGCATCTGCCCAGAGCATTGACTTTTCATCATTTGATCATGGCAGGATTTCTAAAGGCGATGAGTATCCCACACTTGATCTGCACAGTGCTTAATCACATTCCGTGCATCACCCAACCATCACTTTCCTCGATTGGTTCATTTCTCGCTACCAAGCTCCTCTGGATCAGAATTCTCTTCCCCGTCAACGATGATGCCTTCGTAGCGATGGCTTGTGTCGAAGGAATGGGAATTTCGCCAACGGAGTTGGCGGCAGATAGAACTGTCGTGAGTTTTGGCTGCTTGACATGAGCAAGGAGCACGTTGTCGACAATCGGACGCCCGGTGCAGGCGAAGCCAGCAGGGGCACGGGATCAAGCTCTTCGCGAGCGCTCTGTTCTGAAGATGGATGGTTGCGCGAATTTCGTTTCTCGCCGCAAGATGTCCCGCTTACTGCAATGCAACAGATCATCTGCCAATGCATCGCTTGCGGCCTAAGCGACAAAGAAACAGCCTACTTTCTTGGCATCGAAATCGCCACCGTTAAGGCTCACAATGCCAAGATCCTCAGGGCGCTTGGATTGATTAGGCGCGCCCAGATGGTGCGCCTAGTGTTTGAAAGCGGATCGTTTGATCCAGAAATGGTTGAGAGGGAGGTGAGAAGGAGGAACATGCTCGGACACAGGCGCAAAAGAAAGGGAGGCCATACCTGACACAAAGTCACGCAGTTCGCTCGTAGCCCCTCTCGGTGACCGCTTGTTGCCCCCAAGCCTAGCAATCCGCTCGATATTTTTTCACTATATTTCAGTGGCTTAGGATCTCCGTACTGAATTCCCACAGTCAGGAGCTTTGGAGAATGCGGGGCCGAGAGAGACGAAATTCAGCCTCATGACAAATCCGGCAGTCAGGAGCTTTTCGCAAAGAAGCCCGCAAATACTGGCGATTTTGAGCGCTCGGAATTCGAGGAGAGAGCTTTGCCCGAGGGCAAAATGGCGGAGGAGAAGGTGCTGGCAGCCAACTCTCTTTCCTCGCAAGCAATTGATTTCATTGGGAACAAAATTCGATGAAGTTCGAATCCCACGAGTGGGCCCAAGATATCTTTCGGAAATGCTGTTTCTCTTAATCCCTTGGATCACCAGACCGTCGTTCGGCAGGCTATTCCGGAGGTCTTCATCCACCAATCCGCACGGGTGTCTGCGCCACCTCGACCTGCTTTGCCGCCAGCGCGCTGGTGCCGAGGCCGCCCGCGCACTAACATTCAAACCGGACCACTCGTTGGGGGCTGATCAGTTTACCAGATGTCACGTAGAAGTGTAACCTCAGTGTAATTGAGATGGATGCCATTGCCCCGTTCTTGCGTCACATGCCTTGTTCAACGACAGGAGCCCACCACATGCGTTTGTCCCGCAGAGACTTTCTAAGGACGGGGAGCGTCAGCGGCATCGCACTCACGCTGTCGAAGCTAGGCATTCCGGACGCTGCCCTAGCTGAGCAGCCTTCCTTCTTCGAACGCGAGACGCTGAATGGTGCCGAAATCCCTGTCAGGGGCCGTGTCGATGGCGTCGCAAAGGTAACGGGCGCAAAACTCTATGTGTCGGACTTTCGCTCTGCTGACATGCCGGGCTGGCCACAACAGACGTCACACGCGCTGCTAGTCCGCGCGACCGATGCGAGCCATCTCTACGAGGGGCTGAATCTTGATGCGCTGGGCGCGAATGCTCGTCCGGACGTGGTGGTGACAGCCGCTGAACTTGCAACATCAGGCGTGCGTGTTCCGCACTTCTATGAAGGCAATCTACTCTGCCCCGTGGGCACGACGCCGCTCTATCTCGGGCAACCGGTGGCGCTGTTGCTCTTCGAGACATTCGATGCCTATGACCGGGCCCGAACGGCCTTCCGCGACCTCAGCCCGCTGCGCTTTGGTGCCGAGACAGGACCACTACCCGGCGCAAACTACGCCACGCTGAGGTTTACTCGCGTGGCAGGTGCTGACGGCGCGCCCGACGTCTACTCACCGCTTCGGGATGGTTGGCTTAAGCCGCCGCTCGAGGATAGTGACGGTCGACCGATCTGGCAGCCTAGCCCCAAGACGGACGAGGCCTATACGCGCGGCGCCGCGCTGGGAGAGGACATCCGGTCCGCGCTGGCGTCGCCTGATGCCGGGTTGCTGGTGCTCGACCGGAATTTCGAAACCCAGTCCGTGGACCCGATGTTTCTCGAACCTGAGTGCGG
>CAMDBX010000097.1 GCA_945889445.1 Rhizobium sp. Q54
AGTGGACCTTGCCCCTGCGGCGCAGGGACTAAGCGCAGGCAGAGGCCGCCGGTCACGGGCACGCGCATCATACCCGCCCACAAGGCGGAAACGTTGCCAGGTTAGCGCACATGCCTTAGAGAGACCGGGCATAGATGCTTCCGGTTCGCATACGCCGGAACAATCTGCCTCTGCTGAAAACTCGCTCGGCGCCAAGCAGGGAAATGCGAGGAAGCCCACGACGCGCATGCTCGCCTTTGCCCGCTCACTGGCGAAGAAAAAATTTATGCCCCTGCCCCATGGATGCGAGCAGAGCTTCGATCAGTGCCGCGCCTTCCTCGAGCAGCACGCCGGTAGCAGCGGGACCAGAACTAGAAAGAGCAAGCCATGACATCGACAGGAGAGCGGCTTTGCCCAATACTTTGAGGCAGCCAGAAGGGCTTACGATGGCGAGGGCGATGCAGCCCTCTCTGGTAGGCTGACTAGCCCAAAGACATGCGGTGTCCAGCCACTCACCACCGGTGTTTTCTCCGAGATGCGGTATGGCAAATCACTTCCGCAGACTTCGACTCATCCCCGAGCCGATTTGAAAACCTATTTAGTTTTCAAATGACCTGGCGCCGCTCTAATGTGTGAAAAATCGAATTCCTCGCAGGAAGGCAGTCTATGAAAAAGCACGCTCTAATAGCTGGTGTCAGCGGCATTATCGGACGCCACCTCGCTGAACATCTAGTTCTCAATGGCAGCTGGGAAGTCTCTGGTCTTTCTCGGTACGCGGAAAACCTGCCCACGGGAGTGAATTCCATTACGGCCAATCTCATGGATCGTACGGGACTGACCTCTACATTAAAGTCCATCAAGCCCACGCACATCTTTATTGCCACATGGTCGCGGCAGGCCACGGAGGAAGAGAACTGTAAGGTCAACGGTGAGATGGTGGACAACCTTATGGCAGCTGTTGGAGGCAATGACATACGTCACGTGGCTCTTGTTACCGGCCTAAAGCATTATCTCGGACCATTTGAGAATTATGCTAAAGCCAAGCCTGTTACACCTTTCCGTGAGGAACAACCGCGCCTGCCGTTTCCTAATTTCTACTATGTGCAGGAAGACGTGGTATATGCTGCCGCTGAAAGACAGGGGTTCACATGGTCAGTGCATCGCCCACACACATTGATAGGCTATGCGGTGGGCAATGCTATGAATATGGCCGCGACGCTTGCCGCCTATGCGGTGATCTGCAAAGAGACGGGAAAGCCGTTTGTATTTCCAGGTAGCAAACAGCAGTACGAAGGTGTGGTCGATATTACTGATGGCCGCATCATTGCTAAACATCTTGAATGGGCTGCGACCCACACCAATGGATTCAACGAAGCGTTCAACGTCGTCAACGGCGATGTCTTCCGGTGGAACTGGTTGTGGCCGCAAATTGCTGCCCACTTCGGTCTCGAAGTTGCGAAACATCAAGGCATGCCAACGCCGCTTGAAGACTACATGGCCGATGCTGGACCTATTTGGGACCGGATCGTTGCCAAGTTTAATCTTAAGAAGGTGCCGATAGATAAAATCGCCTCATGGTGGCACACTGACCTTGATCTTGGTCGCGAGTTAGAGAGTTTTGCCTCGATGACCAAGAGCTATGACTTGGGGTTCAAGTCATACCAGAACAGCCTCAATTCATTCACTCACGCCTTTGATCGTCTGCGTCAGGAGCGATATATCCCCTGAAGTGGAAACGACCAAGAAGCCGACCGGTCAGAGGAAATCGCACAGACCGATAACATCAACGCCTTCTATGTCAGCCGGTTCTGAGCACGACGCTGTTGTGGCCGGAGGCCGTAGAGGCCATGCTGGCATGGCGACGGCCGGAGGGGGCTAACGATGGCGAGGGCGACACAACCTTTCTTGCTAGAGTGGTATGCGCAAACAACTCAATCAACAAGTTTCATTAACAGATGATAGGCGGCGTCAATATCCGCACGGATAGCCCTTTCTACCCCCGCTTCATCTTTCTGTTCGAGGGCTCTTACCATCATGCTATGCTGCATGTTAGCAGACGAATAGTTTCCCTCTCCATGAAGTAGGCTGAAATACGGACTTATCTGCAGCCAGAGCGTCTCAATGACTGAGAGCAAAACTTCCGACCGCGCTCCTTTATAGAGTGAAAAGTGAAACGCACGGTTTGCCCGGAGGTAGGAATGCACATCCTCGGCAGCATTGGCGGTTTCGAGCCTCTGGCATTCCCTACGGAGCGAGTTGAGTTCAGCTGGCTCGATGTTGCGACAAGCCCAGACAGCGGCAAGCGATTCGATTTCCAGGCGCACCTTGCGAAGGTCCTCGAGCGCACTGCGGTTTAGCCGCGGAATGCCGATCGAGCGCCCTGAAACCACCGTGAGCGCCTTGGCGGCAAGCAGCCGCTTCAGTGCCTCACGCACTGGCATGTGACTGACGCCGAAGGTTTCCGCAAGTGACTGGATGGTCACCAATTGGCCAGGCTCGATCTCGCCGTCCAAGATCATGTCGCACAGCCGGCGGTGGACCCGGTCCTGCATCGTATCCCGGGAAATCGGCGTGGCTACGCGACTTGGCTTATTATTCATGGTGAGCGTCATGGTTGCCCTATCCCATGCCGAGAGTGCTCAGTCGAGCCTTTCGCACAAGGCTCTTGATCTTTGATCAATTCGTGCTGAATATGCTTTCTCCGTCTTGACATAACGAGCGGAGTGCATTGGCACCAACACATGGGAGGTACAGCCATGAATTTAGCGACCAGGTTGAAAAGATTTGCGCTCGGCACCGCGCTGGCAGCAGGCCTGCTGAGCGGTGTGACAGCTGCCGACGCCGCCGAAAAATACAAGATTTTCCTCAGCATGAGCTACATCGGCAATGACTGGCAGGCGGAAGCGGCCAACATGATCAAAGCCATGGCCGCCCACAAGAGCTTCGCCGACAAGGTGGACCTGCAAGTGCAGGTGGCCGGGCCCAATGCCCAGCGCCAGATCCAGCAGATCAACGCCATGGTGCAGGCCGGTGCCGATGCGATCGTGATCTATCCGATCTCGCCCACCGCGCTAAACCAGGTAATCAAGAACGCCTGCGACAAGGGCGTGAAAATTTTCGCCTATGACGGCGATATCAGCGAGCCCTGCGCGCACAACATCTCGATCGACCAGGAAGAGGCGGGCCGCGTCACCGCCGAATGGCTGGCGAAGAAGCTGAACGGCAAGGGCAACATCGTCGTGCTGACGGGCGTGCCCGGCACCTCCGTCGACCAGCTGCGCACCAAGGCCGCGAAGGACGTCTTCGCCAAGTATCCGGATATCAAGATCGTGGCCGAAGGCGTCGGCATGTGGAGCCAGGCGGTGACCCGCACCGAGCTCTCCAAGATCACTGCCACCCAGAGCTGGGACCAGATCGATGGTCTGTGGCTGCAAGTCGGCTGCTACACCGCCAATGCCATGCAACTCGAGGCCGGCAAGAAACCGGAAGAGCTGAAGCCCTGCGCCGGTGAAGGCTCCAACGGCGGCCGCATCCAGATGCTGCCGATCGGAACCGAGGTCGAAGGTGCGGCCTCTCCCTATGCGCCGCTGGGCGCTCCGCGCATCTCCTACGCTTCCCCCCCCTACTCCGGCGCGCTCGCGCTGAAGCTGGCCGTGCAGGCGCTCGAGGGCAAGGAAGTTCCGATGCGCGTGACCCTGCCGCTGCCGATCGTCACCAGCGAGACGATCAAGCTCTGCAACGAAGGCACATGGGACGAGATGAAGGCCGGCTGCAACGCCTTCCTGCCCTCGCTCGTGTCGAACCCCGGCTGGTTCGCCTCGATCTTCTCCGAGGAGACCCCCGAGATCGGCCTGAACGCCGCGCTCGTCGGCCAGCCTGAGCCCTGATCCAAGAACAGCTGGCAGGGCCGCGGCATCCGCCGCCCTGCCGGACCTTTCGTCATGCACGCCGGACCTGATGGCATGAGCCCTGATCACACCCCCACCGCTATCAGCGTCAAAGGCATCCGCAAGGCCTTCGGGCCTACCGTTGCCGTCGATGACGTGTCCTTCGACATCCACCCCGGCAGCGTGCACGCGCTGCTCGGTGAAAATGGAGCCGGGAAGTCGACGCTGGTCAAGCTTCTCTCCGGCCTGATGCTGCCCGATAGCGGTTCGATCGAGGTGGAAGGCCGGTCCGTCACCCTGGGTTCGCCGCGTGCCTCGCACCGCTGCGGCATCCAGACCGCTTTCCAGGAGATGACGCTGATCCGCGATCTCTCCGTGCTCGACAACATGATGCTGCCCTATGCGCCCTTGGGCGTGACGGGCATGATCCGCCGCCGCAGCGCGCGCGCCGCCATCGACCGCCACCTCGAAGAGCTGGGCTTTTACGTCGACCTAGACGAGGAGGTCGGCCGCCTCGACCTCGCCCTGCAGCAGAAGATCGAGATCGCCCGCGCGATCTATCGCGAACCCCGCATCCTGCTTCTTGACGAGCCGACCTCGACGCTCTCGGGCGAGGACGTCGACTGGCTGGGCGGGCTGATCGCAAGGCTGAAGGCCGCCGGCAAGACCATCGTCTTCATCTCGCACCGCATGCGCGAGGTCCGCGCCTTCTGCGATACTCTGACCATCCTGCGCAACGGACGCCACATCCTCACCACCGGTGTCGACCATATCTCGGACTCGGACGTGATCGAGAAGATCGTCGGGCGCAGCATCTCCCAGACGTTCCCGCCCCGCCCCAAGGACCGTTCGAGCTTCGGCGCCCCGGTTCTCGCGGCGCGCAGCCTCAGGGCCGGCAACAAGCTGGAGGACGTCTCTTTCGACCTGCACAAGGGCGAGATCCTCGGCATCGCGAGCCTGCAGGGCATGGGACAGCTCGACCTCTTCCTCGCCTGCTTCGGCATGACGGAGGTGAAGTCGGGCGACATCCTCGTCGATGGCCGCAAGACCGCCATCACTTCACCCGTCGATGCGATGACGGCGGGCGTCTCGATGGGCCTCGTGCCTGAGGACCGCAAGACGGAGGGTCTGTTCCTCAAGCTCGACGGCCGCACCAACGCCTCGCTTCCCGTCATCAGCCGCTTCGCGCCACGCGGGCTGATCCGCATTGAGGAAGAAGAAGCCGCCGTCCGGCGGGCCTTCGCCACGGTCGAGGTCAATGAGCGCGCGCTGTGGACAAGGGCTGGCGCCTTCTCCGGCGGCAACCAGCAGAAGATCGCCATCTCGAAATGGCTGGTGGCGCAGAGCCGCATCCTGCTGCTGTTCGATCCCACGCGCGGCATCGACGTGGGCACCAAGCATGAACTCTATGTGATGATGCGCAACTTCGCCAATGCCGGAGGCTCCATCCTCTTCCATTCGACCGAGGTGCCCGAACTGGTGCATCTGTGCGACCGAGTTCTGGTTCTCTATGCCGGCCGCGTGGCCGCCGAGATCGGCAGCGAGAAGCTGAGCGAAAGCGCCATCATGCCCCCGGCACTGGGCCATGACCACCACGACGAGGGGCAGGCCGCATGAATGACGCCTCCGTTCCCTGGGTCCGCCGCGCACTGGCCTCCAACAGCGGCGTGCTGATCGCAGCACTCGTCTTCGCCGTGCTGCTCGGCACCGTCGCCGGCATTAACACCGGCCCCCTCACCTATTTCGACATCTCCTTCATGTCGAGCGGCGGCGCCACCTCGGCCCTGGCGGCGATCGGGCAGACCATCGTCATCCTGTCGGGCGGCTTCGACCTGTCGGCAGGTGCGGTGATCTCGCTCGTCAACGTCTTCCTCGCGCAGAGCATGGACCCCGCCAACATGGAGGCGAGCGTCCTGCTGTGGAGCCTCGCGGGCATCGGCATCGGCATGCTGTGCGGCGCCTTCAACGGCATCTTCATCGCCTTCCTCCGGCTGCAGCCGATCGTCGTCACACTCTCCACCATGTTCATCATTCAGGGCGTGACGCTGCTGTTGATGGACAAGCCGGGCGGCTTCGTCTCGCCCTCCATCGGCGCCTTCTACATGGGCGATGCGATTCCGGGTTGGATTCCCATGCCGCTCGTTGTCGTCGGAGGCGTGCTGCTCGCCTGGGCCTGGCTGAAGCGCACCCGCCTTGGCACCGCCATCTACGCCGTCGGCAGCGACCCTGATGCAGCGGCAGCCGTCGGCGTCCGCGTGCCGTTCGTGCGCTTCCTCGTCTATGTGATCGCGGGCGGCTGCTACGGCCTGGCCGGCGTCTTCATCAGCGCGCAGACGGGCAGCGGCGACCCGCTGGTCGGCAATCCGCTGCTCTTGTCGATGTTCGCGGCCGTGGTCGTGGGCGGCACCAGGCTCGGCGGCGGGCGCGGCGGGCCGCTGGGCAGCGCCATCGGTGCCTATATCCTCATCATCGTCGTCAACATCCTGCTGGTCCTCAATGTCTCGGCCTATTACTCGACCATCGCGGAGGGAATGATCCTCATCCTCGCGGTGCTCGCGGGCTCGCTGTCGCGCTCCTCCACACTGGCCAGGCAGCTGCGCATCATCGGCACCAGGCTGTCAGCACGGCGCGCCGGAACGTTGGTCAAGCAGCGCGCCGAGGGCGATACGCGCCTCAGGCTCGCCGCAAGCGCGGACCAACCGGCGGCGGGCGAGCGGCCCGGCTTCTTCAAGCGCAATGCGGATGTGCTGCGCTACACCCTTCCCGCCTATCTCTGCTTCGTGCTGGTCGTGGCGGTCACACAGCTGTGGCTCGGCGGCGCACTGCTCAACACCGGCTACTGGAACTCGCTCGTCGTCCTGTCGAGCTTTCTCGCCATCCTCGCCCTCGGCCAGGGCACGGTGATCCTGACGGGCGGCCTTGACCTCTCTGTGCCATGGACCATCGGCCTCTGCGGCATCCTGCTCGCAGGGATGGTCAAGGGTTCGGATGCGGCCCTCATCTATGCGCTGCCCGCGGTGCTGCTGCTGGCCTGTGTCATCGGACTTGTAAACGGGCTGGGCATCGTCTTCCTCGGCCTGTCGCCCATCGTCATGACGCTGGCTACCAATGGCCTGCTGCAGGGCGTGGCACTTCTTTATTCCAACGGAACGCCCGACGGCTTCTCCTCGCCCATGCTGCGCTGGTTCATGACGGGCAAGATCGGACCCGTGGCGCCCGTCGTTCTGTTCATGGTGCTGTTCGTCATCGCCGCCGTCACGCTCCTCGGCCGCACGCCCTTCGGGCGGCGCGTCTACGGCATCGGCAATGGGCTGCGCGCGGCGGAGCTCTCCGGCATTCCGGTCGGGCGCACGCTGATCCTCGTCTATGTGCTCTCTGCCGTGTGTTCGGCCCTCGTCGGCATCCTGCTCACCGGCTTCTCGGGCCAGGCGAGCCTCGGCATGGGAGATGACTATCTCCTGCCGTCGATCGCGGTCGTGGTGGTGGGCGGCGCACTCATCACCGGCGGGCGCGGCCATTACCTCGGCATGCTGGGCGGCGTGCTGCTGCTCACCGCCTTGCAGACATTCCTTGCAGGCACCACGCTGCCCTATGCCACCCGCGCGATCCTCTTCGGCCTCGTGGTGCTGGGTGCCGTGATCGCGCTGCGCGACCGGAAGAGTTAGGAGTTAAACATGGGTCACACCGTTCCGGCCTCGGCGGCCGATTTCCTCCGCGGCCTTTCAGGCCAGCGCGTGCTGGTGACGGCGGGTGCCTCCGGCATCGGCATCGCCATCGCAAGCACCCTGTCCGCGCTAGGCGCGAAGATCGCGATCTGCGACATCTCGGACGAGGCCATCGTCTCTGCCCGAAAGCAACTGCCGGGCGTTGCCGCCTGCAAGGCGGATGTCTCGGTCGATGCCGATGTCGATGCGCTCTTCGCCATGGTGAAGCGGGAGCTCGGCGGGCTCGACGCCCTCATCAACAATGCCGGCATCGCGGGGCCCACGGGCGGCGTGGACGAGATTAGCCCGGCCGACTGGCGGCGCTGCATCGACGTCTGCCTCACCGGGCAGTTCCTCTGCGCGAGGCTCGCAGTGCCGATGCTGAAGGCTGCGGGCGGCGGGTCGATCGTCAACATGTCGTCCGCCGCGGGCCGCCATGGCTATGCGTTCCGCACGCCCTATTCCTCCGCCAAGTTCGCCGTGGTCGGTTTCACCCAGAGCCTCGCCAAGGAGCTCGGGCCGTCGAACATCCGCGTCAACGCGATCCTGCCCGGCATAGTCGAGGGCCCGCGCATGCACAAGGTCATCGCCGACCGCGCCGCGCAGCTCGGCCTCAGCCACGAGGCGATGGAGGAGCGCTACCTCGAGAAGGTCTCGCTCCGCCGCATGGTCAGCCCCTATGATGTGGCGGACATGGTGGCCTTCCTGCTGTCGGCCGCCGGCGCCAGCATATCGGGACAATCCCTTGGAGTTGATGGAAATGTTGAAACCCTCTGAAACCGCCATCGTCGGCTCCGGCTTCATCGGCCGGGCCTGGGCGATCAGCTTCGCGCGGGCGGGCGCAAACGTCAGGCTGTGGGACCAGGCGGAGGGTGCTGCCCGCAAGGCCGTGGACTACATCACCGGCGTGCTGGACGACCTCGCCGCCAACGACCTCTTGAACGGCCAGAGTACCGGCACTGTGCTCTCCCGCATCGCCCCCTGCGAGACGCTGGAGGAGGCGCTCGCCGTGGCCTCCCACGTGCAGGAGAACACGCCGGAGGATCTCGCCACCAAGATCAAGGTGTTCGAGCGGCTCGACGCGGTGGCGCGTCCCGATGCGGTTCTCGCCAGTTCCACCTCCGCCCTGCTCCCCTCGAAATTCACCGAAGGGCTGAAGGGACGCGGCCGCTGCATCGTGGTGCACCCGATCAACCCGCCCTATCTGATCCCCGCGGCTGAAGTCGTCCCCGCCCCGTGGACCACGCCCGAGACGGTGGAGCGCACGCGCCAGTTCCTCGTCTTAGCAGGGCACGCCCCGCTGGTGATGAAGAAGGAGCTCGACGGTTTCATCATGAACCGCATGCAGGGTGCCCTCCTCGAGGAGGCATTCCGGCTGGTGGCGGATGGCTATGCGAGTGTCGAGGATGTCGACACCGGCATCCGTGACGGGCTGGCGCTGCGCTGGTCCTTCATGGGACCCTTCGAGACCATCGACCTCAACGCGCCGGGCGGCGTGCGCGACTATGCCGAGCGCTACCAGCGGATCTACGAGAACCTCTTCCCCCAGATGCTGCGCCGCGTCGACTGGACGGGCGCCGTCATGGAGGAGGTCGAGAAGGACCGCCGCAAGAAAGTTCCCGCCGACAAGCTGCAGGAGCGCCAGGTCTGGCGTGACCGCCGACTCATGGCCCTTGCGGCCCACAAGAAGAAAGCATTGAAAGAGATCGGATCATGACGGTCCTCAAGGATAAGGTCATTATCACCTGCGCCGTGACAGGTGCCATCCACACGCCCACCATGTCGCCCTACCTGCCCATCACGCCCGACGAGATCGCGCGCGAGGCGATCGCCGCGGCGGACGCCGGTGCCGCCATCCTGCACCTCCACGCGCGCGATCCGGAGACCGGCAAGCCCGACCAGACGCCCGAGGCCTTCGCGCGCTTCTTGCCGCGCATCAAGCAGGGTACGAAGGCTGCGATCAACATCACCACCGGCGGCAGCCCCTACATGAAGGTCGAGGAGCGCGTGAAGCCCGCCGCCACCTTCAAGCCAGAAGTGGCCTCGCTCAACATGGGCTCCATCAACTTTGGGCTCTACCACCTGCTCGACAAGTACAAGACCTTCAAGTTCGACTGGGAGAAGACCCACCTCGAAGCCACGCGCGACCTCGTGTTCCGCAACAGCTTCAAGGACATCGAGTATATCCTGCAGACCTGCTACGACAACGGCACGCGCTTCGAGTTCGAATGCTACGACATCTCGCATCTCTACAACCTCGCGCATTTCGCCGACCGTGGCCTCGTCAAGCCGCCCTTCTTCGTGCAGTCGGTCTTCGGCCTCTTGGGCGGCATCGGCAGCCACCCGGAGGACGTCGCCCACATGAAGCGCACGGCTGACCGGTTGTTCGGCGACAAGTTCCGCTGGTCGGTGCTGGGTGCGGGTGCAGCACAGCTTCGCGTCGCGGCGCAGTCCGCCGCACTCGGCGGCAACATCCGCGTCGGCCTCGAGGACAGCCTGTGGGCCGGCAAGGGTAAGCTCGCCAAGTCCAACGCCGAGCAGGTGCTGCTCGCCCGCAAGATCATCGAAGGTTTGGGCATGGAGGTCGCGACCCCCGATGAGGCCCGCCAGATCCTTGAACTGAAGGGAGGCGACAAGGTCGCCTTCTGAGAGGACACGCCATGCTGCGCATCGAAGTCTTCAGCGAAGACCGCAACGACCTAGGCGAAGGCCCGCTGTGGGACGTCGCGGAACAGCGCCTCTACTGGATCGATTCCTATGGTCCCGCCGTCTTCTCCTGCGATGCGCGCGGCGGCGACCGTAAGAGCTGGCGCCTGCCGGAGCCCGTGGGCTCCATCGCGCTCCGCGAGAAGGGCGGCGCCATCGTCTCACTGCGCTCCGGCTTCCACGCGCTCAACTTCCAGACGGGCGAGGTGACCCTGATCGCCGAGACACAGCCCGGCCAGCTCACCGCGCGCATGAATGACGGCAAGGTGGACCGCCAGGGCCGCTTCGTCGCGGGCTCCATGGACTTCGAGGAGGCGAACCCTGTCGGCAAGCTGTTCCGGCTCGACCACGACCTCTCGGTGCATGAGCTTGACCACGGCCTCATCTGCTCCAACGGTCCGTGCTGGAGCCTCGACGGCAAGACCCTCTATTTCGCCGATACCGGCCGCAAGGTGATCTACGCCTATGACTACGACACGGCGACAGGCGACGTGCGCTCGCGCCGAGTCTTCACCAGCTTCGAGACCCAGCGCGGCTTGCCCGACGGGGCCACCGTCGACGCGGAAGGCTATGTGTGGAGCTGCGAAGTATATTCCGGCCGCCTCATCCGTTTCGATCCCAACGGCGTGGTGAACCGGATCGTGGGACTCCCCGTCAACTCCACCACCAGCCTCATCTTCGGGGGACCCGATCTCGACATCGCCTATGTAACGTCCATGGCGCGGCCCCACCGCAATGCCTACCACAAGGAGGCGGAGGCCGGCGCCGTCTTCGCCATTCACGGGCTCGGCGTTCGCGGCGTGCCTGAGCCACGCTTCAAGGGATAAACGGAGGACAGCATGAAGATCGAAGTTCTGGTCGATGTGAAGACGACGCTCGGCGAAGGCCCCCTGTGGGATGTCGAGCAGCAGCGGCTCTACTGGATTGACGCCACCGGGATGCGCGTGTTCCGCGCCACTGCGCAGGGAACCGAGGTCCGCGCCTGGGATGTCCCGTCGCGCGTCGGCTCGATCGCCATACGGAAGGACGGCAAGGGTGCGATTTGCTCGCTCGCCAAAGGCTTCCACGCGCTCGACTTCGGCACCGGCGAGTGCCCGCTCATCGCGGAGATCGAGCCCGGCCAGCCCAACAACTGGATCAATGACGGCAAGGTGGATCGCCGCGGCCGCTTCTTCGCCGGCACGATGGACAGCCAGGAGTCAGGCCCCAACGGCGCGCTCTACCGGCTCGACCCGGACTTCAAGGTCACCAAGGTCGAGAGCGGCATCATCGTCTCCAACGGCCCGTGCTGGAGCCCGGACGACCGCATCTTCTATTTCGCCGATTCATGGTCGGGCGAGATCTGGGCCTATGACTATGACATCAAGAGCGGCACGCTGTCGAATCGCCGCACCTTCGTCAAGCTCGACACCTCGCGCGGCGGTGCGGCGGACGGCTCGACGGTCGATGCTGAGGGCTGCCTGTGGAATGCCCAGGTCTATGACAGTAAGCTCATCCGCTACACGCCCGACGGCAAGGTCGACCGGGTGATCGAGATGCCGGTGAAGAAGGTAACGAGCGTGATGTTCGGCGGACCGAACATGGACGTGCTCTACGTAACTTCCATGGCCAAGCCGCCGCTACCCCGCTTCCCGGGCGATGGCGTTCTGCGCGGCAGCCTGTTCGCGATCACCGGCCTCGGGATCAAGGGTGTGCCCGAACCGCGGTTCGGCGCTTAGCCTACATCCGCATTGAATAGTCGCGCGTCTTCGAATGCTCGATTGAAAGCTAGTCAGTCGAGAGGTTGGTCAAGTTGTGATGGCCCTAGGTTTGGAATCCAACGAGCCGCACCGGTCTTCCGGGCACGATGCGACTTGCTGCTCCCACGATGGCGTCGGCGTCAATTTGGAAGTGGCGGTAAAGCTCGGCAATTGTACCCGTCTGACCAAAATGCTCGACACCGAGCGGAACCACTCGTTGGCCTGCCACTGAACCCAGCCAAGATAAGGTAGCAGGATGCCCGTCCAGTACTGTGATCAGCACGCAATGTGAGGGGAGACACTGCAGCAAGGATTCGATGTGAGAGGCTGCGCTGGTATGGCCGCGGGCGCGGGCGCGCCGTGCCGCGGTCCAGCCGGCATTCAACCGGTCGGCTGATGTGACAGCAAGAACGCCGATGCCCCGGCGGTCGCCCGCGATCCGGCCCGCAGCCGCGATGGCTTCCGTTGCTACCGTTCCCTGATAAGCAATGACGACCTCCGCATTCGGCCCTGGTTCCCGCAGCCAATATGCTCCATCGATCACTCCCTGAGTGAACTTCGTTCCGTCGCGCGGCATCGGCTGTTCGACTGGCCGAGTGGACAGTCGCAGATACACGGAACCGCCCGTCTCGTCGCGGAGCCAGGTTCGCTCATCGGGATCGCCGTCACCATTCCTCTGAAGGTAATCGAAGCTCCAGTTCATGATGACTGATAGCTCATCGACGAAGGCTGGTTCGAAGGAGGCAAGACCATCCTGCGCCATGCCGATCAGCGGCGATGCAATCGACTGATGTGCGCCGCCTTCCGGCGCCAGTGTCACGCCGGAGGGCGTTCCCACCAGAAGAAAGCGGGCATCCTGGTAGCAGGCATAGTTGAGGGCATCGAGCCCGCGGGCGATGAACGGATCATACACCGTGCCGATGGGGATCAGACGTTCCGCGAAGAGCGCGTGAGACAGTCCGGCGGCGCCGAGCGCCAGCATCAGGTTCATCTCGGCAATGCCCAGTTCGATGTGCTGACCGCCAGGCGAAAATGCCCATCTCTGCGCGGAGGCGATGCGCTCATCGCGGAACGTATCTTCGCGAGGGTCCCTGGCGAAGAGGCCGCGCCTGTTGACCCACGGACCCAGATTAGTCGAGACCGTCACGTCCGGAGAGAACGTGACGATCCGAGCTGCGAGATCGCCCCCGGTTCGCGCGATCTCGTCGAGTATCTTTCCGAAGCCTGCTTGCGTCGACTGAAAACGATCATCAAGTTTAACCCTTTCAGGCACCTCTATCCGGCGCGCGGTGTAGCGCCGCCTGCCCTTGGCGAAAAAGGGTATGGTATCGAGAAACGCCTTTAGCACAGGCGCATTCCGCGCGGCCGCGAAGGGGTTCCATTCCACTCCCTTCGGAACACCCATGGCAGCCTGGAAGGCGTCCATCTGCGATGGTGTCATGAGGCCCGCGTGATTGTCTTTGTGACCGGCCAAAGGCGTACCCCAGCCCTTGATCGTATAGCAGAGAAAGACGGTCGGCCGGTCATCATCAGCCTCGTCGAAGGCATCGCAGAGCGTCGCGAGGCAGTGACCTCCGAGATTCTCCATCAAGCTCGCGAGTGCGGCGTCGGTGCGGCGCTCAATCAGTGCCATTGCAGCCCCCTGGTCGCCGAGATCGTCGAAAAGCCGCTTGCGCCACGCCGCGCCGCCCTGAAAAACCAGTGCGGAGTAAAGGGCATTGGGGCAAGCGTCGATCCAGTCCTTCAACGCGCTGCCGCCGGCTTCCTCGAAGGCAGCGCGCTGCAGCAGGCCATATTTGAGCTTCACCACGCGCCAACCGAAGGCAGGGAATATCGCCTCGATGCGGCTCCACAGCCCTTCTCGTACAATCCCGTCGAGACTCTGCCGGTTATAGTCGATCAGCCACCAGACGTTTCGCAGATCGTGCTTCCATCCTTCCTGCAGGGCCTCGTAAACATTGCCTTCGTCGAGCTCGGCATCACCGATCAGGGCGACCATACGGCCATTCACAGACCTGGCCCAGCCATGGGCATGCAGGTAGTCCTGAATGATCGACACAAATACCGGTAGCGCTGCCCCAAGCCCCACCGAGCCCGTGGAGAAATCCACGTCGTCCGTGTCCTTGGTCCTTGAGGGATAGCTCTGGACGCCACCATAGCCACGAAAGCTCTTCAGCTCCTGGAGCGGGACATTGCCCATGAGATACTGCATGGCGTGGAACACAGGACCCGCATGCGGCTTCACCGCCACGCGATCATCGGGCCGCAAGGCATGAAAATATAGAGAGAGGTCATCATGGCGGCCATCGAGGCGGACGATGCCTGATGCCCGCCCACCTTCACGTCGCCTTCGCTCTTCGGTCTCAGGTGATTGGCGTTGTGAATTGTCCAGCAGGACAGCCAGAGCAGGATGCGGTGGATGTCCTGGAGGGAGCCTAGCTCGGCCATTCTTGATTCTCCTCTCACGCTCGAAATGAGACGGAGAGAATAAGGCGGATACCGCACATTTTCTTGCCAGAGATCGCGCTGTTCTATATGAATATGTACTTTTTCATGCAACAATTCCTTATTTAGCGGGTATATTATGCAGACGCTTCATGACACGGATATCCGCATCCTTCGCGCGATGCAGAGCGCTGGCGGGCTGACGGTGGCTGAAATCGCCGAGCGGGTGGGGATATCTCAATCGGCCTGCTCTCGGCGGATCGCCAATCTGGAGGCTGAGGGCGTCATCCGCGGACGGCAGACTGTACTTGATGCAAAGAAACTAGGCTACGGCACGCTCATCATCGTGAGGATCAAACTGCATGCGCACGACACCAAGCTGCTCGACGCGTTCAAGAAGGCCGTCCGGGATATTCCCGAGATTCAGATCGCGCTGCTGGTGCTTGGAGACTTCGACTATTATCTGCGGATCATGGTCCGCGATATCGAACACTATCAACGGCTGCTGCAGGGGAATCTCGTTTCGCTTCCCGGCATTCGCGAGATGCAGAGTTCCGTCATTCTCGAGGTTGTGAAAGACACGGACGTCGTGCCGATCTAGTGTTCACAACTATAAAGCCGACAGTCAGCGCACGAAATCATGCCGTGAGCTTTTCGTAGATCACAGCCGCTATATCGAAAGAGACACAGAAGGGCTTGATCGGATACCAGATCCACCGTGATGCGGTTGAGTGCGGCAGCGGACATTGAAGCAATAGATCTCATCAAGGACTTCGTCTCTCCTGATCGCGGCGAACGTCAGTATCTGGGCGCAGGAGGCCATCAAGTACCTGTGTTTTCCGTGTCATAGAAGACGAGAGCCAAGATCGGCCTCCTTCGCGTTTTCGGCACAAAGGGCATCACAATGCGCGAGGTTGCCGAACTCGCGTCGCAAAGCGGAAAGAACCGACATCAAAACACACAGTTCGCTCGTAGAGCCTTCCGGTAACCGCCCGTTCTCTCCAATGTACGGCAATAGGGTCGATAGATTTTCACATTTTTTCATGAGCTTAGAAGCTCCGTACTAAATTCGGGCAGTCAGGAGCTTTGGAGAATATCTGGCAGAGAGAGACCAAAATCGGCCTCGCCGCCACTCAGGTAGTCAGGAGGTTTTCGCAAAGAAGCCCGCAAATACTGGGGATTTTAGGCGCTCAGCTTTCGGA
>CAMDBX010000098.1 GCA_945889445.1 Rhizobium sp. Q54
GTTTTTCGCGCGGCACTACATGGTTCGCGAGTCCCCATCGGTGCGCTTCCTGTGCGTCGAACCACCTTCCGGTCAGCAACATCTCCATTGCAATGTGATATGGAATTCGCTTGGGCAGCGCGATGCAGGCAGCTGGCGCATATGTTCCAACGCGAATTTCTGGAAATGCAAATTTTGCATCTTCAGCTGCCACAATTATATCGGCATCAAGAGCGAATTCGAAACCACCGCCGCAGCAGATGCCGTTTATCGCGGCGATGATTGGCTTGTTCATGTCAAGCAGATCTTGAATTCCGCCAAATCCACCTACGCCATAGTCGGGATCTTCGATAATTTCGTCTACGGCGGACTTGAGATCCCACCCCGCGCAAAAGAACTTATCGCCGCCACCCGTAATAATCGCCACCCTCAGTTCTGGATCATCGCGGAAGGAGATCATGACTTCGCCCAGTGCCCGACTGACCGGGGCGTCGATAGCGTTGGCGGGAGGATGATCGAGGGTCACTAGCAGGACCCCGTCCTGTCGCATGGTTTTCACGAATTCACTGCTTGTCTTGCTCATTGGAACACCCTTGGTGCATGCGCTGTTTGTTGAGGCGTCTTGCCTCGTGGCCACACGTTAGTTTCTCAGTCGATATTTGCACCATTTCAAAGTGCCAAGGGGAGATATCACTAATATCAATAGGTCGATGATAATCGGTGCGTCTCCGGGGCATTCAGAGCTTTCCTTATGCTTGGCCTGTCAGAACTTTTGCCTTCTTGGCCATTGAGGGTGCCGAGTTCTCGTGTTATCTTGTTTGTCAATGGAACACTTCAAAGGCATTTGAAAAACGAATGCTTCTGCCTCAAATTGACCAGTTGCGGAGCCTTCTGACAGTTGCCCGATGTGGCAGCATGAGCGCAGCCTCGGAACTGTTACATAGGTCGCAGTCCGCGATCAGCATCCAGATTAAGCAGCTTGAAGGAATAATGGGTGCGCGGCTCCTCCACCGGCATGCGAGAGGCGTCGAACTGACCCATGAAGGCGAGATCGTTGCAGGCTACGCCAAACGCGTACTCGCCCTGCTTCACGAACTGATGGAAGTGGCGGATCAAGAACTGGTGACCGGAACTGTGCGCTTCGGGTTAACGGAGGAGTTCACCGTAGGGCGCCTGCCGCATCTCCTGAGAGAGTTTGCCGAGATGCAGCGATCAGTGGAAATTGAAGTAGTCGTCGCCGAATCGACAGTGCTGGATGGTCTATTGAGGGAGGGCCGCATCGATCTCGCGCTAGGGACAACCCAGTACATGTCCCGCCAGCCCCATGTTCGGTGGCTTACGCCGTTACTCTGGGTCGGAAACCGTCATTTTGAGGTCGACTCTTCCAAGCCTCTTCCCTTGGTCCTGATAGCCGAGGGTGATCTTCGTTGGGGGCGGCATGTTCTGCAGATCCTCGACGAAAAAAAGATATCCTGGAAGAAGGTATATTCGACGACGACATTCTCCTCCGTTTTTGCCGCGGTTGAGGCTGGCCTCGGGGTCACCTACATGATCCGGGAGTGTCTGCGGCCCACGCTGCGTGTGCTTGGTGAGTCGGAAGGGCTGCCGCAGCTCCCATCACTTGAGTTTGGACTATTTTCGGCAGACCTCACGCCCACAAGGAGCGTTTCGGCGCTGCTTAAGCTTCTCGGCACCGCGATACACAGCCCTGTTGCCCTCATCGAATGACGGGGCCCGCCGCGTTGTTAGTTGATGCCCACGACTAGCTATATATCGCTTAAATAGCCGGTGTTGGCGTTTCGCACTGGTGCGGGATGCGGCGGTAAACGTATGCTCCGAAGCAAGGTCCAAGCCCTTGGCCCATGATCGTGTTTCTCGCATATCACCGGGAGTTCGCTAGATGATGAATGTCGCCGTACCCAACACCCCCGAAGAGGTCTTGCGACGTTGGATGACTAGTTCCGATCAGTTGAGCGTATCGGCGGACGGAAGCCTGATGATCGAAGGGATTTCCGCAGCAGAACTCATCAAGCGTTTTGGAAGCCCGCTCTATGTCATGTCAGAAGGGACGTTGCGCAAGAACTTCCGGCGTATCAAGGCAGCATTCGAAGCCAACTGGCCGGCTGCAATAAACGTTATGTACGCCATCAAGGCCAACCCGAACCCGAGCATTAGGGCCATTCTGCATGAGGAAGGTGCTGGTGGAGACTGTTTCAGCCTAGGCGAGATTCAGGCCACATTCCTTGGGGGTGCTGATCCGAATAAAATCGTAGTCAACGGGTCATACAAGCCAGACGAAGTAATCGCACGGGCGATCGATTTGGGACTGACGATCAACTTGGATTCTGAGGAGGAAGTCGACTCTGTCGAGGCAGTAGCGAGGCGCCTTGGAAAGACCGTACGTGTTGGAATCCGTATCAAGGTGCTACCAGAGGATTACTTCAAGGACTTTTCCAGCGACTGTTTCAAGCGCCCCAACTTCTTTCAGGGCATGAGACGATCGAAGTGGGGCGAGACCGCTGAGACTGCGAAACGGATCATCCGCCGGCTCACAGGACATGAACACCTCAAGCTGTTCGGTTACCACACTCACATCGGGCGCGCGTCCCGCGATCCCAACATGTTCGGAGCCATCGGCGCCGAGTTGGCTCAGATTGTCCTGAACCTCTACCAGGAGACCAATTTTGCTCCTTCGATGATCGATCTTGGTGGCGGCTGGGCGCGCGAACGTGACCCAGAGTCATCGGGCGATGTTCGCAATCCTCATCCTATCGAGGACTATGCAGCCGCCGTTTGCGCTCCCATGCTCAGAATCTTCAGGGATGGCCAAATGCCGCTTCCCGAAATCTGGTTGGAACCAGGACGTTATCTCGTCGGCAACGCTGGTGTCTTCCTCACGACGGTAGGGCTAATCAAGCGTGACACCGAATTAGGATTCACTTGGGTAAACGTCGACTCGAGTACGAACAATCTTCTTCAGATTGATCTCTTCGGATACACCTATGTCGCTCTGTCTGCAGAAGGAATGCACAGGCCACTGCGCCAGAAAGTCGATCTGGTGGGCATGACATGCGTACCGTCGGTTTTCGTGCGCGACTGCGCAATGCCGGAATTGAAGGTTGGTGAAGTTATCGCAGTGCTGGACGCTGGCATGTATGGCGAAGCCAAGGGCTACCAGTTTAATTCGCTACCCCGACCCGCAACTGCTCTTGTGAGTGGAAAGTTCTCATGGCTCATACGGCGGCGGGAAACCGTGGATGACGTCTTCTCGACGATGGTGTTGCCTGAGCGGTTCAAGCAGGACGAGCCGCGGGTATCTTGAGACGTGCCTAAGATTACATTTATACAACAGAATGGCGCTGAGCAGACGGTCGAGGGCCTGCCCGGCATGACCGTGATGGAAGCGGCCGTGAAGAACTCGGTCCCAGGCATCGATGCCGACTGCGGCGGAGCCTGCGCCTGCGGCACCTGTCACGTCTATGTCGAACCCGGTTGGCAAGAAAAGGTGGGTGTGCGCAGCCGCATGGAGGAAGGCACGTTGGAGTTGGCTTTCGACATCCGCCGCAACTCCCGGCTTTGCTGCCAGATCAGAGTATCCGACACGCTCGACGGTCTGCGCCTTCGCGTTCCTGAAAGCCAAGGCTGAAGAACTCCTCCTGGCCTGCGATGCCAGGCGGTGGAGTTGCAGTTGGAGCTAGTCTTGTTCCTTCTGGACCGGCGGTTCCGTAAAGCGGCCCTGACCCAGCCGCCGACGCGCACCTCTAGCGGCTGCCAAGTTTTTCGATCGCGACTGGCCGGATGCGATCTCCCTGAGCCTGAGTCCTTCTACGTTCGGAATCAGATGGTTCGCCGCTCTCAACCCTGCAAGACGACCCCAGACCTCTTCCTTTTTCGTCACTTGATGGGGCTGATGCCTGCTCATCTCTTCGAGACTGATTTCGCGCACGATCCTGAGGTCTCCGGCCTCTGCCGCGGCCGCCATCAACTGCAGGCCCTTCTCAGTCCTGATCATCACCGAATTGAATCCGGCATCCTCTCCTGAAGGATCGCACCCGGGCCAATGATCTCCAACCACGATATCAGCACTTTCACCAATACCATCCGGGCAGATTCGGCAACGGGAGTGACTGCACCATTTGCTCTGGTCATCCCACATCTCCTGATAGGTGAGTTCGAATGCCCGTCCGTCACGCGTCTCGATTCTTGTCCTTCCCGGATTGCCGTAGCCGCGGTACCGAAGGAGCGAAACCTCCTCGTCGTGAAGTCCAAGGCTACGCACAAGATCGCGTGATTTGATGAACTCCGGGCCACCCCCACACTGCAGAGACAGTGCGAACTTGCAATACTCCCCTACGCGCGGATCAAGACGTCCAAGAAGGCGTAATCCAACTACGTCACATGGTTTTCCGATGAAGGCGAATGGAAGTTGCCGATCCAGCGCTTCCCGGACAGCACTGAGAGGTGCGGTAGGTCCGTAGCGAACACCGGAACAGGAAATTACGTCCTCCGGCGTCCAGGACAGAATGGTCTCTGACCTCATTGGTTCGGACACCGATGCTCTCACTTGGAGCAAGAATTCGACTTGCGCGCTCCTCAGAAGATATGAACCCAGGGCCGAAAGTACGCCACCAGAGGTAGCCCTGAAACGCAAGTTAGTATCAGCCGCGTGGGCGAGGACGATGCGACGATGGTGGCCCCAAATGAGGTCATCCACGCCTCCGTCATGATCCGCCCCCCTATCGACCGTGACGTTAATGCCGGGGCATGTGGCAAGGATTTGTGTCCAGGCATCGGGCGTGATTTCTCCCCTCTGCAGCGGGCGCACCCGACCCTCAGGAGTAGTTACCATGTCGATGGCGTCATGCCCCGCTATTGCTCCGCACAGGCCGCATCCCATGCAGAGCCCCGATTCAACGATATTGGCGAGAGTTGCGGGCTTCGGAGCCGGTGTCCGGAAGTCAACAAGCGTGTGCATTCAGGATGTTCCAATACTAGCCGCGTTTGCCACATGCAGTCCGGGCCTGCGCGCCTGCCACGGCGAGAGAGCCTCCAGCTGAGCAGACAGCTGAAACAAAGTCGTCTCATCGCCCATTCGCCCGACGAATTGCATGCCAATCGGCAGCCCATTCGCCGAAATGTGCAGTGGTAGCGAGATGGCAGGCTGCCCTGTAATGTTGGCAAGTAGCAGGAAGCAGTCTTCGCGATGAATGATGTCGGACCATTGCCTGGTCGTAATGCCCTCCTGATCGGCGTGGTGGGTGCCGTGCAGGGGGGCCTCAGTCGTGCTGGTCGGTGTTAGTAGCACGGCGTACTCAGAGAGGAATGCACCTATAGAACGACTGACCTTATCAAGGTAATCGATCGCGTCGAGGAGCAAGGCGGCCGAGAGTGATTTCCCATGCTGATAAGTCACCCAGGTCGTGTTCTGAAGATTCTCCGGGGATGGCTTGCGGTTCAGAGCTTTGGCCGCCCACTCTACACGATGCGCGATTCCGGCGGCCCCAGTGGCAAGGACTGACCCGACGACTGCATCCCAATCTATCGGTGGACTAACCTCTGTGAGCTCGTGGCCTAATTCGCGGAGCAGACCGATAGTTTCTCCAAAGGCCTGAAGGACAGACTCCGACACTGGCGCGCCATTCCACGGCTTGCAGGTGTGAGCGATACGCAGCCTGCCTGGTTGGTGTTGCATCTCCGCGAGATAGGGTCGGCTTGGAGGAGCAACCCTGAAGGGGTCGCCGTCTATGTTACCATGGACGGCATCCAGCATTGCGGCACTGTCCCTGACACTGCGCGTGAGTACGAAGCTCACCGGACGCCCTCCAGGCGGCATGCCAACCGCAGGGGCTGCCGAGATCCTGCCGCGGCTTGTTTTCAATCCAACGAGTCCACACCATCCAGCCGGGTTTCGGATGGACCCGCTTCCGTCGGAGCCGTGGGCTGCAGGAACGATGCCTGCTGCAACTGCCGCCGCTGATCCACCGCTCGAGCCGCCAGCACTTCGCTTAGGATCCCATGGGTTGCGGGTGATTCCCGTCAACCTGCATTCGGTTGATGCCGACCATCCGAACTCCGGAGTTGTGGTACGCCCCAGGATATTCAGACCGGCAGCTTTGAATTTCCGGACGAGCTCCGAGTCGGACTTCGCGACATTTCCTTTCAAGAGCTCGGATCCACATTCGTGCAACCTGCCGCTCTCGGTGATGCTGAGATCCTTCAAAAAGAAAGGCACGCCGCCAAAAGGCTGACCAGATTCCGGTGTTTCAGGAGACTCCAGGCGTTCGGGGTACAGTTCGATAATGGCATTCAGATGGGGGTTGAGCAATTGGGCCGACCGGCAGGCGAATTCGGCCAGTTCTGCAGCTCTGACGTCCCCTCTTCGGACACATTCGGACAGGGCGACTGCGTCGAGCGATGCGTATTCATCGAGAGTCATGGATTTGGCCCTCCCAGAATTGGGTCATGACGACTCGCCAGAAGGCTGTTGGCCAGTCGCGAGAACGGCATCTACTGCGACGATGCGACCAGGAGTGGCGATAATGGGATTGACGTCTATCTCTGAAAGAACATGCCGCAGCAGATGGCACGCGACCGAGAAGCGGCTAAACATCTCCGAGAGCTTGTCGATGTTGATGGCAGCTGCACCTCTGGCCCCCGCCAGCACCTTTGCGATGCGAAGTTTGCCGATCATGTCCTTGGCCTCTGCAGGCGTTACCGGCGCTAGGGCGAAGGCTCGGTCGTCCATTATTTCAACTAGTGTTCCGCCCGCACCTACCATCACGACCGGGCCGAACTGTGGATCGTTCAGCGCCCCAAATGCCAATTCCGCTCCCTTTGGCACCATCTCGGCCACACAGACCTCGTTCCCTAGATGCAACATTGCATCGCAAGCCCGGCGTACCTGTTCCTCGTTCAGAATGTTTAGATGAACGCCGCCGACATCGGACTTGTGAACGATGCCGGGTGCAGCCGTCTTGACGGCGACAGGATAGTTCAGTTCAACCGCGGCCTGCACGGCTCCACTGACATCATCGCATATTATGCTTCTGGCGACGTCGATCCCACAGTCCGAGAGCAGCTGCAATGCCTGTGCCTCACCGAGGCCATCACTGCCAGCGATCACCCTGCTCCATTCCGCAAGTCTCGCGGTGTCGAGTTCCGGCAGCGTCTGCACTTTCCTAGCTGCTTGATCGCGGAAGCGGAACGCGCACTTGAGTCCCGCCAATAGGGGGCCGATGCCATTGATGACGGGAACGCCCGCTTGTCTCATACGGGTGGCAAAAGCGAGATTGTTTGCGCTTCCGAGCGAGTAGGTCAGAACATATGGCTTCCGGGATCCGGCACCTGTCCGCCTGGCCGCCTCGGCGATACCGGCAACCCCCTCGGTCGTGTCTGTCGAGAAATATTCGTGGGCGACGATCGCAACGTTGGGATCTCCGGCCAGAATGTCCAGACAGCCTCCGATAACCTCGCCAAGATCCTCGTTATAAAGGCCCGCCGCATCGAGAGGATTGACGGCCTCGAGTCCAAAATAGAGCCTCTTCCTAAGGGAATCGACGCTGGACGGCGTGAGCTCTGCGAACTCGACGCCCTTTTCCTCGGCCAAATCGATCATTAGTTCGCGAAGGCCGCCAGAATCGAGCAGAGCGGCCAGTTTCCCCGTGCCGATTTTCCTATCGAGCGACAGGATTTGGCAGGCTGCCATGAGGCTGTCGAGATCGTCCGTCCGAAGTACGCCATAGCGGTCGCAAAGCGCCTCGAAGGCAGTATCGTTGCCGGCCAGGGCACCTGAATGTGTGACAGCGAGGCGCGCACTGGCCTCCGTCCTCCCCACCTTGGTCACGACGACGGGTATCCCGCATGCTGCCGCCTTCTCGAGTGCCGCGACGAAGCGCGCAGGATCACGCACCGATTCCAAAAAGAGCGCAATCACTCGGGTCGTCGGCAGCTCGAGCGCAAAATCCATGTAGTCGGCGGCAGTGCCCGAGATCTCCTGCCCCTGCGCCGTCAGAAGATTGAATCCGTATCTTCCCGCCGAATCGGCGAGCATCGCGAAGACTGAGCCAGAATGGCAGATTGCCGCAATGTGGCCCGGAGCCGTAAAGGATGGCTCCTGGAAGCTAACGAATGTCCTCGCATCGAAGTTGAAGAACCCCATTCCATTGCCGCCGCAGACAGGGAAGGCGGCTTCCGCGGCCATTGCCTTCAGCCGGTCCAGAAGTTTAGACTCGGACTCGCCCTCCAATTGGCAGAAGTCAAAGATCACAGCACTCCTCGCCCCGGTCGAGATTGCGTCCCGCATCACGGATTCCATCCGTTCGGATGAAACGGACAGCACGGCAAGGTCTGGAGGAGCGGGAAGATCGCGCAATGATGCAACCGACCTCAGTCCACCGACCGAATTATACTTGGGGTTGACGACGGTCACATCGCCGCCATAGCCCCCCCTTAGGAGCGTACGCACCATCAGTTCACCGACGCTGCCTTGCTTTGGTGAACCACCGACCAGCGCAACAGAACGCGGAGCAAGAAGTGGAGAGAGAAAATGCGGGCGCGCAATCATGAGTCAATCGCTTCTTCTTTGATCAATTTGCTCTTATTGTAATCGGCAATTTCGATCGCGACCGAGCGAAATTGCCTTGCCTTCACTCTGTTCAATGCCACCTGACGTTTCATGTCTTCAGATTCGCGGACGATCTCCTTGACAGTGGCATAGCCTCCCCGCGAGCGCGCTACGATCGTACGTGCGATCTCCCAGCACTTTGCAAGGAGTGCATCAGGCCGTACAACGTGGTTGACCAGCCCCCAGCGATGGGCTTCCTGGGCATCAAACCAGCGACCCGTCAGCAACATCTCCATTGCAATATGATAGGGAATTTGCTTGGGCAACGCGATGTAAGCGGCGGGAGCGTGCGTTCCGATCCGCACCTCGGGTAGAGAAAAGGTCGCATGATCTGCGGCAACCAGAATATCTCCACACAGAGCAATTTCTAGCCCGCCACCACAGCATATGCCGTTGATTCCGAAGATAACCGGCTTGTTGAGGTGAGGTAGCTCCTGGAAGCCTCCAAAACCGCCGACTCCATAGTTTACCTTAGTCCGATCCTCGCCATAGTCGCACTTTAGGTCCCAACCAGGACAGAAGAAGCGCGTTCCGCTACCAGTAAAGATCACCACATGAAGCGCCGGATCTTCACGAAATGCGAGCAGAATGTCACCAAGATCGCGACTGGCCTTCATGTCGATGGCATTCGCCGGCGGTCGGTCAAGGGTTATCAACAGAACACCATCCTCGGCCTGAATTTTGAGGTGCTCATTCCGAGATAGATCCATGGGCGGGCTCGAGAATTCAGCTTCTGGAGTTAATAGGACAACGGGGCGCAGCATGTAGAGCCTAGTGTTCAATGCCTTGGGCCGACCAGTTCAAATAGGCGATTGCTGATATTAAAGGCTCAAATAGCCCGACCGGCGGTCGGGTTCATGGGGATATCAGTTTACTCAATAGCGCTCTTCGGCGATTTGAAATGGTCATTTGCCGACGTTTCCCAATAACCTGATGGTAACGCTGGGGAGCTCTCCAAGAGATGGCCGTCCGGCAATCTACACGACGTGCATCAAATCAAAGAAAAGCTGGAGGACGTTCCATGAAGAAGAATTCTGACGAGACCGCTCCGCATGCAGCAGATGTAGTGCAAGAGCAGAGATTTCCGCCAGTGGGCCGGCGCGGGTTTCTTAAGGGCGCTGCAGCAATCGGCGCCGCAGGCCTGGGAAGCAGCCTGATCGAAGCGCGGAGTGCCACCGCAGCCCCCGCCGGGGGCCACCTCAAGGTCGGGGTAGGAGGAGGCGCCACGACAGATACCCTCGACATCGGGACAACGGGCGGTGCCCAAAATCAAACTATGATCGAGTCCATCCGGAGCAAGCTCGTAGATCAGGAGACGAACGGTGACATCGTGCCGGACCTCGCCACGGAGTGGGGTTCCGGGAACGGTGGAAGGCGCTGGACCTTCAAGCTCAGGAAGGGCGCGGAATTCCACAATGGCAAGACCGTCACGCCGCAGGACGTGATCGACTCCATCAACGTGCACCGGGGGCAAGATTCCAAGGCTGCGGGCGCGTCGTTGATGAAGGCTGTGTCGGAGCTGAAGTCGGACGGAAACGACATCGTGTTCGATCTGAGTGAGCCTGCTGCGGATTTCCCCTATTACCTGGCTCAGACGATATTCTCCATCTGCCCCTCGAAAGACGGTGTCCTCGACCAGTCCGGCATCGGCTCCGGCGCCTTCGTGCTGGAGAAGTTCACTCCGGGCGTGGTTGGAATGGCCAAGCGCAATCCGAACTATTTCAAGGCTGAGAGGATAAGAATCGAGTCCTTTGAGCTTCTTTCGGTGAACGACAGCACCGCCCTCACCAATTCCCTGTTGGCAGGCGAGCTTCACGTCATTCAGCCCGTTGACCCCAAGACGTCAGAGGTTCTCGCGAAGACGGCGGGCATAAAGGTGCTGAGCGTTCCGGGCGGCTCGACCATTACCATGCCGATGCATGCCGACAAGGAGCCGTTCTCGAACAACGACTTTCGCCTCGCCCTGAAGTATGCCGTCAACCGGGCCGAACTTCGCGACAAGGTGTTCTATGGCCATGCGTCGCTCGCGAACGACCACCCGGTTCCCACATTCGACAAGTTCTTCAACGCAGACATCCCGCAGCGCGACTACGATCCCGACAAGGCGAAGTACCACCTCGCGAAGTCGGGCTTCGCGGGCACCAAGATTCAGCTTCATGCGGCTGATGCAGCGTTCTCCGGGGCCCTCGATGCCGCTCTTGTCTTCGCCGACAGTGCGAAGAAGGCCGGCATTGAAGTTGAACCCGTGCGCGAGCCGAATGATGGCTACTGGTCGAACGTCTGGGGCAAGGTACCGTTCAGCTTCTGTTACTGGGATGCCCGGCCGACACCGGACTTGATCCTGTCGCTCGCCTACATCTGCGGCGCCGCCTGGGGCGACACAAACTGGTGCAACGAGAGGTTCACCAAGCTCGTTGCCGAGGCCAGAGCAGAGCTGGACCAGCAGCGGCGCAAGGAGCTTTATGCCGAGATCCAGCTGATCCTTCACGACGAGGGCTCGACGATCGTTCCGCTCTACCAGAACATGGTCCATGGCGTTGCGGAAAGCGTCGACACGGGCGGCCCCGTTGGGGGTGCGAAGCCGCTCGACAATTTCCAGATCTTCAAGAAATGGGCCGTCGCTTCCTGAACGAGGAGGTATGCTGAAAGGGAGCGAAACGCCGAGTGTCATGCCGGCGTTTCGCCATTAGAATTCGTCATGGCCGGCTTTTGCTCTTTGTGTTTGTCTTACGTGTTTCCCCGCCTGAACATGGCAGGCAGCAATCAATCTTGAGGTCCGAAATGTCTTCCGTCGAAGTGACCGGGCCCGAGCCCGGGAAAGAGGGGTCCTCCGCGGGCAAGGGGCGCGAACTGTGGAACTGGCATCCGCCGTTCCCCATGCCGAGATCGCCGATCGCGCAGTGGCCGATCAGACCTCTCATCTTGCTGAAGAACCTCCTGGGCGGGTGGTTTCCGATTTCGGTCAAGCTCTTTATCGCCTTCGTCGCAGCGCTGACCTGGGCATATCTGACGCCGAGCCCGGACGACACCCGGACGTTCTCCAGCGGCTGGATCGCCTATGTTTTCTTCCGCAATCTGGTGATGCTGACCGTAGTTGCAGGCGGCCTTCACCTGTATCTCTACACTTTTCACCGCCAGGCGGACCATCTGCGTTACGAAACCCGGCCGCTTCAGACGGACAGCAGGAGGTTCACGTTTAACAACCAGACTTACGACAACATCTTTTGGTCGCTGGCGAGTGGCGTGCCACTCTGGACTGCCTACGAAGTTGTCGGGCTGTGGGCCTATGCGAACGGATATCTTCCGACCATCGGTTGGAGCGATCATCCCGTGTGGTTCCTTGCGCTGTTCGTAATCATTCCTCTGTTCGGGAATTTTCACTTCTACTGGATCCACCGCCTCATCCACTGGCAGCCGCTCTATGCCCGGGTTCACCACCTGCACCACAGGAACATCGTCACCGGACCGTGGTCGGGATTTTCGATGCATCCGGTGGAGCATCTTCTCTACTTGAGCTCTGTAGCCATTCACGTGATCTTGGCATCTCATCCCATCCACTTCATCTTCCATCTTCAGTCGAAGGTCCTGCAGGGTCCCACTTCACATGCGGGGTTCGAGAAGATCACCGCGGGTACCGAGTCGGAAAATGGGCTCGCCATTGGTGACTTTTTCCATCAGCTCCACCATCGCTACTTCGAGTGCAACTATGGAGAGCCTGATATTCCCTTCGACGAATGGTTCGGCACCTACCATGACGGTACACCCGAAGGGCTCAAGCACATCCGGTCCAACATGAAGAAGCGCGGCGTCACGAGAGGCTGACGATACGACGCGCTTCGTCAGTTTCGACGCAACTTGTGGCTAAAGAGTCGTTTGACATACAATCCCCAACTGCTTGAAGCCTTGAACTTCGTTGAATCAGTGAATGAGTGCGTTGCGCGAAACAGATTCGCCTGGGCACTGACGACGCAGAACCGTAACCCCCCAAACTTGAGGGCTGCTGATCGGAACCAGTGACCCTCGCCTTCTGGAGCAGCCGTTTGACCTCAGGCCAACATGCTCCGAAGGCGTCAAGCTCGGAGCAGCCCGCGGCGCTCAGTTTTTTGAACGCGGGGAGGCTTCCATACCGGGCAAGAGTTTCCGCGGCGAGGACTACTATCAGAAAAGTCTCCTGTTTGACCTCTCTCTCCGGTTCTGGATGAAGTTGGTACCCCACAGCAGCGAGTCATTGAGCATTGGGCAGACTGGAGTTTATTCATTAGCAGCCCCTGTTCCGTGTCCGGCGAGATCTCAACTACTCATCCCTTGCATACTCCGCTAGGCGCCGCGCCAAGCGGCTTCCTCCTCCGACGGTATCTACCGGGAGATATACTTCAGCGCTTCCCCCCGAAAATCAGCATCGGCTCCACGCCTTGCGCAGTGATCCGTGGCAGAACTGCGCGCGGATCGGTATAGTCGGTTGATCATGGATGAAGATAACCCCTCGTCGAGGATGCAGAAGCCTCGGGATGGCGAATGCGACCGCTGATACCGGCAGAATGTCCTGCTCGGACTCTTTAGGGTCAGATGGTTAATTGGACAGCTCTCAGCGGAGACTGATCAGTGCCGTGCCTGCGATTGCCAGAAACGCGCCGAGCCAAGCCGCGAGACCGGGTCTCCTACCACTGCGGATCCACATCATGGGCAGAATGAGAACGGGGGTCATCGAGGACAGGGTCGAGACGATGCCGACGTTACCGGTGTGAAGTGCTGCCATGAGGAGCGACATGCCAAGTGTAGCCCCCACGAAGGCGGAGGCAACGACGAGCACCAGCGCTCCCGCGCGAACCGGCTGAAGCGAGTTGTTGCCCAGTGGTGTTGCCGAGAGGATGACGAAGATCAGCGCCGCCAGCCCGGACCTCAGCCCCATGGCCGTGAAAGGCTCGACCCCGGCCGCCATGGCGGGGCGCGCCAGCAGATTTCCCACCGCCGTTCCCAGTGCAGTGACTATCCCGAAGCCTAACCCCGGCCAGAGGCCCCACTTGAATTCGACTCCCAATCCTTCAGGCGACTTTGTCTTGCCTTGAGCCTCTTCCAGATCGACGGAACCAAGGCCCTGTTGGATGCCAATTGCCAGCAGGATTCCGGCAAGTACCAGCAGGATCCCTAGTCCCTGCGAGATGCTGATTGTCTCGCCATAGACAAGGTAACCGAGCAGCACCGCGAATGGAGCGGTGAGCGAATACAATAGTGCCGTGATGCGCGGGCCCACCGCATAGATCGTCGCGAAGTATGTGGTGCTGGCAATGGTTATCCCGACGACACTTGAGCCCGCCAGTTGCCAGAACTGGACCGGCCCCACCGTCCGCCAGCCACCGAGGAGGATGGACACCAGCCCCGTCATAATGAAAGTGGCAACCATCTGCCAGCGCGTCAGCTGGAACAGCGGCACCCGTCCCCTCAGCTCGGCTAGAAACATCGAGGTCAGCGCGAAGCAGACGGCGGCGGAAATGGCAAAGGCTTCGGAAGCGAACATGGCCAAGATTGTGATAAAGCCGATCTGACGAGAAGGTCCTAGGTGAGTTTATAGCTTCTCTCTGAGTTCTTCGTAAGGTGTCTTACCATTGAAGGCGCCATAAGGTCTTGAGCACCCAGTGGGCGAGCTCTCCCTCGAAATCGACGTCATCCTCGTAGGCGAGGAGCTGGTGTCCGGCATCAGCGCTTCTGAGACAAACCGGGTGACTTGAGGAAGGGAGGATTTCTGGCTCGTCGTAGATCTGTCGTCGACATCGTTGTGGGCGAGTTTGGTCGATGTGATAGTGGAAATCCGATCAGTATTTGGCCATCTCGCTCACCGGTCAGAACTTCGGCGCCACCTATCCTTCAACCATTCATCCCCCTGCCCCCGCCTCTCGGCCTGACGCCACGCCGCCTCTTCCTCCGGCGGCATTCTCTTCGAAACGTAGCGCCACGCCAGCGACATCAGCGCCTTGCCCATGCGTGACCCGAACTCAATCCAGAAGGAGGGCCGCTGCGCTACGAGAAACGCCCCGGCCCCGAGGCCAAGAAGCACCACCGTGACCGCAACGCCCTCCTGCCAGCTCATGTTCGGACTACCTTCTTGTTGGGGATGGCCCAGACCAGTACCGGCGTGACGAGGCCGATGATGTTGGCAATGGTGTCTGGGGTCGCCCAAGGCAGCTGCAACCCGGTGTAGGTCTGGACAATAAACAGGATGCCCATGATGGCGGCGACCAGCGCTTTGTCGATCGACGTAAACATTGTGACTTCTCCTTATGCTTCGTTGTTGGAAAGGGCGCCGTTGGCTGCCAGTACGACGGGACGGACTGCAGCCGGCTGGTTGATCCTCCACGGGCAGCGCCTGCACCCAAGGAGTCGGTTCTTCGCAATGCGCTTGATCATCACGCGGTCGGACTGGTTGCCACCGAGTACGTGGAAGGCCTGGGCATCCTCACCGACATAGAGCCCCACGTGGCCGTTGAAGCCGGAGGAGGCGCCACGCCAGAAGACGAGGACGTCGCCCAGAGCGGGTTCCTGCTGAGGCACGCCAAACCGCAGCCAGTTGCGGGCGCCAAGCGGGTTCATGGGAACATCCCAGCCAGCCTGAAGCGCCACATAGGCCATCCACAGGCCGCACCAGGCAGTGGCATCGTTCTTGTAGATGCGGTCTAGGCCCGTGATCTTTGCCCAGGCCAGAATCGAGGGATTGGAGCCCTCGCCCGGCTTCTCGATGGTCCCGTAGATCTTGAGCGCCTCGACAAGAATGCGAGGGCCCGGCTCGGTTTCGAGCCAGGCGTATTGCTTCGGAAGATCCGTCATGGTTGCCTTTCATCGAGTGGAATGGTGGGGTTGCGCGACCAGGCGCGGATGAACCGCAGCACGCCCTCGCAGATCAGCATGGCGGTGAGGCCGACGAGGAAGCCGATCGCGTGCTCGCTCGAGGCGTCACCGGCAAGCAGCGGGAAGTAGGCTTTCGCCGCCGCGTAGACGGGGGTCGTGAGATAACCCGCCGTCAGGCT
>CAMDBX010000099.1 GCA_945889445.1 Rhizobium sp. Q54
CAGGCCTTCGCCCACAATTCCACAGCCACCCACCACCATCACGAAGGACTTGGAATTCAGTTAAGCCAAATCCTATCGGGGCGACAACTTTCCTGACACAGGGGGAGTAGAGCGCCCATGAGACGGAGAGCCGACTCGTCGTTCGGAAAGATCCGGATCACCCGCTCTCTACGGGGGATTGCTGAGGGACGTGCAGTTCCTGGTCGTCCACCGCTCCATCCACACAACCGCATGATCCAAGACTAAGCGAGCGCCCAGCGCGCGGCCATCCGGGCTAATGGCGTCAGCCGCTGATTGTTGAATTTCTATTGTTGACAATCAGGTTGTATTGCAGTCCATCGGTCCTTAGTCAGGCCGATCTATCTAGAAGTTGAGAGAAGAAGAGAATATGACAAAGCTGGGCAGTCTGAAGTCCGAAAAACGCCTCCTGGACCGGCAGGCAGCCGACCGGATACGCCAGCATATTCTTCAGGGAATCCTGCCGGCAAGTACCCGGTTGCTCGAAACTCAGTTATCGGAGGAACTCGAAGTCAGCCGAGGGACCGTCAGGTCAGCGCTGGCTGTCTTGGCGCGGGAAGGACTTGTCTCACAGGTTGCCTTCACGCGCTGGCAGGTCGCAGAGACATCGGCTGTTGATGCCTGGGAACTGTATACTTTGCGAGCTGCCCTCGAGGCGCTGGCGGCACGTCTGGCCGCATCGAATATGACAGCAAATGACGGGAAGCGTTTGCGCGAGACTGGTGCTGAGCTTGCCACGGCCGTTCGGGAAAACAGGTTTGCAGATGTGACTGATATCGACTTCCGCCTGCATCAGAAGATCGTCGAGCTGGCGCGGCACGGGAGGCTTGCTGAACAGCATGACTACATCTTGCAGCAGGTTCGCTTCCATATGGTTCACTCCGGATTTTTACCAAGAGATTACAGTGCTTTAGTGGACGAACACACAGCACTCATTGATGCGGTGATCAATCGTGATTTGGATCTGGCGGAGCGCCTGGCGAGAATTCACAATGAAGCCGAGGTGAAACTGCTGTCGGCTTTTGTTGAGCAGAAGAACAAGTCCGCGGTCCAATAGCAATAGGAGCGGTCAGCAGCAACGCGTCCCGAAAGTATTGTTGATTGCTGACATTGATGCCGAACTGTGGTTGAGTTCCTGTGGGGAGACTGGGCTATGAGACACCAAGAAATCGCTTTTCTGCAATTGAAGCCTGGCGATGAAGTGGCAATTGCGCTGCGCAATATCAGTCCCTCGGAGCAACTCGTGGGATTTCCATTCGCTGCCTCAACGGCCGTTCCGTTCGGTCACAAGATTGCGTTAGTGGACCTTGGCCCCGGCCAGATCATTCACAGGCTCGGACAGCCAATCGGCCATGCAACTGCGGCGATTCCTGCCGGCTCACATGTTCATCTTCACAACATGGGGTTCGACCGCTCCATGGCGGCACGGGTCGTCGGAACGCGCCTCAGCAACAGTGTTGTGGACCACGCCAGCTCGGTCCCATCATTCCGGGGCTATCTACGCGAAAATGGGATGGTCGGCACCCGCAATTACATTGGCATCCTGACGTCGGTGAACTGCTCGGCTCTTGTTGCGCGTATGATCGCCGATTACTTTCGCGATCCGGGAAGACTTGCTTCTTATCCCGGGATTGATGGCGTTGTGGCGCTCACGCACAAAACCGGATGCAGCGTTGCAGAGGGTTCAAGGTCCATGGGCATGTTGCGCAGGACCTTGGCTGGCTATGCGAGGCACCCGAACTTTTCTGGTGTACTACTGGTAGGCCTGGGCTGCGAGGACAACCAGATCGACCAACTGATTGCTGATGAGGAACTGACCCTAGGCCCTTGCCTTCGCAAGTTGGTCATTCAGGAAGCCGGAGGTACGCGGGCCAGTGTTCAGCGCGGTATTAGGGACGTGGAAGCGATGTTGGAAATTGCTGCCAAGGCACGGCGTCAACTTGTCCCGGTCAGCGAAATCATGGTAGGGCTGCAATGCGGTGGTTCCGACAGTTTCTCAGGCATTTCCGCAAATCCCGCGCTAGGTGCGGCGATGGACAGACTGGTTGCATGCGGCGGCACTGCAATTCTGTCGGAAACTCCCGAGATATATGGGGCTGAAAACCTGCTGCTTGAGCGTGCTGTCTCCAAAGATGTGGGCCAGCGTCTCATCGGCTTGCTTGAATGGTGGGAACGCTACACCCGGGACGAACCCAGGGGGTTTGACAACAACCCGTCTCCAGGCAACAAGGCGGGTGGGCTCACCACCATCCTCGAAAAGTCCCTGGGAGCGGTAGCGAAGGGTGGAAGCACCAACCTTATCGAGGTCTATGGCTACGCCCAACCGATTGACAAGCGAGGCCTGGTCTTCATGGACTCGCCGGGCTTTGATCCAATGTCGGCAACCGGCCAGGTAGCAAGTGGCGCAAATCTCGTCGCATTCACCACCGGACGGGGATCTTGCTTCGGCTGCCGGCCGGCGCCCTCGATCAAGCTTGCCACCAATACGGAAATGTATAAGCGGATGGAGGACGACATGGACATCGACTGTGGCGCCGTCCTCGAAGGCAAGAAGTCCATCAGGGAGATGGGAGATGTGATCTTCCAGGACGTCATTGCAACAGCATCGGGACGCGCCACCAAGAGTGAACAGTTGGGCTATGGGGATGACGAGTTTGCGCCCTGGCATGTCAACGCCTGGCTATAGGAGAATGCGATGCCAATTATCCGCGTTGAACTGCTAAAGGGCCGCAGCATTGAGCAGAAGCGGGAGTTCGCTGAGGTCGTGACCCGTGAGACCGCGCGCATTCTCAATTGCAGTCCGGACGTCGTCGATATCGTCTTTTGCGAGACCGAGACCGAAAACTGGGCGAATGGCGGACGACTGGCGGCCGATCAGCAGTCTAGAGCCTGAGCATTGCGGAAAACGTTGCGGACTAGCTCGGCGAATTGTATTGTCGACAATCAACAATACAGGTGGCGGGATGTCAAGTGGAGCACGCCTCAGTGTCGATATCGGTGGAACGTTTACCGATCTCGTGCTGATGCGCGGAGACGGAACGAGTTTCTCCTGCAAGGTCAGTTCGACACCGGCAAGCCCGGAGGACGCCGTCATCACCGGATTGCAGTTGATCCTCGACCAATCGGCGCTCGAGGCCTCCGACATCGTCGAGGTGCTGCATGGAACGACAGTCGGGTCCAACACGCTTCTGCAGAAGCAGGGCGCGCGATGCGGCCTCATAACCACGAAGGGATTTAGGGACGTCCTGGAGATCGGCAGGCTCCGAACCCCTTCGATGTTCGATCTCAGTTGGGACAAGCCTGAACCGCTCGTCACGCGACGCTATAGACGGGAGGTCGATGAACGCATCACTTCCGACGGGCTTGTACTTCGGCCTCTCGATGTCGAAAGTGTCCTTGCCGCCGGAAGATTGTTCCGCGCCGAAGGTATTGAATCAGTCGCCATCTGCTTCATCAACTCTTACAAGAACCCAGAGCATGAGCGCCAGGCCGCAAATGTCCTGCTTGATGCCTTCCCGGAGCTTGCTGTGACAGCCTCTGTCGATGTACTGCCTGAGGCGGGGGAATACGAGCGGACGTCGACGACCGCGGTCAACGCATATGTGTTGCCTGCGCTGCGCGGCTATCTCAGCCGCCTCTCCGCAAAGCTTCGCACCAAGGGTGTCAGTGCACCCTTGTTCATCGGCAATTCCAATGGTGGCCTCTCGAGCGCGCATGTCGCGCGGGATAAGCCGGTGTTCTTTATATCATCGGGCAGGGCCTCCGGAGCCGTCGGCGCTGCGGGACTTGGAGCCAGCTTGGGGGAAGAAAACCTGGTCGTCTTTGACATGGGTGGCACGACAGCTTCGGCAGCACTTATCCATCGCGGCGTGTTGAGTCGAACCAATGAGTACGAGTTCCGTGCAGGTATGTCGGTACCCTCACGCTTCATCAAGGCGGGCGGCTACATGATGCGTGTACCGACGGTCGATGTGGCGGAAGTCGGCAACGGTGCCGGCTCTATCGCCGCCATCGATCCTGCCGGGTTGATCACAGTGGGTCCTGTTTCGGCAGGGGCTATGCCTGGACCAGTTTGCTATGGGCTGGGAGGCCTACGGCCCACGGTCACCGACGCAAATGTCGTCCTGGGATTCTTGCCGACGGAACTGGCGGGAGGTGCGCTCAAGCTCGATGTCCATTCCGCAAGAGCGGCAATCAGTGAAACAATCGGGAAGCCGCTCAAGCTTGATGCAGCGGATGCGGCCTTTGGAATCCGCGAAATTGCCAATGCCAACATGGTGCGAGCAATCCGGGCCGTGACGATCGAACGGGGCCTCGACCCCCGTGATCTCACCTTGTTTGCCTTTGGTGGTTCGGGTCCGGTGCATGCTTGCGATGTCGCCAAGACTCTAGGAATCCCACGGGTCCTCTTCCCGCCCGCTCCAGGCGTCTTCACCGCCATGGGAATGCTTGCCTCCACCGTTGAACATCATGAGTTGCGCGCTTACCAGTCGTCACTCATGGAAATCGACGATCAGGAAGCTCTAGCCCTTCTTTTTGATATGCGAGAGAATGCGATCGAGGTGCTGGCACAGCAGGGCTACGAGGAGCCTGAAATCATGTTCTCCCAGGAAATCGATCTGCGATTGCAGGGCCAGCACTCTGCGCTCTCGATTGCGCTTGTGATGCCGCTTGATCGAGGAGCTCTTCGCAACGCATTCATCGCCGACTATAGAGATGTCTACGGCTATGCCCCTGTCGACTCCGTAGAGGTAGTACAACTGCGCGTCCATGCCCGTGGACGTTCCAGTCACATGATCGACTTCAAGCTCATGCAGGCCGCACAGTGTGGCAGAGACACGAGGACTCCGAGTCTGCGGCAGGTCTACTTCAATCGAACCTGGAACGAAGTACCTGTCGTTTCCCGTAGCAGTGTGATTGGTACCTTTGACGGACCGGCCATTATCGAGAGTGCCGACACAACCATCGTCGTTCCTCCGGGCGCATCCATCGAACCAAATCTAGCTGGCGGACTTGTGGTCAATCTCAAAGGCTGGCGAACATGAACACAAGCGTCGATCCAATCACGTTCGCTGTTATCAAATCTGGCCTCGATACAATCGTCGATGACATGGCATACGCCGTCATGCGGACCGCCCGCTCGCCAATTGTCCGCGATGTTCTCGACTATTCGGTGACGATCTGCGATCGCAAGGGTCGCATTCTCTCTCAGGCCAAGACCGTGGCGCTGCATCTCGGCGCAGTGCCGGATGCAATGGACGTTGTTCTGGATCGCTTCCGGGGCGATTTGTTTCCGGGCGACGTCATCGTTTTGAATGATCCGTATGCGGGCGGCATGCATCTCCCTGACATTTTCATGTTCAAGCCGATCTTCTCGGCTGAGCAGTTGCTTGGATTTTCCGTTGTCATTGCGCACCACTGTGACGTCGGAGGGCGTGTACCGGGTTCCAATGCGTCCGATTCAACCGAGATTTTTCAGGAGGGTATTCGTATTGCCCCGATGAAACTCTATGATCGGGGAGTTCCAAATAAGACCCTCCTCACGATCCTGGAAACGAATGTGCGCATACCCGAAATGGTCCTTGGCGACCTTGATGCGCAATATGCGACGTGCAACATTGGCGAGCGCGAACTCACAAGACTGCATGACCGCTATGGCGCCATGCTCGATGTCTATTTTGACCGGCTTATCGACTATGGCGAGGAACTGACTCGCAAGGCGATCGCTGCTTGGCCGGACGGAGAGTACAGTTTCACGGACTACATCGACGGCGATGGCTTCTCGCCAGACGCAATCCCCATCGTCTGCAAAGTCACCGTCAAGGGCAACCATCTTTATATAGACTTCGCTGGATCCTCGCCGCAGGTGAAGGGAGCCATCAATTCGACCTTGAGCTTCGTGAAGTCGTCAACCTATCTCACGGTGCGCTGCGCCCTAGAGCATGATGTCCCTAACAATGCCGGTGTCTATCGCTGCATTACCGTGACTGCTCCCGAAGGCTCCATCCTCAATCCTCGTATGCCGGCCCCTGTCGCTGCTCGCGCGCTCACAGGATATCGCGTTGTCGATACGGTCATGGGCGCCCTTGCCCAGATCGCACCGGAAAAGCTGATGGCAGCTGGCGAAGGAGGAAACACGGTTGTTTCGATGGGTGGCTATTATGGAGAGCCAAGGCGGCCCTTCGTGCTGGTGGACATGATCAATGGCGCCTGGGGCGGCAGGGCAGACAAGGATGGGATCGAAGGCGTGACCAACCCCAGCCAGAATATGTCGAACCTGCCGATTGAGACAATTGAGGCAAAGTATCCCATTTTGATGGAGGAGTACGCCTTGCGCGAGGATTCATGCGGCGCGGGCCGCTTTCGGGGCGGATTGGGTCTGGTGCGAGAGTACCGGCTTCTGGCGGATACGGCTGTCCTGCAACTTCGCGCAGATCGACATGAACACCCACCTTATGGACTCTTTGGAGGTAGCCCTGCCGCGTCTTCAAGAAACCTCATGCGGCAGAATGGCGAATGGCGGGTGCTGCCGGCGAAGGTGACACTGGAAATCACAAAGGACACCGTACTGCGCCACGAGCAGGCCGGTGGCGGCGGCTTTGGCGATCCCCGCTTGCGAAACCCGGATGCCATCCGGTCCGACCTATGGAACGGGAAGATATCGTCTGATCATGCTAGGAAGAATTATGATTTCGAGGAAGAGTGACATGGGTCATCCAAAGATCGCGGTTGTAACGGGTGGAGCCAGTGGAATTGGAGAGGCTGCTGCCAGATGCTTCGTGGCGGCCGGGTGGTCGGCCGTCATTGGGGACGTCAATGAGACTCGCGGACGTGCAATTGTGGAAGAACTCGGGCCGGCCGCCATCTACCTGAAGCTCGATGTTGCCTCCGAACAGGACGTCAATAGGTGCTGTGACGAAGTCATTGCGATCCATGGGCGCGTCGATGCCGTCATCAACTCGGCAGGTCTGCTGCAGAATCCTGTCCGCCTCGCAGAACTCGATATAGGCGAATTTGATCGCATTCATGCCGTGAATGTGCGTGGCACTCTCTTGGTGAACAAGGCCTTTTCCACTCACATGGCAAAGCGTGGCAGTGGGACGATCATCAATCTTTGCTCGCTGACATCCTTCCGCCCATCGGGCCAGATCGCCTATGCGATGGGAAAAGCATCGCTCAAGATGCTGACGGAAATGATGGCAGCGGAGCTTGGGCCAAAGGGTGTGCGCGTGAATGCGGTGGCGCCCGGCTATACGATGACACCCGCAATGAAGGCTCGCATCGAGAAGGGAGAACGCGATCCCAGGCTTGTGATCGAAAAGTCTGCACTTCGACGTTTCGTGGAGCCATCCGAAGTCGGCGAAGCAATTTTGTTCCTCTGTTCGGACGCGGCATCTGCCATCACTGGCGTGACGCTACCAATTGATGCGGGCTGGCTTGCCTCGTCTGCCTACACTGCTTACGCGTCGCAACCTCGATAGTCGGGCTAAGCATAGTTCACATATATGGTCTTTTTCTGGAAATACGCATCTAGGCCATACTTGCCGTCTTCACCACCGATACCGCTATGGCGCATTCCAGCGTGATGGGCATGAACCGCGTCTCCTCCTGGCCGATTGACATAGATCTCTCCGAACTTGAGCTCCCGCACAAGACGCATCATGCGCCGCATGTCCTTGGTGAAGACATATGCCGAGAGGCCATACTGGCTCTCGTTGGCCAGCCTCATCCCCTCATCGAAGTCTCCCACGATCATCACTGGAACTACCGGCCCGAAGATCTCATCCTGCATGATCCTCATGGCATTGTCGTTGACCGTCATGACAGTCGGTTCATACCAGTGTCCGCGTGAGAATGGTCCATCAGTCAACCGTCGCCCACCGGTCAGAACTTCGGCGCCGTGGTTTCTTGCGACCTCGACCATTCGTTCCACCTTTTCTAGTTCTGCCGCCGAGAATTTTGGGCCGACATCGACCAGCGTTGTCGGGTCGCCAACTTTCAGCGCTTTGACCGCTGCCGTAAAGCGATCGAGGAATTCTTGCGCGATCTTACGGTGTACGTACATTCTTTCGTTGCAGATGCATATCTGTCCGCAGTTCTCGAAGCGAGACAGCACCGCCGCACGAACGGCTGCGCCGATGTCCGCGTCTTCTGCCACGATGAATGGCGCCTTGCCTCCAAGTTCAAGCCGGAGGATCTTGAGTTCCTCTGCGGAGTCGCGGAAAATTGCCCGACCAGCTCTCACGCTTCCGGTCATGGTGATAAGCCGCGAAAGTGGATGTTTGACGAGGGCTGTTCCCATCGTCTCTCCGGTTCCGCTCACCACATTGAGGACGCCACGTGGAAAGCCGATCTGCGCGGAAAGCTGGGCAATCTCAAGAGCCGTTGTCGGAGTGCCCTCATGAGATTTGATGACAACGGTATTGCCCGCCAGGAGAGCAGGGCCCATCTTGCGGCACATCAGGCCCGCGGGATAGTTCCACGCGGTCAGTGCAATCACCACGCCATGTGCGACCCGCTGGATCCAGATCTGCTCATCCGGATTGTCGGATGGAATGATATCACCAGTGATCCTGCGTGCTTCTTCGGCAGCATAACTCAAATAAAGTGCCGCACCCTCTATTTCGCCACGCGCCTCACCGAGCGGCTTTCCTTGCTCCGCGATCACCTGCCGCGCCAACCGCTCACGGTTTTCGAGAATAAGGCGGGCAAGATCCTTCAGAAGTTGCGCGCGTGCAATGGGCGGCATGGCTTCCCAGGCGGGCTGGGCCTGGTATGCGGCAACGACGGCACGGTCGGCATCATCTGAACTGCCCCGCGGCACCGATGCGATAACGGCACCTGTTGCGGGGTTCTCGACTTCGATCCATTCCTTTACGGTCGAGTCTACCCACTCACCATTGATGTAGTGACGATAGCGGTCGGTGCCCTTTACGATATCTTTCATGGCGGCCATTTGCGATATTCCGTCCCGTATTGAAATCTAGAGATTGAAGCTTCCGGCAGGTTCGTAGCCCATCCTCATTGGCAGCCAGAGCGTGATCTGCGGCACGTAGACAAGAACGAACAGCAATGCGATCAAGACAATCAGGAAAGGCCATAGCTCTTTTGTGATGTCGGCAACCTTGATCCCCGAAACGCCCGCGATCAGGAAGACAAGCTCACCCATGGGAGGTGTGACCAGCCCAATCATCATGTTGACCACGGAGGTTACTCCGAAATGGACGGGGTCGATTCCAAGGGCAATGACTGTGGGCATGAGCATCGGCACCATGATCAAGAGCATGAGCATGGTGTCCAGGAATGCGCCAGTGACGAGGAACAGGATTGTGACCATGAACATGAACAAGGCCGGCGACATGTCGAGCGAGTTCATCCACTGGCCAATCGCTTCCGGGATCTGTTCGGACGCGACGATCCAGTTCATCACCAGGGCACCTGCGATGGTGATGGCGACAATCGAGGTCGAGCGCGCCGAACTGACCAGAACCTCGTAGAAATCCCTTATGGTAAGTGTCCGGTACCAGAAGAAGGCGAGCAAAAGGGCAAACAGGGCAGCGACTGCCGCTGCTTCGGTAGGTGTGACCGCCCCGGAGTAGATGCCGCCCAGCATGATGAAAGGCAAGAACAACGCCGGCAAGGCATCCAGGGTGGTTCTTGTCGCCTCCTTCAAAGTAGGCTTGGCTTCGACGGGAAAGTCCTTGTAGCGCGCCATCACGAACACGATCAGGCTTTGTGCGAGCGCCAACAGAAGACCGGGTACTACCCCTCCGATGAAAAGAAAGCCGATGGAGGTGTTGGAGACAACTCCATAGATCACCATCGGAATGGAGGGTGGAATGATCGGACCAATGATCGCGGATGTCGTGGAAAGAGCCGCTGAAAAGCCCGGCTTGTAACCGGCCTTGACCATCATATCGACTTCCAGCTTGCCAGGCCCCGCGGCATCGGCGAGCGCAGATCCGCTCATTCCGGAGAAGATCACGCTGGCCACGATGTTGACTTGAGCCAAGCCGCCCTTCATCCGCCCGACGAGCACATTGGCGAAACCAAAAAGGCGATCTGTCATCTTCCCCGCGTTCATAATCTCTGCGGCAAGTATAAAAAGCGGGACTGCGAGAAGGACGAAACTTCCGTAGAGCCCGTTCAGACTCTGCGAAGCAACGAGGCCAATGTCCTGGTTGGTCATGAACAAGTAGACAATGCCTGACGCGATCATCGCGTGGCCGATCGGCATGCCCATAAATGACCAAGCAAAAAACAGGATGAACATGACCCAGGCTGCAACGCTCATCGGCTGGGTCCTCTAGAGTTGCTTTCGCCAGTCAGTGCCCAGCAGGTATTTCACACGAAGACCGGAACCCACCACAACTGCAATCATGAAGATAACAAAGCAGGCATAGACCAGATGCATCGGGATTTGCAGAATCATGGAGTCGCGCCGACGTAGAAACCAGACGTAGTCAATCGTGCCAGGAAGTGCTGCAAGAAAGATGAGGCCGAGTGCGCTGGTGTTTGCGATGGCCAGCCATCGCCGCGCTTTTGGGCGGAAGGTCTGATAGATCACGTCAAACACAATCTGTTGACGCTCGCAGACGAGCAGGCCGCAGGACCAGAATACGACCCACACATAGGCAATCGCACAAAGTTCGAGGGACCAGGAGACCGGAGCGTTCAGCACATATCTGCTGAAAATCTGGACGATGAAGGCAGCGAACATCAGCGCGAACGCCAACGCCGCCACCCCTTCAGTCAGATTTCTCCAGCCCGCGAGGAGCTGTGTCTTCATGCCAGTTCAGGCGCCCGCGGCATTGATGCGGTCAAGCAGCCCGGGAGGCCAGGACTTGGCAAATTCCGAGTTCAGGAATTTGTCGAGCACTTGTGTCCGGAATGCAGCCACATCTGGACTTGTTACGGTATTGCCATGAGCTTCAAAAAAGGCCTTCCCATCGGCTTCGGTGGCAAGAACACCATCATCGTTGAGCTTCTTGGCTGCATCTTCCGCCGCAAGGATGGCCGTGCGCTCTGCGTCGCTGAGCGAGTCCCAGAAAGGCTTCGCCATCGTGAAGAACACATTGGCGACCTGATGCCCGGTGAGCACAACTTGCTTCGATACCTCATAGAACTTTGCCGAAATGGCATCGGGCAATGGGTTTTCAAGACCATCGATCGTGCCCGTTTGCATAGCCAGGTAAACTTCTTCGAAGGCCAGTGGCGTGGCGTTGGCACCAAGAGCGTTACCAAGGAACTGCCAGGCTTTCGATCCGGGCATGCGGAGTTTCACGCCGGCCATGTCTGCTGGCACATTCACGGTGCGGGGTGCACGCAGGATGACGTGGCGGGTGCCGAGGTACTGACTACGGAGAATCTGAAGGCCCAGATTGACGGCGACCTTATCCTTGAGCTCCTTGCCAATGTCCCCATCATATATCGCATCGAGATGTGCTGGGTCGCGGATGAGATATCCGGTCGTGAGGATGGAGTATTCCGGAATGAGTTCCGCAATGTCGGCGGGCGAAGTTAATGCGACTTCGAGATTGCCGCGTTGCATGGCCTCTATCTCTGTGCCTTGGGCAAAGAGCGTGCCGTTGTAGTGGATCTGGACATCGAAAGCGCCGGGCATGGCCTTCTCCAGGGCCTCCTTGAATGCCACGAGGGCTTTCGATTGCCATTCGGTGTCAGTACCAGGCGTGGAGATCCGGATGACCTTTGCTGCGGCCGCTGCCTGGCCGGTCATCATGCCGGTAGACAGAAGCGCTGCGGTGCCCGCGACAAAACTCCGGCGGCCAAGCTTCTGATTGAAAGTCGACTTTACGAAACTGTCCATAAGTTTTCACTCCCTTGATGTCCGGAAATTGAGTTTGGCGGCTCTTGAGGCTTCTTCCCGGTTCTTGGGCGATGCTCCAACGAGCGCCCGCCCTCGTCAAGCAGAATGTTGACAATCGGCAATTAATCCTTGAAATGCTGTTTGCTGGATAAACCGCCGAAAAAAGAGATCCCAGTGGACGGCCTCCCGAAGACCAATTGCCTTGTGGTTGCAATCACCACGCCCGTTACCCAGCAATTCCGGCCGGATCTTCGGCGGCTTGTCGCCCGCAGCCGGATGTTGTTTGAGCAGGGTTGCGACGGCATCGCGCTGTTCGGTACAACTGGCGAAGGCTCGGAGTTTTCTGTCGCGGACCGTACGGAAACTCTCGACGGAATGATCGCAGCAGGTATCGAGCCTGGCCGGATTGTCGTGTCGACCGGGGCTCTTGCAATCCCCGATGTCGTGAAGCTCACGTCACATGCCGTTGACCGTGCAGTTGCCAGTGTGCTGTTGATGCCGCCATGCGTCTATCGTGGTGGCATTACGGAAGATGGCGCTTTCCGCTTCTATGAAGCTGTCATTGAGCAGGTCTCGGACTTTCGCCTGCGACTTCTCCTGTATCATTTCCCCGATATATGTGGCGTACCGATCACGCCTCAGGTTGTCCGCCGGCTGGATGAGCGATATCAGGGCATCATCGCAGGGGTAAAAGACTCTGGCGGTGATCTGGACTTCACCCAGGATCTGGTTCGCCGCTTCTCGCATCTGTCGATCTTCACCGGCAGCGAAATACATTTGCCGGAAGTGCTTCAAACCGGGGCTCGCGGCACGATTTGCGGGCTTGCCAACGTCATGCCGCGTCTATTGCGGGCGATGGTGGACTTGCCGACGGCATTCGATCGCCGTGGAACCCTGCCGCATCTTCTTTCGGGAGACATGATCCTCTCTCGCCGACCTTTCATTCCGTCGACCAAGGCCGTCATTGCAGAAGTCCTGGATGATTCGGAATGGCGCCGCGTATTGCCCCCCATGTCCGAGCTGCCAGTATTGGAACGGCAGAGATTGGTCGAAGACTTCTTCGACTGGGATTCCAGTCTTCCCAAGGACTGGCAGAGTCTGACGCGGCACGAGCTGGCCGCCAGCAATGTTATCGGCCTTCGCCGGGCCTAAGTCGGCGACGCCAGCCGCGGTCAAGCCTTGGCCGTGCTCAGTTCTTGCGTTAAGCCCTCGCTTAGAATCTCGAGTTTGCCCTTATAGGAACTCAGAGCTGAGCGGATGAACTCCACATCTATGGTGCGGCTGTGGTCGCGTGAATATCCGTCGACGGCGTCCTTATCGCCAGGGTATCGGCCTTGATCATGGGAGTAGAGATCGATGCCTGCTATGATGATACGCTCTGGTTTCAGGGCTGCGGCCACGGCGATCATGATTGCGCCGTTGCTCGGAGCAATGAGTTCTCTTCGGTCTCTTAGAGCTGGAATGATTTCGTCCGCAAAAAGGTAGCCCTTGCGGGGTGGGCGCAGCAGTAGGCAGTGGCGCCTAATGATCGGCAATCCTTGTGTTCGGCTTGGATACGCAACGATCGGTCCCGGGGATCCGAAGGGAAGACCGGCATCAGCCGTAAACACCAGACTTGGATTTAAATACAGGCCGCGACTGCGCCAAGTCCAGTTCACGCGAAACAGGCAGTCATGGAAAGTGCTTTGCAAACGCGAGTCCTCTGAAGAAGGCCCATTTCCCAGGCACAGTATGTGCTGGGGAGTGTCCAACTGAAGCGAAAGGTCATCCAACTGCGCGATCGATGAGCCTGCGAGGACTCTGACCAAGTATGGCTCCGGTATCCCATCATCCGATTTTGCTTTAGGCAAAGCCGACGCAGGAAGGAGTCGGAGAACGGATTGTGCATCGAAGTCCTCTTCAACCCTGAGGCTGCGAGACAAGGCTACTGACAGGTGGTGATACTTGGCGCCCAGAATCTGAAGTGCCGCACCTGAGTATTGCGCAGGTCTGATTCTTTGAGGTTGCGGTGTAAGTGCCACGATCTGCTCATGTGGAAGCCGCCGCCGAAGTTCCATTACCTGATGCTGGGGCGCGGCGATGATCAGCTTGTATGTCGGCCGTTGCCGCAGTGCCGAATCGACGATGGGATAAATCGCGTTGACTTCGTCTAGGTCCGTAAAGAGCCAAACAGCGCTCGGGTTGTCCGGCAAGAAAAGGCTCAAGGATTGAAGAAGATCGAAAAACTGCATTGGCTCATCCCGGTCAATTCGGCGCACTTTTGCTGGCCCGACCAAATTCAAGGTGGCGAGGCCAGTCGAGCTTTCGGACGCACTCGTCAGTCATGAGAGCCCTCGTTGGGGGGAAGTCAATTCTGGAATACCCAATAAACAAGTTGCCGAAATACGCAGAAAATCATTGTATTTCAAGCGCCTGACGCGAGTGATAATTTGTAGTAATTTTGCAAGTTTTGGTTGTTTCGGTCTGATTGAGTCACCCGCCCGGCATTCCCACAAAACACCACATATTGAGGAACATCATGAACGGCCATGGCGCGTGGATCTATTCGGGGAGACCGGGGAACCGCTGATCATCCAGTGCGCGGGAAATCTTGACGCTCTTGCCGCGGAACTGGAGCAAGGGGGCTGGCACAGAGCGCAGCCGCTTACTCTGGTCACCGCGCTTTCCTTCGTCGCACCCGGTATCGATCCGGCCTCCGTGGCGGTCGTGCCACGGTTCTCGGGTGGGCAGCTGCCTGAGCTGACACTCGTACGCGACCTGGGGCCTGACAAGCGGCTCATCATGCGCCCTTGGTCCACGGACTTGAACGTGGATTTTACAACGCCCGTGTGGGCCGGTTCAGTCGTCACGGAGCGGATCAGCCGCTTGGTCAGGCTGCTTACGACTGCAGAAACCGACGGTAACCTGAATGCGCAGCGCGATTAGCTTGCCCGTTCTGTGAATGATGGGCAGTTCGCATCTCGGTCAGAGACTTCGAATGGTTGGGACGGAATGGTGTGGCTTGGCGGTGAAGGGTTCCAATAGTCCGGCGAAGTACGTTCGCATCCCGGCGCGGGATTCGAACCCTGCGAATTTCCATGCCCAGCAAAAACAATGGTTTAGGACCGGAGAGAGTTGGCTGCCAGGCTCTCTTCCTCCGCCATTTAGCCCTTGGGCAAAGCTCTCTATCCGAAAGCTGAGCGCCTAAAATCCCCAGTATTTGCGGGCTTCCTCGCGAAAAGCTCCTGACTGCCGGAATGGCGGGCCGGTCGAGTTTGGTCTCTCTTTGCCCGATATTCTCCAAACCACCTGACTGCGCGGGAAAAGTACGGTGGCGATAAACCATTGATTGGAAATACTATTTTATGATGGTTGTCGCCGTACTTTGGTTAGTCCAAGCGGCATGCGAAAGGGCTCCGGATCGAAGCTGAACAGTCGATGGGATCGTCGCAGCAATCATCCTGTGCAGTCGTCAACAACGTTTCACCATTCT
>CAMDBX010000100.1 GCA_945889445.1 Rhizobium sp. Q54
GAGACCGATCCAGAAGCTCAGGCAGACGGCGAGCCCCAGCTCGAAACCCATGCCCTCTTCAGTCACAAGCCTGATGCCATGCCCGAAGATGAGCACGACGAGGATCAGTATGTAGGCACCTGCCACCTGACTCGGAATGGCCGCCACGGCTGCCGCGACCTTGGGGGAAAAGGCGAGCAGGAGCAGGAATAGGCCGCCCCATGCACCAACCCGTCGGGAGGCGACGCCGGTGATTTCGCCCACCGCCACGGAGGTTGAGAACACCGTGTTCGGCACCGTACCCAGAATGCCCGCGATCATGCTGCCGAGGCCATCCGCGTTGACGGCACCCTGCACCGCGCGGAAATCGATCGGCCGCTGCTTGCGGTGCGCGATGCGCTGCACCGAGATGCCGTCTGCATAGGTTTCCATGCAACCCACAAGGCTGATCAACACGAAGGCAGGCAGCAGGCTCCAGAACTGGATGTCCCAGTTGACAGAGATGCCGGGCCAGGAACTCCCCGGCATGCCAACCCACGGCGCTGCCATAACACGCGAAACGTCGAGGTGGCCGATGGCCCCGGCCACCGCGCTTCCCACCAAAACGCCGATCAAGGCTGCCCACAGCCTGAGCATGCCCTTGGCGAAGATCAGGATCAGCGTGATGCCTACAAGCGTCACCAGAAAGATCAGTCCGTCACCGCCCGTCAATTCTGCGCCGCCCGCCGGTTTCATAAGCATCTTCCAGATCACGGGGCCCACGCTGAGCGCCATGAGCATCAGCACCGTGCCACCAACCGCCGGCGTCAGCACGCGGCGCAGAAGTGGCAGCCAGCGTGTGAACGCGAAGGTGCTGAGGGCGCCCAGCGCACCGAGAATACCGAGCGCTGCCGGTCCGCCCTGTTGCACGGCCGTGACGGCGACCCCGATGAAGGCCACGTTGGAGCCCACAAACAGCGTGTATCCCGAACCGATCGGACCCTTGCGGATCAATTGCAACCAGGTCGACAGGCCCGCCGCCACGAGTGCCGCGAAAACCAGCCAGGACGTGTCCTGCTCGTTCAGCCCGGCGGTGCGTGCGATCACCAACGGCGTGATCATGATTCCCGCAAGGATCAGCACCACAGTCTGTGCCGCCATGGCGGCCGCGAGCGGATGCGGTGCCTTCTCGTCCGGTTCATAGCGGACAAAGTTATTGCCAGCTTCTGTATCTGCCATTTGGTGCCCCTAGCGTAAACCTTAGCCAGAGCAGACCTTAGCGGCGATGACTTGAAATACAATCTCTTGAAGGGGGATGTCCCGGTCGATATAGAAATTCAGAGTAAGATTGGCGCGCACCCAGGTGTTGAGATCCGGGTGGCGGAATTCGGCGCGCTGCCGGGGCCGCTCGAGATGGGTGTCGAGGCGGATCCGCAGGAGGCGGCGGGCCATCTCCTTGGAGAACTCCGGATTGTTGCCGGTGGCGGCCTGTCGAGTATAAACGATATGCGGATCACGTCTCCCGGGGTGATCCGTAACCTCAACGATCACCTCGGCATGTGGCAAGCACAACGGCTCATACACCTTTCAAAACCATCGTAACGTTCAAACCGTCACCCCGGCGGTTGACCGCCTCGCTGATGCCGCATAACGTTCAACCAGCATCGCAATTCTTGGTATTTTCAATAGAGTTCGGCACATCCCTAGGAGGAACTCTTATGACCATAACCCGCCGCACCGCCTTGATAAGTGCAACCGCATCCGCCGGCCTGCTCGCCGCACCCTTTGTGCGTCGCGTCGACGCTCGGGCTGCCGAGTTCACCTATAAATTCGCCAACAACCAACCGTTGACCCACCCCAGCAACATACGCGGCGCCGAAGCCGCCGCCGCGATCCTCGAGGAATCCGGCGGGCGCATCGACATACAGATTTTCCCGTCGAACCAACTGGGTGCTGACACCGACGTGCTGGGCCAGCTACGGGAAGGCAGGGTGGAGTTCTTCCTCTTGTCGCCGTTGATCCTGTCGACGCTTGTTCCCAACGCCTCAATCAATGGGATCGGCTTTGCCTTTCCGAACTATGATGCCGTCTGGAATGCGATGGACGGCGATCTAGGAGCCTATGCACGCGGTCAGATCGAAGATATCGGTCTCGTCGTGATGAACACGATCTGGGACAATGGGTTCCGGCAGATCACCACCTCGACCAAACCAATTGAAACGCCTGCCGACCTTCAAGGCTTGAAGATCCGGGTGCCGGTGTCGCCGCTCTGGACCTCGATGTTCAAAGCCTTTGGCTCCACCCCGGCCTCGATCAACTTCGCGGAGGTCTATTCGGCTTTGCAGACCGGCATCGTGGACGGGCAGGAAAACCCACTGTCGATCCTCAAGGTCGCAAAGCTGTGGGAGGTGCAGAGATATTGCTCGGTCACCAATCACATGTGGGATGGGTTTTGGCTGTTGGGTAACCAGCGTGCCTGGGCTGCCCTGCCCGAGGATCTTCAGCAGACTATAAGCAAGCACTTCAACGCCGCCGGAATGAACCAGCGTGCAGATCTGGCAAAACTGAACACTTCTTTGAGGCCAGAACTTGAAGCAAACGGTTTCACCTTCAACGAGCCCGATCCCGCCCCCTTTGAGGCCAAACTGCGCGAGGCAGGGTTCTATGCCGAGTGGAAACGCACCTATGGCGAAGAAGCTTGGGCGATCCTGGAAAGCGCCGTCGGGCGCACGCTGGCGTGATACCAAAGGCTCTCGGGTCTGACTTACGGGGATTCCCCTGAAGTAGGAGTTCTGATTCATCAGGCGCGAGTAGGAATTGCGCCATGCCATCAGCAGTACCCTTACGGACGGACTTCTCGGCACGTGAACTTCGCCGGTAGGCGGAGCAGTATCGGAACAAAAATCACAGCAGACGGCTTCTATCGCTGGCGGCGGTGTTGGAAGGTTTGAGCTATGATGATGCGGCCCGGATCGGGGGCATGGACCGCCAAACGCTTCGCGACTGGCTCCCCTCAGTCTGCAACCGGAAACTCTATGGGGCTTAGACGGCGCTTACCTTCGATATCCCTTCTTCCTGCGACAGTTGCTGCAGGGGAACATTGTTCGGCGGTAACATCTTCCCCAGCACGGCAGCTTTCCGTTCCAATGAATACGCCACGTCATCTTTGTCCTCGCCGCGCCCGCCTCAGGGTCCTGTTTAGGGATTAGACAGGTGGACAACTAGTCTGCTAACGAGGGTGCCTGAGCTCAGTCGTGCTCTACGCGATGTCGGCGAGCGCCTTGACGGACTCTTCTTCTTGAGAGTCAACTTTAATCAGATTAGAAAATCCCGAAGTTTCAAGAACTTGAGAGATTGAGTCATTCGCTTCACACATACGCATCTGACCGCTGAGAGACTTTGTCAGCTTCGCCGCGACCAGAATACTTCTGAGACCAGCACTGCTGATGTAGGTCAGTTCCTTCAGGTTTAAGACCATCCTAGTGGCACCAGCGTTCACGAGGCCACTGAGTCGATCCATCACTTCTCCGGACGTCGAACTGTCGAGCCGTCCTTCCAAAGTCACAACAGTAATTCCATACTCCTGCCGTTCGTCAATCTTCATAGCTGTGCTCCAGACTTGATCTCACTTTAAAGCTAACGAAGATAAATCTTGGCGCAAGATCGATTTCGCCTCTCATCTCGAAGCCAGTACGGCATCTGAGAAATGGCAAACCTGGAACCATCAAACACGGTGACCACGTGAGACGCCACACGGCGGAGTGGATCGAGCGCGGCTGCGAGGAGATGGATAGCCTTCTTCGTGCTGTTGCCCTCCATTTAGGATTGAACACCCCGACCCTGGCGCTCCTTCGAGGCCGTCGAGTTCGCAACACTAGAATGGGTCGACTGATTCAATCACAGGCGCTTTCTCGAACCCATCGGCAACATCCCGCCTGCTAAGGCCGTATCGAAACATTACGCATCGACGACTGCCATGGACAAGCTGCCCATGGCCGCATAACTTAAGCCGTCAAGTGTCCGGCAATCCCGGAACGGTTCATAGTGAAGACGCTAAAGACCACTGACTTCACCTGCACCGAGCGCCATGAAACGGTTCTCTAGCTTTCGTCGTCGGACCTCGATTGACTACACACCTTTGGGACATTTTCAGCAACTCATTGATGAGTGACCTGACCGGCATTTTCTGAACCAGTCGAATTGAGAGAAGATAGCCTGGAAAGGAGGACGTCTATGCCGAAGAAGAGGTTGGGAGCCGAGCAGATCATCACGAAGCTGTGGCAGGTCGAGGTGCTGCAAAGCCAGGGCAAGAGCGTTGCGGCAGCCTTCAAGGAAGTGAGTCTCGGCGCAACTGAGCCTGACAGGAATTAGGTGAAACGCTGTTGAAGACAGCACAACATGGTTTCTGCGACGAGCCCATTGACTGTTCAGGTTCGATCCGCAGCCCTTTCGGCTGCCGCTTGGACCAACCAAAGTACGGCAACGACCATCAGAAAATAATCATTACAATCAATGGTTTATCGCCGCCGTACTTTTTCCGCGCAGTCATGAAGTTTGGAGAATATGGGGCTGAGAGAGACCAAAATCGGCCCCGCCGCCATTGCGGCAGTCAGAAGCTTTTCGCAAGGAAGCCCGCAAATACAGGGGATTTTCGAAGCTCAGATTTCGGAGAGAGACATTTGCCCGAGGGCTAAATGGCGGAGGGAGAGAGCCTGGCAGCCAACTCTCTCTGCTTGTAACCCATTGATCTTGTTAACACCAGGAATTCACAGGGTTCGAATCCCGCACGGTGCTGCGGCAGAAGCCCGGGTCGAAGCGCACCCGCGTGTCCTGCACGTTGCAGCCGGCTTCACGGAAGATGTTGAGTATCTCGGGATCGCCGTGAAACTCCATTCCCGTTTTCCTTAGGATGGTGTCGGCGTTGCGCTCGAGCCCCTCGCCCGACAGCACATTGAAGGTTTCCAGCTTGGCGAGATGAAGGGACCGCGCGCGGCAGACTTCAGCTCCTCGGCGCTGGAGGAACGGATGCGGTGCTTGGGGGTCAGTCGGGTCATTGCCGCGCGACTATCGTCCAGGCCGCGCGCAGCGGCAAGCGTGCCAAGAGCACCAGAGCGCAGGATAGGGATGCGCGTGCTGCGACGCGCCGCCTCAGCCCGTCGCGATCAGCTGCCGCGTTGCGGCAAAGACGTCGTGCATGCGCGCTAGGCCTCATCCACGAAGTGACAGCGCGCGCGGGACGCGCCGGAACTCCGCAAGGGCGGCTCATCACGCCGGCAAATTTCCTGCGCGATGGGGCAGCGCGGGTTGAAGGCGCAGCCGGGCGGGACGTCTTCGGGGTTCGGCGGATCGCCGGGCAGCAGCACATGTGTCTTGCGGCGCGTCGAGTCGATCTCCGGAATGGCGGAGATCAGCGCCTGGGTGTAGGGGTGCTTCGGCGCGCCGAGCACGGCGTCCGCTGGGCCTTCCTCGACGATGCGACCGAGATACATCACCGCCACGCGGTCGCTCACATGCTGCACCACCGACAGGTCATGCGAGATGAAGACGTATGAGAGCCGCAGCCGCAGCTTGAGATCGTCGAGCAGATTGAGGATCTGCGACTGGATCGACACATCGAGTGCCGAGACCGGTTCATCGAGCACCACGAGTCGAGGTTCGAGTGCGATGGCGCGCGCGATGCCGATGCGCTGGCGCTGGCCGCCAGAGAATTCATGCGGGTAACGCGTGGCCGAGGCCGGGTCGAGGCCGACGAGCGCGATCAGGTCCTTCACCTTTGCGGCACGCTCCGCCGTGCTGCCGATGCCGTGGATGTCGAGCGGCTCGGCAATGATCTGCGCGATGTTCATGCGCGGGTCGAGCGAGGCATAGGGGTCTTGGAACACGATCTGGATGTCGCGCCGCTTCTGACGCATGGCAGCGCGCGAGAGCGACAGCAGGTCCTCGCCCTGGAACAGCACCTTGCCCCCGGAGGGCTCGATCAGCCGCATGAGCATGCGGGCGAGCGTGGACTTGCCGCAGCCCGACTCGCCGACGATGCCCAGCGTCTCGCCTTCGGCCAGCGACAGGCTCACGTCATTGACGGCGCGGACGAGGCCCTTGCCATCGCGCGCGGGGAAGAACTTTGAGAGGCCCCGGGCCTCGAGCAGCGGCGTCATGGCACGGGGTTCCAGCAGGCGGCGGCATCCTTGCCCAGGGCAATCAGCGGCGGCGCGTCGATGCGGCAGCGTTCCAGTACATTGGGGCAGCGCGCGGCGAAGCTGCAGCCCTGCCCGCGCGCTCCCGGCGGCGGCACGAGGCCGGGAATGGAGGGCAGGCGTTCGCCCTTCCGGGCGCGGCGCGGCGATGAGGTGAGAAGGCCGTAGGTGTAGGGGTGGTGCGGATTGGCGAAGACATCCACCGTGCGCCCCGTTTCGACGATGCGGCCGGCATACATCACGGCGATGGTCTCGCACATCTCGGCCACCATGCCGAGATCATGGGTGATGAGCAGCACGGCGAGGCCCAGTTCCTTCTGCAGCGCCTTGAGGAGCTCCATGATCTGTGCCTGGATGGTGACGTCCAGCGCCGTCGTCGGCTCGTCGGCGATCAAGAGCTTCGGCTTGCAGATGATGGCCATGGCGATCATCACGCGCTGGCGCAGGCCGCCTGAAAGCTCATGCGGATATTGCAGCAACCGGCGCTCGGCGTTGCCGATGCCGACCTGTTTCAGGACGCCGATCACCTGCTCGTCGGCCTCCGCGCGGCGCTGGCCACGGTGCAGCATCAGTGGTTCGGCGATCTGCTCGCCGATGCGCAGTGTGGGATTGAGGCTGGTCATCGGTTCCTGGAACACCATGCCGATGCGGTCGCCGCGGATTTTCTGCATCTCGCGCTGCGTGGCGGCGGCAAGGTCCTTGCCGTCGAACAGGATGCGTCCCGCGTCGATGCGTGAGGGTGGGCTTGGCAGCAGGCGCATGATGGTCTGCGCGGTGACGCTCTTGCCGCAGCCTGACTCGCCTACGAGGCCCAGCGTGTGCCCGGCCTTGAGTTCGAAGGAGACATCCTCCACGACGCGGACCGGGCCCTGCTCCGTGCTGAAGCCGACCGTCAGGCCATCGACGCGGAGCAGGGCATGTTCACTCATTCAAACACGACACGCGGGAAGTAGAAGGAGACAACCCAGTTCGGCATGTCGACGATCTCGCTGATGCGCAGGTCGCCACACACCGAGCACAGCATGTAGGCATCGACGGCGTTCATGTTGTAGCGCTTCGAGAGAAGATCGATCATGCCGGTGACGGCGGCCTTGGCACCTTCCATGAGATCGGGGCCGATGCCGGTGGTCACCTCATAGCCCTTCACGTCGAGGTGGCGGGAGACAGGGCCGGGCGTGGTGAAGCGCGGAAAGGCGAGGTTGGCACCTTTGACGAGATCAAATCTGGCCTGCAGCGAGCACGGGCTTTCAATCGCTGTGCCGCAGACTTCGCCGTCGCCCTGGCAGGCATGGGTGTCGCCGACGCTGAACAACCCGCCCGCCACCTCGACGGGGAGATAGAGTTCGGTGCCTGCCGCCATGTCGCGGATGTCCATGTTGCCGCCCATGCGGCGCGGCGGCACGATGGAATGGGTGCCGGTCTCAGCCGGGGCGAGGCCGATGGTGCCACAAAAAGGCTTCAGAGGCACGCGACCGCCGGGACCGAACATGGCAGGCGCCATGGTTGTGGCGTCATATCTCCAGATGTGCAAGGCAGGGTCCTTGAACTGGTCTGCCAGCAGGCCGAAGCCCGGGATGTTGGCCGTCCAGCCCCAGCCCGAGGGTGCAAAGTCGAGCAGCGTCACCTTGATGGCGTCGCCGGGCTGAGCGCCTTCGACGAAGACGGGACCGGCAACGGGGTTGACCTTGCCGAAGTCGAGCGCCTTCAGGTCGGCGAGTGTCGACTTGGCGTTGAGCTGGCCGCCGGAGGAATCGATAGGGTGGAACTCCACCGTCTCGCCCGGCGTGATGCGGACGACCGGCGGATTGTCGCGGTTCCAGCCGAAATGGCACTGGTGGTCATGGATGGTGTGGTTGCAGACGTGTTTTGTCATGGTGCCCTCAATGACAATGCTCCCTTCCCCGCGGGGGAAGGGAGCATGCGTGGTTTGATCAGCCTACTGAGCGTCCCTGGCGTAGATGTAGTCGTAGTTCACCGGAATATGGATCGGGTCGGTGAACAATGTGGCGTCGCCGCCCAGGCGTTCGGAATGATAGGTGAAGCGCTTCTCGTTGAAGATCGGTGCCCAGGGCGCATCCTTCAGCACGTCGTCAAAGATCGCCTTCCACTCGGTGATGCGGGCGTCCTTCTGGTTGTCCTTCACCATCGCGTCTGCCTTGGTGGCACGCTCGTCGAGTGCCTTGTTGCAATACCTGGACCAGTTCCAGCCGCCCTCAACGGCGCCGGCACAGCCGAGGATGCCATAGTAGAAGTTGGCCGGATCCGGGAAATCGGCGATCCAGGCCATGCCACCCGACCAGATCATCGGCGCCTTGCCAGCGCCGCCGGCAGCAATCACCTCGGCCTGCGCGAGCGAGCGGATTTCCGCCTTGATGCCGACGGCTGCGAGGTCCTGCTGGATCGCCTGGGCGATACGTGGGTTCGGGTCGACGTTCATGACATAGAGCTCGGTGTTGATCTCGCCCACGCCTGCTTCCGCCAGCAGCTTCTTGGCGCCCTCGGGATCATAGCCATAGCCCTTGTTGTCCGGGTTGTAGCCGGGCATGGCGGGCGGCAGCGCCTGGCTGGCCGGCACGCCGCGGTTGTTGATGAGGCGGACAATGCGGTCCTTGTTGATGGCCATGTTCACCGCCTGGCGTACCTTCACATTGTCAAAGGGCGGCTGGGTGACGTTCATGGTGACGTAGCCAGTGTGCAGCTGGTCGCCCTCGGCGATCAGCGGTTTGTTGGCGGGGTCGGCCATCAGTTCGGCGAACTGGGCGGGCGGAATGCCGTCACCCACGATGTCGATCTCGCCCTTCTTGAGGCGCAGCACCGCCACCGTCGGATCCTGGCCGAACTCGAAGGTCACGCCGTCGAGATAGGGCACGCCGGCGCGGAAGTAGTCCTTGTTGCGCTCGAGCTTGATCGACTGGCCGGGCACCCATTCTACGAACTTGAAGGCGCCTGTTCCCACAGGCTTCTTGCCCCAGTCCGCACCCGCCTTCTCGACTTCTTCCTTCGGCACCACGTAGCCGAAGTTGATGGCCATCAGGTGCAGGAAGGTGGCATCAGGGCGGGTGAGCTTGAAGATCACCGTCTTGTCGTCGGGCGTCTCGATGCCGGACAGCGTGGTGGCCTTGCCGCCCACCACGTCGTCATAGCCGGCGATCATGCCGAAATAGCCGCCGCCGGGGCTCTGCGTTGCGGGGTTGACCGCGCGTTCGAAGGAATACTTGACGTTGGCGGAGGTCATGGTCCGGCCGTTGTGGAACTTGACACCGTCACGCAGCTTGAAGGTGTAGGTAAGGCCGTCATCCGAGACGGTGTAGCTCTCGGCGAGGTCGGGCACGAGTTCGGTGGTGCCCGGCTTGTAGTCCATCAGACCGTCGAAGATCGACTTGATGACCGACCAGTTCTGCCAGTCATAGCCCACCTGCGGGTCGAGCGTGGTGAGGTCGTTGTTGAAGGTGACCGTTGCCTGGCCGCCCTGCTTGGGGGCGTCCGCCATGGCGAGCGGGGCCGCAGCCAGTAAGGCCAGCGCGGCCACGGCCGAAATCAGCAGTTTCTTCATCGAGCTTCTCCCTGTTGTCGTTTGTTCGTTTGTGTATGTTATCTCAGCGCAAGCGGATGCGCGGGTCAATCAGCGGCGACACGAGGTCGGCGATGAGGTTGCCGAGCACGATGAAGCAGGCAGCAACGATGGTCACCCCCATGATCACCGGGATGTCCAGCGACTGGATTGCCTGCCACATCAGCTGCCCGATGCCCGGCCAGCCAAAGACATTCTCCACCACCACGACGCCCGACATGAAGATGCCGACATCGAGGCCGATCATCGCCACGATCGGCAGGATGGCGTTGCGGAAGCCATGCTTCATGGTCACCCGCCACTCGCTCATGCCCTTGGCGCGCGCTGTCCGGATGTAGTCGTTGCGCAGCACCTCGATCATCGAGGAGCGCATCATGCGCGAATACCAGCCACCGCCCGCGAGGCCGAGCGTAAGGGCGGGCAGAATGAGGTTGGAGAGCTTGCCGTAGCCTCCCAGCGGGAACCAGTTCCAGAGATAGGCGAAAAGATAGAGCAGCGTGAGACCCAGCACGAATTGCGGGGTGGACACGCTGACGAAGGACAGTGTCATGGCCGCCTTGTCGGCAAAGCGGCCGCGGCGGGTGGCGGCATAGATGCCCGCCGGGATGCCGATCAGCAGTTCGGCGATGATGGCGCCCAGCATGAGCAGCAGCGTGGGCGGAAGGCGCGAGACGACGAGCGGACCCACCTCGGATTTTCGCGCGTAGGACATGCCAAGGTTGCCGGTGACGAGGCGGCCCAGGTAGCGCGCATATTGCTCCGGGATGGGCTTGTCGAGGCCGAGCTGGATGCGGATGTTGTCGCGCATCTGGGGTGTTGAGTTGCGCCCGGCGATCATCGCCACCGGGTCCGCCGGAATCATGAAGGTGAGGCCGAAGGTGACGATGCTGACGCCGAGCAGGATCAGCAACGAGGCGGCGAGGCGCCTAGCGAGGTAGTGCAGCATCAGCCCCTCCCGCGCCGGGTGGGGTCGAGGGCATCACGCAGGCCATCGCCCACCAGGTTGAAGGCCAGCGCGAGGATGAGGATCGCAGCACCCGGGATGAAGACCAGCCACGGGGCGTTGAGGAAATAGGACTGGCTTTCGAAGATCATCATGCCCCAGGCGGGGGTGGGTGGCTGCACGCCACGCCCGAGGAAGGACAGCATGGCTTCCAGCAGCACCGTGGTGGCGATGCCCAGCGTGGCATAGACAATGACCGTGGGGATCAGGTGGGGCAGCAGGTGGCGGAGCAGGATGCGGCCATTGCCGGCGCCCAGGGCGCGTGCGGCCTCGATGTATTCGCGCTCCGAGAGCGAGACCGTCTCGGTGTAGATCACCCGCGCGATCTGCACCCAGTTCACCAGCGCGATGACGAGGATGACGATGTTCAATCCCGGCTTAAGGATTGCCGCCAGCGCGATGGCCAGCAGCAGCGGCGGAAAGGCCATCATCAGGTCGGTCAGCCGCATGATGGAGGCCCCGGTCCAGCCGCGCATATAGCCGGCGACGAGGCCCAGCGCGGTGCCGATGGTGACGGCAATGCCGTTGGCCACGATGCCGATGAGCAGCGAGGTCTGGGCGCCAAAGAGCAGGCGCGAGAACTGGTCGCGGCCATTGGTGTCGGTGCCGAACCAGAAACGCCAGCCCGGAGGCAGGGGCGAGCCTTCATCCGTCAGCCCGTCGAAGAACTGTTCAGTCGGGTTATAGGGCGCAATGACGGGGGCGAAGATGGCGGCCATGGCGAAGATGAAGATGACCACGAGACCCACTATCGCCAACTTGTCGCCGCGGAAGCGCTTCCACGTGTCGCCCATGAACCTGCCTGAAATCCGTAGCCATCGAAGAAGCGCCAAGTCTATCGGTCAAAATCCCGGGTGTGGCAAGGCCCCACATTCGATCGTTGGCACTTGTTGGTGGGCGCTTTCTGATATAGAATCCAGCAATCTTAATTACTTGGGGGCGAACGCTATGCGCAAGACTTTGCTATCGGGATTGTTTGCTTTTTCGATGCTTGTTGGCATGCAGCAGTTTGGCATCCAGCAGTCTTTTGCTGAACCCAAACAGGGCGGAGCAGCGGTCATCACCTTCAACAATGATTTCACGACCCTTGATCCCCAGGTCGGCTACGACTTGCAGAACTATGCTGCAATTCGCGGCATCTTCGACAGGCTGATGGACTACAAGCCCGGCACAGTCGAACTCGTTCCATCGCTTGCGGAAAAGTATACAATCTCCGAAGACGGAGAAACCTATACGTTCAACCTTCGCAAGGGTGTGAAGTTTCACAATGGTCGTCCGCTGACCTCGGCCGACGTCAAGTACTCCCTCGAGCGCGCTGTGAATCCGGCCACCCAGTCGCCGGGTAGCGGTTATTTCAGTGCGATTGTCGGGTACGACGGACTTTCCGCGGGCAAGGCAACGGAGCTTTCAGGTATATCGACGCCGAGCGATGATGCTGTGGAAATCAAACTCAGCCGGGCCGATGCCACCTTCCTCTATTCCATGTCACTTCACTTTGCGTCGGTTGTTCCTAGAGAGGAAGTTGAGAAGGCAGGAGCCGACTGGGGGAAACAACCTGTCGGGTCAGGCGCGTTCAAATTCGTCGAGTGGATACCGGGCCAGCACGTAATCCTGGACCGCAACAAGGATTACTGGCTTTCCGGCGTCCCGTATCTTGACCGACTGACATACGAATTTGGTCAGGATCCCACCGTCTCAGTCCTTCGTCTCAAGAAGGGGGAAATTGATGTTGCTGGCGACGGCGTGCCGCCCGCGCAGTTCGCAGCAGTTACCACTGACCCCTCCACAAAGGACCTGGTGGCGATGGGCGACTGGCTTCAGACTGCCTTTATCACCATGAACGTTACTCAACCACCATTCGATAAAGTTGAAGTCCGCCAAGCGGTCAACATGGCCGTCAACCGTGACCGGATTGTTCGCCTCATTAATAACCGGGCCAACCCAACCTTCCAGGTTCTGCCTCCGGCGATGCCGGGATATGATCCGGAATACAAGGGCTATGGCGATGACATCGAAAGGGCAAAGAAGCTGCTCGCCGATGCTGGATATCCTGACGGATTTGACACGGAACTCTACGCGATGAACGTTGATCCGCATCCTCGTATCGCGCAGGCGATCCAACAGGACCTCGCCGCCATCGGCATCAAGGCCGAGATACGCTCACTCGCCCAAGGTGAAGTAATCGGGGCCGGTGGATCCGGCAAGGCACCCATGATCTGGTCGGGCGGGATGGGCTGGTTGACGGATTTTCCGGATCCCGCAGGTTTCTACTCCGCGATCCTAGGCTGTGCTGGTACGTCGGAGGGTGGTTGGAACTGGGCCAAATACTGCAACAAGGAAATAGACGCGCGGGCCGCAAAAGCGGATTCGATGACAAAACCCGATCAGGCAGCAGCGCGCATTACAGAATGGCAATCCATCTTCCGGGATGTCATGAAGGATGCTCCGTGGGCTCCGGTCTACAATGAGAAGCATATCACGTTCCATTCCGACCGGATTGGTGCAGACCCGAGCGTGTTTGTTGATCCCTTCGACACACCGCTGAACTATCGCTACATCTATGCGAAGGACGTCCAATAAACGCGATAAGCCGTAGCGGCGGTGAGACCTTCCGAATATGCAGGCTACGACGCAACAGGGCTGGCTGAACTCGTACGAAGGCGTGAGATCACATCTTTAGAACTTGCTTTATCGGCCATAGATGCAATCGAAAAGGTGAATCCTCGCCTTAACGCTGTTGTTGAGATCTTCCCGGACCTTATCGATCGGCTACGCCGGCAGGTGCCGCGTACTGGTGTGTTTGCGGGCGTTCCCATCCTCAACAAGGATCTACTCGCCGATGCGGGACGGAAACTGGAGATGGGCAGCGAATTGGCGCGAGGCTTCGTCGCTCCCTACACGGATTGCCTGCCGGGACGTCTCAAGCGGCAGGGCGCCGTTGTACTCGGCAGGACTACCACTCCTGAATTCGGCATGGCCACCGTGACGGAGAGCCGGATCGCCGGGATTACGCGAAACCCCTGGGATCTTGATCGCACCCCTGGTGGATCGAGTGGTGGATCGTGTGCAATGGTGGCTGCTCGGGCCGTACCCATTGCCACGGCAACTGACGCAGGAGGTTCTATCCGTAGCCCAGCTGCGCATTGCGGCCTCGTCGGTCTGAAGCCCTCACGTGGCCGTATATCACAAATGCCCTTCAGAGCTGATCCCCTTGTGGGACTGTCAGTCAGTTTTGTAGTCACGAGATCGGTCCGCGACTGCGCGCTTGCCCTGGATGTGTGCCAGGGTCGAGAGCCAGGCGATCCATATGGCATGGAAGTAACAGCTGGCTCTTTCACCCACAGCATGAGGACGTCAATGGCGCGTCTTCGTGTCGCCTTTGCTGAAGCACCCTGGTCCGGCGATAGCGTCAACCCCGAGATGCTCCATGGGCTCCATAAGACGATCCGGGTATTCGAGGCGCATGGGCACACTGTGGAGCAGGCCATGCCGAGATTCGATTACAGTGGCTTTTCATCAGCCATTCTCGACGTCTGGTGCTGCAATATTGTGCATTCGATTGATGCACTAGCCAAAAATTTTGGTCGCCAACCAAGTTGCGACAATATTCAATCCTCAATATTGGCCTATTACCGTCGCGGAAAGAAACTCACCCTTGATGGTCTGATGAACGCACTCGGTGTTATCGACAACACCAATCGAATCGTTGGTCAGTTCTTCCAGAATTATGACTTGTTCGTCACGCCTACATGTCTGTCGACAGCCCCTCGAATCGGTGAACTCAACTGCGACCCGGCTGGCGAAGTCGATGCTGAACGGTGGGACAGATCGATGAACCGCATCGACGCATTTATGGCGGTGTTCAATGCGTCGGGCCATCCCGCGATCTCGGTACCGGTTCACTCGACTGACCAGGGGCTCCCCGCGGGAATCCAAATAGTTGCCAGGTTTGCGGAGGAGGAACGTCTTATTCAGGCCGCGCTGCTGCTTGAAGAGGAGTTGCCGTGGAAGGATCGGTATCCGGCTTGTTCGGTTAGAGATTAGCAGTGTGCTGTTGATGGCTTCGCGAGTCGAAGTGAATCTTGGGAGGTCATTGAGAGCTTCAGACCGACCTAGAAGAATGCCAACCACGCGCAACAGTAGGAGAACACCATTGCCCAGCATTGCGGCCTGTGCCTACCGCAAATCGAATCTGACTCGCCAATGGGCCGATATTGGGCGATGTTTTAGGGGCATCGTTGACATTCTCAGACTGATCTGGGGCACGATTGCAGATTTCTTCCGATCACGGGCAGATCTGCAAACGGAAATCATCGCGTTGCGCCACCAGCCCACCCCATTGCTCGGAGGACTCCATCATCACTACGTCCGGATTTGATTTGCGGTAGGGAC
>CAMDBX010000101.1:0-15097 GCA_945889445.1 Rhizobium sp. Q54
TCTGGATTTTTTGAGTTGGCTTGATGCTTCGAAGCTTGAGGTCAGTCAGCTTTGCTATTTGGCCAGCCATACCATTGCCTCATGAGGAAATGTGTTTCCGATCATGGGGTAAGGATACACCAGAAATACCGACAATCAAAACTTCGGTACCGACACTCGTACCGACAAGTATGGCGGATCTGGGTGAATTCCGGCGAACGCCTGGGGACTGGACGCAAGCCAGGGTTAAAGCATGCGACACATAAGAGTATGAAATAAAAGCGAAATATGTACGTACGCGGACGCCGGCGAACTGCTGCTAGACGATGGTTTTAGGAGAACTGGTGCCGCTTAGGTGACTCGAACACCTGACCCCCGCATTACGAATGCGGTGCTCTACCAACTGAGCTAAAGCGGCCTGCCAGACGGCGCGGGGTATAGGGTATTTCGGCCGGTCCCGCAACCGGGGCCGGAGGAGAAAAATTTCAGCCTGCGGCGGGTTGCCGGGAGCCTGGCGGTGTGTCGAAATCCTCGGGCAGGCCGGGGTCGTCGGGCGGGCGCTGGTGTTGCACCATGCGGGGCGCCTCCAGCGTCATGGGCTCGCTGTCGATGGTCGTTTCCGGGGCTGCTATGGCGGCGGTGGCGGTGGTGGCGGCAGGCCTGTCGGCCTCAAGCTGCTCCGGCATCTCGAAGGGGGCCTTCCATTCGCACGGCACGATTTCGCCCGAAACGGGCGACACCGGCGTCCAGCGCGGGCTGGCGACACCGTCGGACACCCAGATCGGGTCACGCGGCGCAGTGAGTGCGCGGGCCAGCCATTCGCGCGCCCGGCCCTTGTCGCCCTGGGCGTCCTCGATGTCGGCCATCAGCGCGCACACGCGCGCCTGCGGGCGGTTGTCCACATAGGGCTGCAGCGCATCGCGCGCCATGTCCCAGCGCTGGGCGCGGGTGGCGGCGCGGGCCAGTGCCACGGCCCCTTCGAGGCCGCCCTTGTCCTCTTTGAGGAGTTCGCGCACCCGGTCCAGCCGGGCATCGGGCCCGTCGCCGGGAATGAGATGGGCCTGCACGTCCGCCAGGTCGGGATGGGGCGACAGGATCCACGTCTCCTTCAGCATCTTGGACGCCTTGCGCGTCGAGGCCTGGGTGACCAGCACGCGCGCCGCAACAAGCGCCGCTGGCACCAGCGCCGGGTCCAGCTTGTGGGCGCGAAGTGCGAATTCAAGGGCGCGCGGCTTGTCGCTGTCCTCCAGCTGCAGGGCTTCCGCCGCCAGCATCGCTGCCTGCTTGGTGTAGCCTTCGGCCTGGGGGATGAGGCCGGACTTGGTCTGCTGCACCAGCGTGGCCGTCGCCGCGTTCCAGTCCTTGGCGCCTGACTGCAATTGCAGCACGGCGGTGGACGCCCAGGAAAGACGCGGGTTCAGTGCCAGCGCGCGCTCGGCATGGCGGCGCGCGGCGGCAACGTCGCCCGCCTGGCGCGCTTCGGAAAACAATCCGCGCAGTCCCAGCGCCTCGGTGTCGGGTGACTTGGTCATCTCCTCGAAGATGCGCTTCACCTGGGCGCGGTCGCCCTTCAATTGCGCGGCCTGTGCGGCCAGCACGTTCACCAGCGGTTCGTCGGCCAGCGCATTGCCGGCGATTGCCGCGTGCTTGGCGGCGGCCGCGGCATCGCCCGCACCCGCGGCGATGATGCCGCGCGAGAGCGATTCATAGCCCTTGCGGTTCTTGCGGAAGGAATACCAGCGGCCCATGGCCTGAGGGCTGTGCCAAAGCCGGCGGAACAGGCTCCACACGAACCAGATGGCGACGACGGCGAGCACCGCCAGCACCACGCCGGCGATGAAGCTCATCTGGATCTCGCGGCCAAGCCAGCGAATGGTCAGCGTGCCGGGCCGGTCGGCGAGCCACGCGAAACCGGCGGCAAGCGCGACGAGAAGAAGGAAGCGCCACAGCAGCTTGATCATTGCGCCGCTCCGCCCGTGGCCGCGATCTGCCGCAGCACTGCTTCGGAAACCTGCGCCACGGCGGCCTCCAGCTTGAGGCGTGAGGCCGCGCGCTGGGCCCACTGGCTGAGCGCCATCGGCTTGTCGCCCTCCGCCCCGTCGATCACCGCAATGGCTTGGCTCAGGTCACCGGAATCGGCAAAGGCGGCAGCCTTTTCGGCCACCTGGCGCCAGTCGGTATCGCCGATCGGCCGTATGCTGATGATTCCGGAGAGTGACTTCATCACCGTGCCGAAATAGCTGTCGTCCTCCGCCGGCGGGGCTTCGGCCTCGGGCAGGGCGGGGATGGCGGCGCGCAGTTCTGCCGCCAGCCCGGCGGCCGCCGGCACTCCCTCGGATGCGTCTGCCGCCACCACGTCGAGGCCCGAAGCAGCCGGTACCATGCGGGCAATGCGTTCATACTCGGGCTGGAAGGAGGTTCCCGCCGCCACCTTGGCCTTGAGGTCAGACAGCGCCTGGGACAGCGTGGCCGTGGCATCCGCCTGCGGGCTTGGCCCGGGGCCGGACTTGAGGCTCGCCACGTCCTTCTCCAGCGCGTCGATGCGCTGGCCGAGTGCGGCCAGCACGGCTGCATCGGCGGGGCTGGCGCCGGCGCTGTCACCCGCGGCCGCGGCAGGCGCCGACGACATGGACTTGCGCAGCGCGTCGAGGTCGGCGCGCGCCGCCTTCAGCTGGTCTTGCAGCGCGTTGCCCTGCTGGTCCGCCTGGTCGAGCCTTGCGCCCACATCGGCGATCTGCGCGGAAGCGGCCTTCGCCGCATCCGTCGCCTGTGCGGCCGCAGTGGCAGCCGAGTCTGCGGTCGCAGCCGCGCCATCGGCACCCTGCTTCACGGCAGCAATCTGGGCAGCGAGGTCGGTGTTGTTCTGCTCCAGCGCCGCCACCTGGTTCTTCAGCGCCGTCATCTCGTTCGACGGCAGGTAGCTCGACAGCACGCCGCGATAGAGCCAGCCGCCGCCCAGCCCGCCGAGGATGAGCGCCGCGATGATCCAGGTCGCCGCGCCGCGCGATTTTTTGCGCGGCGGTGGCGGCGAGAACGCGTGCGCCGCATCCTCGCGGATTTCTTGTGCGGCAGCCGAAGCCGGGGCATCGCTGTCGCTGCGGATCTCCTCGGCCTCGAGGTCGATCACCTGAGGTTTCGCGCCGGTGTCGTCGTGCTGATTGCTCATGCCTAAAGGACCTAAAGGGTTCGCCCGCTTTGTTCAAGAAGCTCAAGAATTGCGGCTTCATCAGGGCTTGCCGAAACCGCCACATTCCAGCCATCCGGCAGGACGGCTGCGACATTGCGCGACAGGCAGAGGTGGCTGACCGGAGCAGCCTTTGTCGCCAGCCCGGCGGCCTCCACCAGCCCGCGCCAGATTTTCGCACTGCGGGGCGAATAGAGCAGCACGGCATCGAGTGCCCTGGCATCGAGCGCCGCGGCAATCTCACCCAGCGTTGCGGCGGGTGCCGCATCATACAGCACCACGCGGCGGCAGTCGAAACCGCAAGTCTTCAGCTGCGCCTCGAGGTCGCCCGCCGTCTCGGCACCCGAGAGGTAGAGGATCGGCCCGGCGTCAGGGTCCAGTTCGGCACGGATGAAGGCGGCAAGCCCGTTCACGTCGCCGCCATGCGCCTCCGCCGTGAAGCCTGCACCCAGCGCCACCTTCAGCGACTGCGGCCCGACCGTCAGTGTACGGAAGGATGTGAGGCCGTGGCCCGTGGGCAGCGCGCGGATGCCATTGGCGCTGGTCACCGCAATGGCCTGCCAGCGAAGGTCGGGAATGGCAACGCCGTCACGCGGCCTGATGGTCATGAGCGGCGCCATCACCACCTCGTGGCCCATCGCCCGGAGCCTGGCGGTGAGCGGCCCCGCATCCTCCTCGGGCCTGGTCACGGCAACGCGCATCAGAAGGCGATGAGGCTGCCGCCCTCGGCCTTCACCTGCTCGCCCGCCTCGCGGCCCATGCGCGCGGCATCGGCAGGCGCTCCGGCGCGCGTGGTTTCAAAGCAATGCACGCCATCCAGCGTCAGCGCATGGCCGCGGAATTTCACCATGCCGTTGTCGATCACCGCATGGCCCGCCAGCGGCGTCCGGCAGGAACCGTCGAGTGCGGCGAGGAAGGCGCGCTCGCAATTCACCGCGGTTGCCGAAGGCTCATGGTTGATGGCGGCGAGAAGTTCGCGCGTCTTCGCGTCATCCGCGCGCGTCTCGATGCCGATGCAGCCTTGCGCCACGGCAGGCAGCATCACTTCGGTCGGAACCAGCGAAGCAATCTTGTCGGCAAGGCCCAGGCGCTTGAGGCCCGCAGCGGCAAGGAAGGTCGCCATCGCCACGCCCTCGTCCAGCTTCTTCAGTCGCGTTTCCACATTGCCGCGGAACTGGATCACCTCGATGTCGGGGCGGATGCGCTTCAGCTGCGCCCCGCGCCGCACGGAGGATGAGCCGACGACGGCACCCTTCGGCAGGTCATCGATGGTCTTCGCCACCGGGCTCAGGAACGCGTCACGCACATCCTCGCGCGGCAGCAGCGCCGCCATGATCAGCCCGTCCGGCAGGCGGGCGGGCATGTCCTTCATGGAATGCACCGCCAAACGGATCTCAGCCGCGAACAGCGCCTCCTCGATCTCCTTGGTGAACAGCCCCTTGCCGCCGATCTCGGACAAGGGCCGGTCGCGGATGCGGTCGCCGGTGGTGGTGATCACCACGATCTCGATGTCCTCGTCGGTGAGCCCATGGGCGGCCTTCAGGCGGCTCTTCGTCTCATTGGCCTGGTAGAGGGCAAGGGGGGAGCCACGGGTCCCGATCTTCAGCTTCGGCATGGGCAGGTCTGTTCCGGCTAAGCGAATGATCTGACAGTCTTAGCTGTAAACTTCGGTGGCGTCACCCCCGCCCCGCGGTCCCCTCAAAGTCGTCACCCCGGTGCCCCCTTCAACCCGTCACCCCGGCGAAGGCCGGGGTCCAGCTTTGGTGGCCCGAAGCGGGATGCCAGCCTTCGCTGGCATGACGGCAGCAGAGGAGCATGCCGCCACTCCGAAACCGCACTTGCACTACGTGAACATATTCCCATTGCGCAATAAAATTTCGCAACCATTCGCGGTTGCACGCGCCCGGCCAAACCCATGTCTACGGCGGCATCGCTTTTGCAACCAGAAAGCATCCGCCCGCAACATGCAGCGACGCGTTTGCAACACTCCGGCACCTGAGTTGATTTCCCGCTCCATTGCCTGCAAGTACACCGCATGACCAGCCGCACCCTCATCCTCGGCATCGAAACCTCCTGCGACGAGACGGCCGCCGCCGTGGTGGCGCGGAATGCCGACGGCAAGGGCGAGATCCTGTCGAACGTGGTGCTCTCCCAACTCAAGGACCACGCGCCCTATGGCGGCGTGGTGCCGGAAATCGCGGCGCGGGCGCATGTCAACCACCTCGACCGTCTGATCGCCCAGGCGATGAGTGAATCCGGCTTGGATTACAGCGAGTTGGATGGCGTGGCTGCCACTGCCGGGCCGGGGCTTCTGGGAGGGGTCATCGTCGGCCTCACCATGGCCAAGGCCATTGCGCTGGCGTCCGGCAAGCCATTGATCGCGGTGAACCATCTGGAAGGCCACGCGCTGACGGCCAGGTTGCTGCAGCACGTTGAATTTCCCTACCTGCTGCTGCTGATTTCGGGCGGCCACACACAGTTCCAAGTGGTTGAAGGGGTTGGCAAATACCATCGCCTCGGCACCACCATCGACGATGCCTTGGGCGAGGCCTTCGACAAGGTCGCGAAGCTCCTGGGGCTGGGCTACCCCGGCGGCCCGCAGGTTGAGCAGCTGGCACGGCGCGGCAACCCGCAGCGCTTTGATTTGCCCCGGCCGCTGAAGGGCCGGAAGGACTGTAACTTCTCGTTTTCAGGGCTGAAAACGGCGGCGCGCGAGGTGGTGAACAACCTCGGCTCGCTCACCGATCAGGACGTGGCCGACGTCTGCGCCAGCTTCGAGGCGGCAGTGGCGGAAACCATGGCGGACCGTCTGAAGATGGCCGTTCACCTGTTCCGCGCCGCGCACCCGGACGTCGAAAACCCGGCGCTGATCGTGGCGGGCGGGGTCGCCGCCAACCAGAAGCTCAAGTCGGTGTTCGAGCGGGCAGCGGCAGTGCACGGCCTGCAACTCATTGTTCCGCCGGCAAAACTCTGCACCGACAATGCGGCCATGATCGCCTGGGCCGGGGCCGAGCGGCTGGCGCTGGGGCTCACCGATGATCTGGGCGCACCGGCCCGTGCCCGCTGGCCGCTCGATGCCGCGCAGGCCCCGGTCTACGGTTCGGGCAAGCTCGGGGGCAAGGCATGAAACTCGGCGTGCTGGGGGCCGGCGCCTGGGGCTCCGCACTCGCCCATGTGGCGCGGACGGCCGGGCACGAGGTGCATGTCTGGTCACGCGGCGGCGCGCTGGAGCCCCTCAGGGAGGCGCAGGGGCTGATTCTGGCTGTACCAGCACAGGGGGTACGTGAAGTCCTGTCAGGCCTGAAATCAATCGTTACGAACTCCGGGAATCGCCTGCCGCTGATCATCAGCGCCAAGGGCATCGAGCAGGGCACCGGCCTGTTCATGAACGAGGTTGTGGCGCAGGTGCTGCCGCAGGCGAAGCCCATGGTGCTCTCCGGCCCGTCCTTCGCGGCCGACGTCATGAAGGGCCTGCCGACCGCCGTCGTCATGGCGGCACGTGAAATCACGCAGGCGCATCAATGGGCTGAGGCGCTGTCGCTGCCGCAGTTCAGGATTTATGCCTCCGATGATGTGAAGGGTGTCGAGATTGGCGGTGCGCTCAAGAACGTTCTCGCCATTGCCTGCGGCATCTCCGACGGACGCGGCCTGGGCGACAGCGCGCGCGCCGCGCTGACGACGCGCGGCTTCGCCGAACTCACCAGATTCGCTGCGAAAATGGGTGCCAATCCGGACACGCTGATGGGGCTTTCTGGGTTGGGCGACCTGTTGCTGACATGCTCCTCGCGCCAGTCCCGAAACTATTCCTTCGGCCATGCGCTGGGGGAAGGCAAAAGCGTGGCGGCAGCCTTGGCGCAATCGCGTGGTGTGGTCGAGGGTGCTGCCACCGTGAAGATCGCGCAGGCGCTGGCCCGGCAGCATGGCGTGGACATGCCGATTGTGGATGCCGTCCACGCCATCGTTGACGAGGGCGTTGCTCCCGACCAAGAAATCGCCAGGCTTCTCTCGCGGCCATTGGGGCCGGAAATCAGACAAGGATAGATCATGCTCTTCGCACTGCTCTGCACCGACAAGCCCGACAGCGTGGACCTGCGCATGGCTGTGCGGCCCGATCACCTTAAGTATCTGGAAAGCCTTGGCACTTCGCTGAAGGCGGCGGGGCCCTTCACCACCGACGAGGGTTCTCCCACCGGCAGCCTCGTCATCATCGAGGCGGCGGATCGTGCCGCCGCGAAGCTGATGGCGGAGAACGATCCCTATGCAAAAGCAGGGCTTTTCGCGTCCGTCGAGATCAAGCCGTGGAAGTGGCTGATCAAGAACCCGGAGACCAGGTGATGCCGAATTACTGGTTGTTCAAGTCGGAGCCCGACACCTGGTCCTGGGACCAGCAGAAGGCCAAGGGCAAGGCGGGCGAGGAATGGACCGGGGTGCGCAACTACCAGGCGCGCAACTTCATGCGCGCCATGAAGCTCGGTGACATGGGCTTCTTCTACCACTCCAACGAGGGCCGCGAGGTTGTCGGCATCGTCGAGGTCTGCACGCTGGCGCACAAGGATTCCACTGCAGATGTCGATACTTGGGAGTGCGTGGACATCCGCGCCGTAGCCGACGTGCCGCGCCATGTGACGCTCGATGAAATCAAGGCCGATGCGAAGCTCAAGGCCATGGTGCTGGTGACCAATTCCAGGCTTTCCGTGCAGCCGGTTTCGGAAGCCGAGTTCAAACACATTTGCAAGCTCGGTGGCGCGAAGATTTGAGCATCCTCGACCGCGCCCGCTTCATCCGCGAGAACACCACGCTGATGACCCCACCTCTGGTGCCCGAAGTGCAATTATATCTGGCACATGAAGCGGTTCCGCTGTGGCAGAAGACCGAGGAAGAGCTCGGTGAAATGGGCCTGCCGCCGCCGTTCTGGGCCTTCGCCTGGGCAGGCGGCCAGGCGCTGGCGCGGCATGTTCTGGACCATCCGGACATCGTTCAGGGCAAACGCGTGATCGACCTCGCCTCGGGCTCCGGCCTCGTCGGCATTGCCGCGATGAAGGCCGGTGCGGCCAAGGTGCTCGCTGCCGACATCGATGCCTTTTCGGTCGAAGCGATTGGTCTCAATGCGGAAATCAATCACCTCTCCGTCGAAGCCACCAGCCGTGATCTGCTGGAACGACCGGCACCAGGCTGCGACATCATCCTCGTGGGCGACCTGTTTTACGAGAAGGGGCTCGCGGAAAAGGTTTTCGTGTGGCTCGAGGCGGCGGAGGGGAGGGGGATCACCACCCTCATCGGCGACCCGGGGAGGAGCTACCTGCCGCGCGACAAGCTGACCAAGCTGGGCGAGTACAAGGTGCAGGTGACGCGCGACCTGGAGGACGCCGAAGTCAAGCTGACGTCGGTCTGGCGGCTGAGCCGGTATTGTTGAGGTAGAGCGCCCCCATCAGCACGGCGAGCGACACGAAGAGCCAGATGTCCGCCCCGCCATAGAAGGCCAGTGCGATGACCACTGCGGCGGGGGTGGAGAGATAGACCGCCTGCACGGTGAAAACGGCACCTTTTTCCTGGATGAGGGTGAAGAAGGCGATGCGCTCCAGCGTCCACATTCCGCAGGCCAGCAGCACCGTCCAGTAGGCGGCGAGCGGCAATTGGCCGGGCGACCAGGGGGGTGCCAGCAACAGCAGGAAAGGCAGCGCAAGCAGGCCCGACCATGTCGATTCCGCCACGCCAGCCGCCATGGGGTGGCACCCGTGCGGCCACCAGGCCGCCGCGAAAAAATTGTAGGCTGAATACAAAACGGGCAATGAAAACGCCGCGATCAGCCACCACGACACCTCGCCCGACAGCATGCCCTCGCGGGTGATGACGAGGATGGCGGTGGACAGGAAGCCCAGCAGGATCGCCAGCAGGCGGCGGGGTGCGGCATTTTCACGGCGGGTCGCCAGCGCCACCAGATAGTTGACGATGGGCGCGGTGGAGATGATCAGCGCCAGTTCGGTGGGCGGCACATGGCGGGCGAAGAACAGGCCCAGCGCGAAAGGCACGTTCATCAGAACGGCGCAGCCCAGCCCGAAGACATGCAGCTGCTTTCCGCCGATCCAGTCGATGCCGCGCAGCTGGCAGATCAGCGCCAGTGCCGCGGCGACCCCGATGCCGGTCATGACGATGACGTGCGACACCGGCATGCCCAGCATGCCCCAATGCTGGTAAAGGCTGGGGGAAACACCCCAGAACAGGCCGAGGGTGAGGAACAGGCTGAGGTGCCGAGGAGACGTCATGGTCGCTTCTTAGACAGGAGTCTCATTGCAGGCTATAGAACGCGGGGTCAAAAGAGCCGTAAATCGGCATGTCTGGGAGGAATGCGCCTATGTCCGAGAAAGTTTATCCGGTTCCCGCCTCGTGGAAGAAGAACGCCTTCGTCGACGATGCCGCCTACAAGAAGATGTATGCCGAATCGATCAAGGATCCTGCCAAGTTCTGGGGCAAGCATGCCAGGCGGCTGGACTGGTTCAAGGCGCCCAAGAAGATCAAGAACACGACCTACGCCTACCCCAAGGTCTCCATCAAGTGGTACGAGGACGGCGTCCTCAACGTCTCCTACAATTGCATCGACCGGCACCTGAAGAAGCGCGGCGACCAGGTGGCCATCATCTGGGAAGGTGACGACCCGTATTACGACAAGAAGATCACCTACAACGAGCTCTATGAGAACGTCTGCCGCTTTGCCAACGTCCTGAAAAAGCATGGCGTCAAGAAGGGCGACTGCGTCACCATCTACCTGCCCATGGTTCCCGAGGCTGCCTATGCCATGCTGGCCTGCACGCGCATCGGTGCGGTGCACTCGATCGTCTTTGGCGGCTTCTCGCCGGACTCGCTCGCCAGCCGCATCAACGACGCGAACTCGAAGCTGATCATCACCTCGGATGAAGGCATGCGCGGCGGCCGCAAGGTGCCGCTGAAAGCCAATTGCGACGACGCGCTGAAGCGCTGCGCCGGCAATGAGAAGGTCGTGGTGGTGCGCCGTACCGGCGGCCAGGTGGCGATGACCCCGGGCCGTGACGTCTGGTACCACGAAGAGGCCGCCACCGTTCCCGCCGAATGCAAGCCGGAGAAGATGAAGGCGGAGGACCCGCTGTTCATCCTTTACACCTCGGGCTCCACCGGCAAGCCGAAGGGCGTGCTGCACACCACCGGCGGCTACCTCGTCTATGCGGCGATGACCCACCAGTATGTGTTCGATTACCACGATGGCGAAATCTACTGGTGCACGGCGGATGTGGGCTGGGTGACCGGCCACAGCTATATCGTCTATGGCCCGCTCGCCAATGGCGCCACCACGCTGATGTTCGAGGGCGTGCCTAACTATCCGTCGAACTCCCGCTTCTGGGAGGTGATCGACAAGCACAAGGTGAACATCTTCTACACCGCCCCCACCGCCATCCGCGCGCTGATGGGTGCGGGCGAAGGGCCCGTCACCAAGACGTCGCGCAAGTCTTTGAGGCTGCTGGGTTCCGTGGGCGAGCCCATCAACCCCGAGGCCTGGGAATGGTACCACCGCGTGGTGGGCGACCAGCGTTGCCCCATCGTCGACACATGGTGGCAGACCGAGACCGGCGGCATCCTGATCACGCCGTTGCCCGGCGCCACCAAGCTGAAGCCCGGTTCGGCGACCAGGCCCTTCTTCGGCATCCAGCCCGCGCTGGTCGACGACAAGGGCGTGATCCTCGAGGGCGCCAACTCTGGCAACCTGGTGATTCTCGACAGCTGGCCGGGCCAGATGCGAACCGTGTTCGGCGACCACGACCGCTTCGTGCAGACCTATTTCTCGACCTACAAGGGCATGTACTTCACAGGCGATGGCTGCAAGCGCGATAAGGACGGCTATTACTGGATCACCGGCCGCGTCGACGACGTGATCAACGTGTCGGGCCATCGCCTTGGCACCGCTGAGGTCGAGTCTGCACTGGTCGCGCACCCCAAGGTTTCGGAAGCGGCCGTGGTGGGTTACCCCCATGACATCAAGGGCCAGGGCATTTACTGCTATGTGACCTTGATGGCCGGGGAGGCGGGCGACGACGAACTCCGCAAGGACCTTGTTGCGCATGTGCGCAAGGAGATCGGGCCGCTGGCGACGCCGGACAAGATCCAGTTCGCGCCGGGCCTTCCCAAGACGCGCTCCGGCAAGATCATGCGCCGCATCTTGCGCAAGATCGCCGAGGATGATTTCGGAGCCCTTGGCGACACCTCGACGCTGGCCGATCCGTCGGTCGTCGACGACCTGATCGAGAAGCGTCAGAACAAGCGCGGCTGATCACTTTCCAGGCTATGCACACGGGCGGGAGGAGCGATCTTCCCGCCCGCTTCGTATGAGGCACATCCGTATGCGGATGGTTTTTGCCTGACTTTCGGCGTGTCCTGCAGGCTGTGGACTTGAAATAACCTGAATCGGGCATGCACATTGGTGACCTGCGGCCGAACGGCCTTGCATGAGTTCGACATAGCTTTTGGACCCACAAAGGCGCATGATGACCGGTGCGGCTGCCGCGAACTTGGCCCTGCGAGATGAACTCACGATCGACAGAGAGGACTTCCGACATGGCCAAGGGTCAACAGAAGAGCAACCGCGAGAAAAAGAAGCCAAAGCAGGAAAAGGTGAAGACGGTTGCCGCCGTTTCGGCCTTCACCACGCCGAAGTCGTTCGGCGGCAAGAAATAACCCAACGCCCTTCGAACGGCGCGACCTCAGTCCCAGGCGCGCAGGTTCATCGCCTTCAGATATTTGCCGAGCGTTTCCCGATCGCCCGGCTGGTCGCCGAGGCCTTTGGCGGCCTCTGGCTCCATGATGAGATCAAGCCTGTCCTCGCAGGAGACGCAGAGCGTGGGGCAGGCAGGCGCCTCGGCAAAGCTGCCGTCAGGCGCCAGCGCCACGTCGACGGTGATCGCACCGGTCTTGCAGCGCGGGCACGTGGCGGCATAGGTGGCGGATGCGCCGTCTTGCGCCGTGAGCAGGAAGGTGACCGTGACCTCGACCGTACGCGTGTCGTTCCGGATTGCAACCGCGGTGCGGAAGTCCGTGGCCGGAATGTTCATCTTCTCCGTGAAGGACGGAGTGGCAGGCGCTGCTGGCATGGACTTTTCTTTCGTGACGGCGGGATGTCCCGGACCCGAATTCTAGCATGTCGCGTTTGGCTTGTGGGGCAAATCGAAGCCCGTCCCTAAGATCGTCGTGAGGTGTGCAGCCCGCTGGCTGCCGCCACCCAAATTGAAGCAAAGGAAGATCAGTTGAGAAAAGATACTTCGCCCAAGAAGCAGCGCTCCGTCGCGCAGATCGAGCACGATGCCGAAATTGCCGCACGTGCCCGGCTCACCGCGTCGCTGCGCGAGCAGCGCCTGAAGCGCGATGCCGAACTCCTTGCATCGGGCGTGCTGCCCGAGCCGCCGCCCAAGCGCGCGGCGAAGAAGAAGCCGGCATGACGCTGCAGTTTCCCAACGTCAGCCGCAGTTTTGATGCGGCCCGGGATTGCGTGCGCTTCTCGGGCTATGACCACACGCGCGAAGTGGCATTCTTCATCGCGGGAGATGCCATTCGCGGCGTCGACGGTGGCCACCTGCCTGACGCCGAGTCGCTGCTCTCGGCCTTCGACCGCAACCGCGACAGGATCTGCCAGGCTGCGGGCAAGGCCTATGGCCGACGCGACCAGGGCGCCTATACCCTTACGGCGTCGGACTTCTAGGTCATGGCAAGCGACGCGACAGCCATTGACCCGGCTGCCATGGGCAAGCTTGCCAAGGCGCTGGCCTTCATCTCGGGCGAAGACCATCCGATGACGCTTGCCATGCGCAAGGCTGCCGAGACCCAGAGCCAGGCCGACATCAAGGCGGCACGGCAAATGTTCCTGCAGTTGAAGCCGGCAACCCGTGCGTCCGCCCTGGCCTTCCTTAAGGACTGAGCGCCGCCGGCCCTCAATCCTCGCCCGAGGTTTCCACCGGGGGCTTCGAAAAGGCCTGCACGACCTCCTCGTCGGCGAGGGCGGAGGCCTCGGCCACCTCCGACAGCATCATCAGCCGCTCGGTGATCCCGTACAGCAGGAGGGTGGCTTCGGTGTCTTCTTCCGGAAGTGCCTTGCGGACGGCGTTGATCATGAGCTGCAGACGTTGCAGCTCGGCGATGAGCTCGGTGCTGGCCATGTTCGGTGCCCTTGTGCCACGCAGATGAACCGTTCCGTCCTTGCGTCCTCATAGGCAGGGATGCCGGATTCGGGCATCGCTCAGCTCATGGGCGCCCGGTCCATACGGTGGACTCCATACGCAGGATTCCGGCTTTGGATCGGAGGCCGCTTCTGTCATGCGAGATGGCGCGGAGGGCCCGTCTCAGGTCACGTCCGGCGGAACTGATTGCCGGCGAACGCCAGCACGGCCAGGATGATGGCAACCCAGAAGAGAATCTTGGCTCCCGCCATGGCTGTACCGGCAACGCCGCCAAAGCCGAGCACGGCGGCAACCAGCGCGATCAGCAGGAAAACGATGGCCCAATGCAGCAGATTGGAGAAGTTCATGTTCGGTCCGTCCTCTTGTTAATGGGAGTTACCACGTCTGCGCGCCGTACCAGGTGTCAACGTCCTTGCGGATATGGTCCGCGGCTAGGCCGTAGCGCTCCTGAAGCTTGCCTTCGAGCTGTTCGCGGCGGCCATTGATGAGGTCAAGATCATCGTCGGTCAGCTTGCCCCAGTTCGCCTTGACGGCGCCCTTGACCTGTTTCCAGCTTCCTTCAACACGGTTCCAGTCCATGGATGTCTCCTGTGGCGGATAAGTCTGTTTGTGAACGCGGGAAACGATGCCAGATCGCCAGCGCGATGACTGTGCTGTTTTGCTCAGTTTGACGAAACCCCGGCACCCCGCACCGTCGATTGGGGGTGGTTGCCGCCCCTTTGCCGTCCTCAAGTGCGAGGCGCGACGCGCGTGGCGGTTCGCGAGGGTCACGGATGTTTGTGTTGCGGCGGCCGGCGGGCTCCGTCTAGAAGGCGGCAAAACATTGGGCGTGGGGGAGTTTGACGTGAGAAGGCGTGCGGTTCTGTCTTTGCTGGGGCTGGCCGTGGTGGGGCTGGCCGGACGGCCGGCGATGGCCTTCACCTCTCCCGACGATGATACCGACCTGCCGCGGCGGCCGCCGAAGAAGAAGGCCACCGGCAAGAAGCCCGCAAAGGCGGGCAAGAAGCAGGCCGCGGCCAAGAACAAGATCAAGTACAAGGGCCGCGAGGTCGTGGACTTCGATACCTCCGAGAAGCCCGGCACCATCATCGTGCGCACCCGGGAGCGGGCCTTGTACCAGGTGCTGCCGGACGGGCGCGCCATGCGCTACCTTGTGGCGGTGGGCAAGGAGGGCTTCTCCTGGTCTGGCGTTGCCCGCATCGGCATGAAGCGCAAGAATCCGACCTGGACGCCGCCCGCCGAGATGATCAGGCGCACGCCAAAATACGCCAAGTGGCGGAACGGCATGCCGGGCGGCATCCCGGAGAACCCGCTGGGCGCGCGCGCCCTCTACCTGTTCGACAAGGGCGGCGACACCATGTACCGCATCCATGGCACCAATTCGCCGTCCTCCATCGGCACGGCGGCCTCGTCCGGCTGCATCCGCATGCTGAACAAGGAAGTGGTGGAACTGTTCGACAGCACCCCGGTGGGAACCAAGGTGATCGTGCAGTAAGGCAGCATTGGTGCTGTCACCCTCGTGCCGCGTCCCTGACCCATTGCACGATCTGGCCGGCCGCCATGGCGCCGGACTGGCGGGCGATTTCGCGTCCGTCCTTGAACAGGATCATGGTGGGAATCGAGCGGATGCCGTGGGCGGCGGCCTGGACAGGCGCGGCCTCGGTGTCGAGCTTGGCGAAACGGACGGCGGGTTCCATGGCCTGGGCGGCTTTCTTGAATTCCGGCGCCATCATCTTGCAGG
>CAMDBX010000102.1 GCA_945889445.1 Rhizobium sp. Q54
GACGATTAAGCACCGAAAACCAGAATAGCATCTTAATTTCAATTACTTATGCCCTGTAGAAATCGTCCGCAAATCGTCGGTAATCGTCAGGTCGCTACGGACGATGAACGGGTTCGTGATCATAGTGTTGTCTCCATTGTTTTGAGAAATTCGATCACCTTCGGGATAGCCTCGCGCGCCTGGGCGCGCATGGGCTCTGTCATTTCGCGGGCAAGGTGATCAGCGCCAGCGTCGATGATGTGGTCACGTTTAAAGTCTAGCAGCGTTCCCCAAAGCCATAGGGCGCGAGGGTCCATCATGCGCTTCGGCGGGGGCTTGTCGATGATCTCGCGGCGTAGGGCGGCGCTCGTCTGTTCCTCGCCGCGCTCAAGCATCTTGTTGATGGTAGCCTGCACAATGCCGGGTGCTGCGGCTTCGGCGTCGCGGAGCTTGCGCGCTTCGTGGATTTCGTCGCGGCGGATGCCGAGGTCGGCGGCTGACGCAGTGTTGCGATCCTCAACAGTGCTCCTGTTGCCACCGTTGCGCTTCACTTCCCCCCTGATCTGCGCTTGGTCATATTCCTCCGCCAGCCTCATCTCTGCACGCGCGCGGATCGTCAGGGCATGGGCTTGGGCTTGGTGCACATCCATGATGAGGCTGTCGTGTGCCTGCTTCGCTTTGGCAATGCGGGCGGTGCTCTTGGCTTGATCGTATGCCATCTTGGCGAGGTCGCGGGCTTCGAGCACTTCGGCACTTGTGCGCGCCGAATCCAGCGCGGCTGTCGCCTTGTCAATCAGTGACAGAAGGTCGTGAGGAATCTCTATCCTGATCGGCGGCGGCGTCACGTCGGTGACTTTCACCATAAGCGCCAGCGCGTCGCCATCGGTCGTGACGACCGGCAGGTCGTCGTCGGAAAAGAATGATCGCCAGGCCGGGTGCTCTGTCTGCGGCTTAAGCCATCGGAGAAACGATTTATGATCGGCAGCACCAACCGAGAGCCGCCCGCGATCATCGAAAAATTCAGAAGGTGATCGACCGGTCGCCTCCGCAAATTCCTTAAAAGCCTGGGTGGTGATGGCGCGCTCGACTGCAAGTTTCTTCGAATCGGCTTTCTTCATTTCGTCCTCCTGCCCGGTATCACCCAAGCCTGCCGCGCCCGCCCCTGCCTGCTGGCAATCGTCTTGAGCACGGCCCCTCGATCCGCCGCCACGGCCTGCAACAATGCCTGCTGCTCCTGAGGTTTCGTCCCCCGCCACAGGTGCCAAGTCCGCCCGATCTCGCGAGGGGTGAGCCCCTTGCCGCCCGCCCGCGCGATGGCGTCTCCGAGCTCGCCAACCATCATCGCCCACTTGGTCTGCCCAATGCGTGGTGCAATTTCCAGCAGATGCCACGTGTGCCAGCGCACATAGTCGATTGCCCATTGCATCGCTTCTGCCGTGATCGTATCCGCGCCGGTCGACCTCGCCACGGTGAGCGCAATCCGCATTGCAATCTCGCGCGAGCGCACAAGCAACTCGCCCGCCACCGCGTCACGGTTCTGCAACGGCAACAATTCGTTCTTGGTAAATTGCTCCAGCGCCTTGAGCGCCTCCGCCCCAAACGGCACCTCTACTGGCACCGGCGGCTGCTCCGGCCCAAAATCGTCGGCGAGGTTCCCATCTCCGGCGTGTGCGCTGGCATGATATTGCGCCCACGATATGAGCTCTGGCGATATTGCTGTCTCCCGCGTGACGCGCGCCTCGCGCAGCGGCTCATGGCTCTGCACCACGAGAAACCGGTTGAGAAAGCCCGAACTGATATCGCCGCCAGTCAGCCCCGCGAGCAGCGTAGATGGCGTTGAAAGCCCCACAAGCGTCAGGCTTGGCGAGCGGGTGATCTGCTCCAGACTTTTTATGTGCGCCTCGGTCAGGCCCGCATGGCCGTATGCTGTTGGGCGGTATTCATCGCCCTGCATCCCAAATATCTCCATCATTTCTTTCGTGACGCCTGCCTTGTGGTTGCCTTGAGAACGCGCCTCTGCCAGCACCAGGCCAAACTCGTCGATGACGGCGACATGGCACGGCTGGCGATGGATGCCGGATGCCACGGCAGGCCCCGAGGCATAACTGCGCGGCCCCATAAGCTTCTCAAGTAATGCCGCTGTCAGAAGCCGGTAGACCACGCGCCGAACATGCTCTTTGCCGCCGCCTGTGCGCGCGACGGCGATGGAGTAGAAGCTTGCGAAATTGTCTTGATCGGTTTTCCACCGCCGCCCGAGCACCACCGCCCCGAACGCCAGCGCCGCCAGAACAGCAAATTGCGGCTGGTCCTGCTTTGCTGTCTCGTTGAAGTATTGCACCACGCCTTGCAACGCCCCCGGCACGCTGAGCAGGTGCTCCGGCACGGCCTCGCAATGGCCCTGCGGTGGCTCAGGAGCGGCCTCGTCGTCGTCGGGGTGGGTTGTGTCCTCGTCATCGTCAACGACCTCTGGCGCGGCCCTGCGCGATGGCATGATGGCGTCGGCAACCTGCCTGCCGTGGGCGACCATTGGATCAGTCCTCAACTCGGCAATGCGATGAGCCTTGCCCCATGCCTGCAGCTCTATAGTCGGAACTCGCGACAGGATTTTCTCTGCCGTGACATCGCCGCGCGATGAGCTCGACAACTCCAGCCACTTCGCGGATGCTTCGGTGTCCGTATGCTTCGACGATGCCGCGGACCACGCCATCCAGAGCTCGCGGCCCTGCGGGTGGCCTGCCAGCGCGAGCCCTGCGGTGGTCCAATCGTCGTAAGGATCAGCGTCCCAATAGCCTGCCAGCGCCTTCGCCAGGTCCTCGGCTCGCGTGTCGGTGTCGATAGTCGCAGCAAGCATGGGTGTGGTGGTGGTGGTGGCGACCTCGACCGGATCAAGCCCGAGCAGCACCTCTGCCTCGACAAGAAATTGCTGCACCTGCTCCGGCGTGACGACGACGAGCTCGAACTCTGGCGACCACGGTGGTGCGCCCCGCCATCTGTAGGGCTGGCCGGTGTCTGGATGAACGCCTGCGACGACGACTTGCTGGCCCACCCCGAGCACCTCGACACGGCCAGCTGCTGTCGATCTCGTGACGGCCTTTTTCATCGGCTCTGTGGAGCGATAGAATTTCGCGCGTTTAGGCCAAAGTCCAACGCGGCTTGACGACGGCCCGAGCGATGATAGCGCCAGCGCCTCGACCTTATGTGCGGTGGTCTCGTCCGTGATGTCGATGTCGATGCAGACGACGGTGCCGAGAAGCAATCCAACGCCGTCGTCGAACTGGAAATTGCCTGCCGAGAACCGCCGCCTCTGCCAGTCGCTATGATACGGCGCTTTGGTGCCATGCTTGATAGGAACAGGCATGAACCCGCGATCGATTATCGCTTGCGCGATCTCGAACGGTGGTCTAACTTCAACCGTGTACTGACCAATTCCCTTGCCAGCGCCCCCGGTTGCCGCCGGGGGTTTTTCGTTTCGGTCCATACTCAGGCCTCCGGCTTGGTGCTGGCGGTTGCCTCGATCCACCGCTGGATATCAGAGGCGGCCCACCTTACGGCCCGCGATCCACACCGCCTCGGCCTCGGGAATCGGCCTTGCGCCACCAGTGCATAAATCGTCGATCTCGACAGCGCGGTGATCTTCTCGACCTGCTGCCGCTTCAGTAACTCGTCCACGGATCAGTCTTTCTGCAATGCGCGGAATTGCGCGATGCACTAAAGATCAACGACGGAACGGGAGAGCACAATGCCGTTCGGAAATAAAACCGTATACGGATTAAATGCGCGGCAACGCTCTGATAGAATTACATCAATGCGGTTTCTGCAATGGAATAGTTGATTGCAGAAAAGTGCAATCGGGGCGTAATTATGGCTTCTGCAAATTACACCCTGCGGAGCGTCACGACCAAGCCGCGCCTGCCTGCGAGAAAATCGGCCCACAGCTGCATCATCTCGGCCCGCTTCTCGAACAGGTCGCTGCGAGCATAGGCGCGGACAACCTCATCGCCTGCACTATGTGCCAGTGCCGCCTCGGCAACCTCTGCCGGGAAGCTCGTCCTCTCTTGGCACCACTGCCTGAACGAGCTCCTGAACCCATGAACATGCACATCGAATCCGAGCTCTTTCACCAACTTGGACAATGTCATGTCGCTGAGGGTTTTTCCTCGCGGTGACGGGAACACCAAGCCGGTGGCGTCGCGCACGGCCTGCGCCTCTGCCAGCACCTCAATCGCCCTTGTCGATAGCGGCACGCGATGCTCTTTCTTCATCTTCATCTTAGCTGCAGGAACAGTCCAGACGCCGCGTTCAAGATCAATCTCGGCCCATGACGCATTGCGCACCTCGCCGCTCCGCGCCGCCGTCAGAATAGTAAACTCAACCGCCGCCTTGGTTGTGATCCATGCCTTGCTGTTGCGGACGGCCTCGATACATCCGGCGACCTCGTCATAAGGCAAGCTCCTGAAGTGCGTTTTCTCTCTCGTTTGCGCTGGCAATGCCTTGGAGACGGCCTCGGCAGGATTGTCGGACCTCCACCCCTTCGCCATTGACCACTTGAAAATCGTGCCCACCCTCTGCTTCACCCGCCGCGCCGTCTCGGGCTTGTCCAGCCATATCGGCTGCAACACGGCAAGCATGTCGGAGGGGGTGATCTCGGACACGCGGCGATCTCCGAGCAGCGGGTGGACGTACATCTTCAAGCTGTTAGTGAAGTCGTCCGCATGCTTGCCGCTCCGCCACGTTGGACGGTGAAGCTCCGCAACCTTCTCTGCCGCTTCTCGAAACGTCGGCACGGCCATCGCCTTGCGGCGCTCGGCGAGGGGGTCCTCACCGGCCCGGACGCGCCTGCGGTTCTCATGGGCGATGTCTTGCGCCTCTTGCCGCGTGATCAGCTCGGCATTGCCAATGCCGATCTCGACCCGCTTGCCGCGAAGGGTGAGCCTCTGCACCCAATACTTGCCGCCTGCGTCGCTCACCCGCAGGAACACCCCGTTAGCATCATGGTGCTTGCCGGGTTTTGCCGCCTTGATGGTCTTCTCGGTCAATCCTCGCCGTGCCAAGTCGTCCCCCAATCCGTCCCACAATTAGCATTGTAAGACATAAAAAACCTCTTGGGAACACCTCGGCCCATTGCGGCATGTAGAACTGAAATAACTCAATGAAATATAGGGTTTGTTCGTCGAAACAATACGGCGCTTGATGGCTCTACTTGGCACTGCTCGGCTATGCTTATGGTGGACCTTCGCTCCACCAGGCGTTCCGTCGGGATCGTGGAAAAGAGGCGCTTCCCACCGCGAGGCTGGCGCGCGCCACTCCGCCTGTTCAAGGCCGTGTCGGTCCGTGTCGCTCCCATTGCGCTTGCGACGGCCTCCTGACCTTCCGTAATTCTGGCGTGCGGGAGAGGCCTTCCGGAGGCAAGGCGCCAATCGCCAGCCTCGGCGCTCCATTGTCCAGGTGGAGCAGGGAAGGGCTCCGGCGGCGGCGCCCTGCCCCGCAATGGGCAATCTGCAGGTTGTTTCGCCCTCAATCTTCGCTATGGCCTACTCCGTATTTGTCCGGTTGACGATCCTAGCCCGCATTGAGGAAGCTCCCAGCACCCGAAGTTGCGGATAGATGTACTTCACCACCGCTCAGGTTCGCTCACTCGTCTCCATTGACTGGGCGGTCAACGCAAGCAGCGCGCGTGAGGACGTCAGACGTGGTCGGCACATGACGGATAGATCACTTCCTAGCACTGCCGGCACCGGTTGGAACCGTTGGACGATCTCGCTGGTCGCCGTCACCGCCCTGCTGGTCGTGGCTTTCGCCGTGCTTGTCATCACTGGCTACGATCACGTCAAGAATCTGACGGCCGCGAAGGACGACACGTCGTGGATCATTTCACAAATCAGTTATGAACATGAACGACTGCTGCTGGCAGCTGAAACCGAGGCCAGCCAGGCGGATCTGCGGCTCCGCGGCGACATCTACCTGAGCCGGGTCAGCCTGCTGCAGAATGCGCCGAGCTTCGCCGACCTGCGCCAGGTCGCCTCACCAGACAGCCTCATCAAGCTCTATCGGTCGGCGGCGGTGACCGACGAACTCATAAGCAAGGCCGTCAGCACCGATGGCCGTCGGATCCTGCTGGAACGGTTGCGAGCGGACTCGGGGTCGATACGGCAAGAGATCACTCAACTTTCGAGATTGAACTACGACATCATCGTGAAGGACCTCGCAAGGCACGCGCATGAGATCTTGCGCTACATCGCCGCGTTTGGTGCGCTGCTGTTTGTCGTCATCGGGCTGAGCGTCTCCGGTGTCGTCATCACCAGACGAAACATCCAGCTCGAGGCCCAACGCAACAGCGCCGATGATGCCAGCCGGCTCAAGTCGCAGTTTCTGTCGAACATGAGCCATGAGATCAGAACGCCCTTGAATGGCATCCTTGGCACCCTTCAGCTGATCGAACACGACACGCTCTCCCGCGAAAACAAGGAGTCCATTGACATCATCGGGCGCTCATCCCGCTCACTTCTCGAAATCGTGAACAACATCCTCGATGTTTCGAAGATCGAGGCCGGTGAATCGGTGATCTCACTGCAGCTGTTCGACACGCGGGTTCTCATTGCCGATGTCCTTTCACACAGTGCGGGCCTGATCAGGGACAAGGACATCGATCTGCTGGTGCGCTTCGACGAAAGCCTGCCGACCTACATATACAGTGACCGGCTGAAGCTTGAGCAGGTCCTGAACAACCTTCTTTCGAACGCCGCAAAATTCACCGATGCGGGCTCGATTGCGCTGGAGGTCCGGAGATCGAACTCGCCATCCTCCAGTCAGCAAGGCCTGGGCTCGATCCAGTTTGTCGTCTCGGATACCGGCATCGGGGTCAGCAAGGAAGACCAGGCAAGGCTTTTCGAGCCGTTCAAGCAGGTGGATAGCTCGCTCACCCGCAGATACAAGGGCACAGGTCTCGGGCTGAGCATCGTGCGTAACCTGGTTGAAAAATTGGGGGGTGAGGTCAAGCTTCAGAGCAAGCTTGGCGAAGGAACGTCGATCACCGTGGAAATCCCCCGCGCGCTCGCTGGCGGAGCAATGCCCGCTCAAGGTTCCGGCGAGGAGCCAGCCAGCAGCGCGCCCGAGATCGTGCTGCTTGGCGAATACTCGACGATCTTCCGCGCCTCGCTGTCCCTCATTCAACTGGGCAAGAAAGTGAGGACGATCAGGACCCCGGAAGAGGCCGAGTCGTTCCTGAAATCACCGCCGAGTTCGTTGCGCGCAGTCGTCGCGGACCGCCGCTTCGGTGAAGACGCCATCGCGTGGGTCAGCCACTTTGCTGCCGTCAATGGGCTGGGCAAGGATCTGCCCATCATCATCGTGCGGGGTATCAAGGCATATCCGCCGCGGTCAACAGACCTTCTGATCTTCGAAATGGAAGGCAGGTTCAATCGCTCCAGCTTCTTTGAGGCTCTTCAGCACGCTGTTCCCTCGCTCGGCATACACCCCTCGGACGCGATGTTCAGGATTGGCCCGCTGGATGACGGGATGGCCGCGATCATCGAGCGGACCAAGGTGCTTGTCGTGGACGACAATGCCATCAATCGCCGTGTGCTGGTGAGGCTTCTCAAGAATGCGGGGGTCCGTGACGTCGAACCCGTGCCGGGCGCGATTGAAGCACTGAAGCGGCTTGAGCAGGAACGCTTCGACCTGGTGTTCATGGACCTTCAGATGCCAAGAATAGATGGCTACATGGCAGCAAGGATGATCCGAGAGAAGGGATACGGAGACGTCAAGATATTCGCCTGCTCCGCCCATGCCTTTGAGTCGGATGTCCAGAAGAGCCTGGACGAAGGGCTCGATGGGCACATTTCCAAGCCCGTGGATGCGGGCCAGCTCATGACGCTCCTCAAGGACGCCTTGCAGCCAGCAGGACAGGCGCAACGAAACGCGCCCATCTGAACGAACCCGCAAGCGACCAGGATGTCGCTTGTCATACAATGGTTTATCGGGGTTTGGTGGCGGAAGATGAGGCAGACGAACTAGCTATCACCACCCTCCACGATCCATCACCGCTCGACAAAGAAAGCCCAATAATAAAGGTCTTTATCTGCATATCGCTCCACCGCCCTCCATTCCGTATTGCCCCAATCCCGCATTTGCGCTAGGACAACCGCTAGGACAAACAACGGAACGGAGGCCCCTCGATGGCCGGGAAACTGAACCGCCTGACGGCCCGCCAGGTTGAAACCATCGCCAAGCCCGGCCGCCACGCCGATGGTGGCGACCTCTATCTGAAGGTTCGCCCCGGTGGATCGCGCCAATGGGTGTTGATGTTCGCCACCATCGAAGACACCCCAAAAGGCAAGCGCCGGAAGCAGATCGAGTTGAGCCTCGGCCCTGCCGGTGGGGCTGGGCTCTCTCTGGCTGACGCGAGAGCCAAGGCCGCGACCGTACGCGCCCAGCGCTTTGCCGGCCTCGATCCCAAGGCCGAGCGCCGGAAGGCGGCGGCGGTGCCTACCTTTGGCGAAATGGCTGACGTCTACATCAAGAGCCACGCCAGCGCCTTCAAGAGCCTAAAGCACGCCCTGCAATGGCAAACGACCTTGGGCGATGCCTACTGCGCGAAAATCCGCTCCCGGCCCGTGAAAGAGATAGACACCGAGGCGGTGCTTTCGGTTCTCAAGCCGATCTGGGCGACCGTGCCGGAAACGGCATCCCGGCTTCGCGGCCGGATCGAGCGGGTGATGGCAGCGGCCATCGTTGCCCGGCACCACCCCGGCCCGAACCCGGCAACATGGCGAGGCCACCTCGATGCCTTGCTCCCGAAGCGCCAGAAACTCACACGCGGCCATCATGCGGCTCTGGCATATGATGACATGCCCGCATTCATCGCCGCCCTGCGCGCCCGCCAGAGCCTTGCGGCGCTGGCGCTGGAAATCACCATCCTGACCGCCTGCCGCACCAGCGAAGTGCTGGGCGCGCGGTGGGATGAGATCGATCTGGACAAGGCCATCTGGATTATCCCGAAAGAGCGCATGAAGGCTGGCATTGCCCACCGTGTTCCTTTGAGCCCTCGCGCCTTGGACATACTGAAAGCCTTGCCACGCATCTCCGACCACGTTTTCCCCGGCCAGAAGCACGGTAAGCCGCTTTCGGGAATGGCAATGGAGATGCAGCTTCGCCGCATGGGCCGCAACGACATCACCGTGCACGGTTTTCGCAGCACCTTCCGCGATTGGGCTGCCGAGCAAACAGTCTTCCCGCACACCACCGCCGAACATGCGCTGGCGCACCGCATCAGCGACAAGGCCGAGAGTGCCTATCGCCGCGGCGATGAACTGGAACGGCGCCGCAAGCTCATGGAAGCATGGGCGAGCTGGTGCGAACCGAAGGCTGGCGAAAACATCATCCCATTCACAAAGGAGGGACGTGCATGATCGAGATGCAGATACTAACGGCCTGCCGCGTTGTGATTGCTTCCACAGCTCTCTTGGTCGGTACCGGCACCGCGAACGCCGCCAGCGACGGTCTACTCTACGCCTGCAATGAGGATCGGCACTTAGGTTGGAGCAGCGATGGTGATGGAGGCGGCAAGCGCGCGGTCGAGAACGAGACATTTTTCGTAAGGTGGATCGCTCCAAAGATCGACGGCAAAAAGCTGCTGTCCCTGCCACAAATCGAGATCACTCGCGGAAACTCCACCACCGCCCCGCTCACACTGATGGATTGCAATGAACACTTTGCTCATCGCGGCGCTCCACCATCCTATCAGGATTTCCGATGTACCTATGACATCGAGAACGCCATCGTGTCGAGTTATTCACTGCCGACTTCGAGCATCACGTTCGACGGCAATCTTTCACAAAGGCCAAAGTCGGTGCGGTACGTTGAGTTCTTCACGATTAAGGGCATGGCATACATCGCCGGCGGTTCGTGCGCGATAGCGCCGTAGTGTACTTTCTCTGGCTTACGTGAGTGCAAGGTGATATGGCGGAAACCTCGCAACCGCGCATGTTTTCCGCCATCGCCTCACGCGCTTCCATGCTGGCAACCATGCCGCGACACCCCCCGGCCCTGGGGTTAGGTACCGCACCGCGCCACCGTGAACGGGCACCCTCCCGCGACTGACACGCTCGCGCAACCCCCCACCCCCGGCCTGTCGAAACGCGCGGCCCTGCAAAAAATTTAAAATTACTTATCCACAGAACGTAGACCTCCACGTTCAGACATTGACATACTCCGTGGACGGTCTATTTTACCAAATTGGTAGCTGCTTCGTGCGGCATCAAGGCTGGCAGTATCGCACCGCGACCCCCAGCCCGATAAAGGCAAGCCGGGAAACCGAGCACCTTTGACCTGCAAGGCTAATCCCGTGATGGCGGGAACCTGAGAGCACCGCAATCCAGTTCGCTGCCCTTCTGAAACGGTTCATCCGTTGACAGACGCTGGAGCCGGAACCCTGCGGCCTGCCATCTCAATTGCAGCTCAATCGCTAAGGAGTTCCCGATGGCTATTGCCACCGCTTCCACGCGCGCAACCGATGCCGATCCCGGCACGGCAGCCCGCGCGCTCCCTAACCAGAACATCGTGCCTCTGGCGCACCCCGTGCATACGGCCGCCCAGCTTCTCGGCATTGGCCCCAGCAAGACCTGGGCGCTAATCCGCGAGGGAAAAATCCGCGCCACCCGGCTTGGACGGCGAACCCTCATCACGGCCCGTGAAATCGAGCGCTTGCTCGAAACCGGCTGCTGAAAACTGAAACAGCGGCCCCCGCAATGGCTGGCTGGCCAGAGCGGGAACCGCCGCGCAATCACGAAAGACGACAAAAATGAATAGCATTTTGACTACGCGCGCGCAACGCCGCGCGTTTCGCAGCAACACGCGCCGCGCCTCGAAAAAGGCCACACACACGACGCCGGCACGTGGAAAGCACCATGTCGCCAATGTCGCCTTCGTCTCGAAATTCGGGACTGATTATCACACCTGGACGGCGGCAATGCTCTTGCGGCACGGACTGCCGAGCTACACGCGCAACACGGCCATCGCCCACGAGGCGGGCCACGCCATAGCCGCCTTGTCACTTGGGGCTGTGGCTACAGCCGCCGAGATTTTCGAAGACCGCGCCGGCGTTTGGCTGGGGTGGAACGACGTGACATGGCCCGAAGAAAACCGGCCTGGCAGGGTCATAAATGCGCTTGAAGAACCAGCGTTGGCGTCTCATGCGCTGATCTATGGTCTGGCTGGCCTCGCGGGCGAGCAGCTTGCCGGGCTCGACCATCAGGCCTCTAGCCTGGATGAGGTTTACGAGGCGCTCGCCATATGCGTTTCCGTCACCCACGCTCGCCGCCTTGACAGTTGCGCTCTTATGGACCGGCTACTCACGTCGGCGCGCGAACGCATCAGCCAGAACGGAGCGCTCTTCGATGCGGTCTGCACCCACCTCGACGGCGCGGGTTCAATTGACCCGGAAGCGGTCGCGCGGCTCAAGGCCAAGCATGGCCTTGAAGTCACGCCCTGCGCGGCACTTTGGTAGGAGACGGCCCATGAACATGCAAGATGCGGCCGTCCTCACCTGCAACGGCAACAGTGATACCCGCATACACACTGGCGGCGACTATCGCGCAATTACCTGGGCCGAGGTGATGGCGATGGTTCTTGACCCGGCTACCAAGGCCAAGACCGAAGCGCCTGCCATCATCCCGAGCGTCTATTGTGCGCATGACGGGCGAGCACATGACGCTCAGCGCGCCAAAGGTCAGTTCATCTGGGCGGCAGGCGATATCGATAAAGGAAACATTGAAAAGGATTGCCTGCTCGAAGCCCTGCTCGACATCGCGCAGCAGCCCTGCGACCTGGTTGTCTACTTGACCGCCTCGAGCACGCCCGACGACAAGCGCTGGCGCTACTTGCTTCGGCTTTCGGAACCGTTGCCGGGTGAGGATTATCCCGAAATCCAGGAGGCGATCTTCGATCTGCTCGAAGCCCGCGACATCAGGCCGGACCACACCTTGGCGCGGACGGGGCAGTTAGCCTACCTGCCAAACCTGCCATCTGAGAAGCGAGACGCCGACGGCATGCCGGTCTTCTACGATTACTCGATCTGCGCCGGCGTGCTGCTCGATCTTTCCAAGACCCTGATCCCGGCGCGGATCGAGGAGCGACGGGCCGAGGAAGCGGCAAGGCTCGCCGCTCTCAAGGCCGAGGCCGAGCAGAGGGTCGCCGCCAGAGCGCAACGGAGGGCTAGCGGCAATGTCTCCGATGAGGAGCGGTTGATCGACCGCTTTAATAGCGAGAACGACATCACGACCACGCTGGCGCGCTTCGGCTTCCGGCAGAACCGCAAGGGCGATTGGCAGAGCCCTTATCAGGCGCAAGGAAGCGGGGGCTACGCAACAAAGGTCTTCGGCAGCCGCTTCTTCTCTCTCTCATGGAGCGATGACGCCGCAGGCCTCGGGCAGCCGGGCAAGAACGGCGGGCGCTGGGGCGATGCCTGGGACATCTACCGGCAATTCGAGCACGGGGGCGACCACAGAGCAGCCTTCAAGGCCTACGGCCATGAGCTGCGGGCCGCCGCCTTCGAAGCGATGGGGCCGGAAGCCTACGTTGAAGAAGCGGCAGCGGAAGCCCGCCGGGAACAGCAGCGTGCAGAGAACCGCGACATCGGCGCCGAGCAGCCCGTCGCTACGATGCCCGAGCGGCTGACACTCGACATGGCGTTGGCGCGCTTCGTGCTCGCCACTAACGGCAGCCATGTGATCGACCTGGCGTGCCCGGCAAGGGCTTATGCCCTGGGCGATTTTCGAAACGCCTTTGCGGCCTCGAGGGAAATGATCGAGGTCACGGACAAGCGGACAGGCGAGGTCACGGAGAAAGAGGTGCCAGTCGTGGGGCTCTGGGTGGGCCACCCGAAGCGGCATACGGTTCACGGGCGCACGTTTCGGCCGGGGCATGACACCTTCACCATCGATCCGAACGGCTTTCCAGCGGTTAACTCATGGCGAGCTTATGAACGGGGCGAACCGTCGGCACGCTACGCCGAGCACACTGAAGCCTTCGAGAGCCACATCCGATACCTGTTCACGGAAGACGCCGACGGTTTTCTGGATTGGGCTGCTCATATCGAGCAACGCCCGGGCGTGCTGCCCCATCGCGCGGTGTTGCATGTTTCTCCCAAAACCGGAACCGGCAGAAACTTTATTGCTTCGGTTCTGGCCCGTGTGTGGCGGGGGAATGTCGCGGCGAGCTTCGACCTTGTGGGCGCGCTGCGGAGCGGCTTCAACGGCGAGCTGTCCTCAAAGCTGCTCGCCATTGTCGATGAGATACGCGAGGGCGCCCGCGCTGACGCCTGGGAGCATTCGGAGACTTTGAAGAAACTCATCACTGAGGAGAGGCGCACCGTCAATTTCAAGTACGGCGCCCAGACGGTTGAGTTCAACAGTTGCCGCTTTTTGCTCTTTTCCAACAGCCCCGCTGCAATTCCGCTGGGCTCGAGCGACCGCCGTTTTGAGGTCAGCATCTTCGAGGGCGATCCCAAGCCTGAAGCCTACTATGCCCGGCTCTACGGCCTGCTCGACCACGGGGGCTTCGCCAATGACATTGCGTTCTTTCTGGGCCAACGCGACATCGCCGCGTTCAATCCCGGCGGACGCGCACGGCTCTCGAAGGGGAAGGAGCGCATTATTGAAGCCACACAATCCGAGGGCAGCGTCTACGCTGGCGCAGTAGCCGAGCACTGGCCGTCCGATATCATTTCCAATGCCACACTCTCCTTGCTGATCGACCCGCGTGCGGACGGTGCCATGACCCCCGTCGTGAGGGCAACGGCTGCCGAGGCTGGTATGCAGCCCGGCGCCAAGCCGGTCTGGACGAGCGCTGGAAACATCCGGTTCCAGATCATCAGGAACCACGACCGCTGGCGCGGCGAAAGCGGAAGTGCAATCGCCGCCGAGATGCGGCGCGGCGTGCCTCAGGAACTGGGACTGAACCGCGATTGGCGCGATTGGCTCGACGGCATTGCGGGCGGGCGCGAGGGTTTCAGTTAATAGCGTCACCGCACAGCGGTGTGCGGTGAAATGTGAAGGATGGGCGCCGGCGTATGACGGTGTACTACCTTGGACACTCACCGCACACCCCGCACAGCGGAACTATAAACTTTCAAATCAAGTTCTGGATTACGTAACGTAATGCATATTCTCTTTTGGAACTTTACCGTTTGGCTGTGCGGACTGTGCGGTGAACCTCCACGTTCCTACGCAACCCAACGCTGGCGCATGCATTGCTCCACGCTTCATGCTCAACACTGTGCGGTCACGTGCGGAGCGAAAACCCACCTGCCGCCACGGCCTTGCGCCGCCGCCCTACCGCAGCTCATCCAGATTGACAACGAAACCCGGCATTCCTCCCGCCACCCTTAGACCGCCCGCCGCACCTGGCTGCGCTCAGGGGTATTCAGGGGCGCAGGGACCGCATGCTGCAGATCGACGCCGAGCCGACGAAGAACTAGGGAAGGGAACCCTGATGGGCGTTCTAATGCCGCTGAAGAAGACCAAGGTGAAGCTAACGAAGACGGCGACCGCCGGCAAGGTCGAGGCGACCAAGCCCGCCGAGAAGCCGGACGATGCGGTGGTCCGTTCCTGTAAGCAGTCGTTTCTGCCAAGTGTCAGGATTTCGACAGCTTTTGCGTGCAAGCTTACTTTTCTGACACAACGGAAGATCGGAGAAGTCACATGATTGAAAGACGCAAGCTTCTGTCAACGCTGGCCTTTGGCACGCTTGGACTGTTTGCAGCTGCGGCGGTGGGCGTAACGCCAGCTTTGGCGCGCTCGGGCAGCGACGACAATAGCGCTGCCGAT
>CAMDBX010000103.1 GCA_945889445.1 Rhizobium sp. Q54
TGCGCCCGGGTCGCGCCACGTCGAAGTCGGCGCTGATTGACGCCGCGGATCTGCTTCGCAACGAATATTCGGCTCCCGGAATGGCCGCCTTTATCGAAGAGGCGGCAGACGCTTACGAAACGCGGGGCCTCTTCAAGTATCGCTTTTGAGAAAAGACCTTGCACGCGATTGGGGGATGAGCATTAAGCTTGGACCGCTGCGGACGTTTGAGGTTGATCACTCCTCGAACCAACACCTCCCGAGACCAGCTTGACGGCTTCACGAGCATTCGGGTGTCAATCTCAGTCAGACGAGCCAGCAATGGCCCAGACCGTCCGGCGGCAGCGCCCCTGAGACAAACCTGGTGGCTTGAGGAAGGGAGGACTTCTGGCTCATCGCATCTCTGTCGCCAACCTCGTTGTGGGCGAACTCGGTCGATGTGATAGTGGAAATCTGATCAGTACTTGTGATCTCGCTTACCGGTCAGAACTTCGCCGCCATCTTTTCTTCAACCACTCATCCCCCTGCCCCCGCCTCTCGGCCTGACGCCACGCAGCCTCCTCTTCCGGCGGCATCCTCTTCGAGACGTAGCGCCACGCCAGTGGTAGCAGCGCTTTCCCCAGCCGTGCCCCGAACTCGATCCAGAAGGAAGGCCGCTGCGCCATGAGGAATGCTCCGGCGCCGAGACCAAGGAGCACCACCGTGATCGCAACGCCCTCCTGCCAGTTCATGCTCAGGCCGCCTTCTTGTTGGGGATGGCCCAGACCAGCACCGGCGTGACGAGGCCGATGATGCACGCAATGTTGTCGAGCCCGGCTGTTTCATCAGGAATTACAGAACAGTATCAATTATATAGAGGCGATCATCTTAGTTCCGCATGGTGCACCAAATCACTAAATGTCTGTGCGGTATCGTAAGGCGGTATATCCCACATGAGGCAAAGAAGAGAACTTCAGATCGGCCTTTTTTCTTATGAGCGGCGAATGGTCGTGCTGAAGTCATAGGCGGCTACGCACACGGAGCCGATAGGGGTTGTTTGTCGAAAAACAGCAGGCAGCTACCGGCAGCCACCTATGACAAGGTCTAATGCCGCAAAGAAAAGCCGGCCTCCTTCAGGACGCCGGCAGGTGCCGACGAGCGGTATTCTGGAGAGAGTTTCGCTCGGCAGTTACGTAAAGCTCAGCACCAAAATCAATTGACCGCAAGTCACGGCTATTGCGGCTCAGATGTACTCTGTTACCAAGCCAACTCCAGAGTTACCTAGTCAACTCCAGACAATGGTCAGCCACGTGCCGAGACCACCCTCCGTGATGCCCCAGCACCAGCGAGTGACGCGACCTCCTCCTGAAGCAGGTCACCCAGTCGGGACTCGCGATGCGAGAGCAAATATATGGGGACGGATGGAAGAGCAGACAGTCCTTCCGCCTCACGAGACTCGCTCAACCCCGCAGGGGCTGTGCCTGTGGCCATTGAGGAAACGGCCAGCCCGGCACGCACGGCGGCGACGATACCCGCGTGCGTTCGGCTCTGGGTTTGCACATACCAGGGCCGATGAACCGCCTCGAGTGTCTCGATCATGGCCCGGCGAAACACGCACCCCTCCGGATAGGCGGCAAGCGGCAATGCTACTGACGGTGCTGGGAAGGCTTCCGCAGCCGTCACCCAGCAGAGCGGCAACTCGGCCTCGAAGACGCAGTTGGGCGGCCGCGATGCAAGCGTGACCAGCGCCAGGTCCAGTTGTTGGTGCTGCAAGCCGGCCGCCAGGTTGGCGCTCAGATCGCAGACAATCTCGATTTCAAAGCCATTGTCTGGCCCGAGCCGGGACAGAGCCCGCGGCAGGATGCCAAGCGCATAATCATCCGGCACCCCGAGGCGCAGCCGCTGGCGCGGTTTCTGGCTGCGCGTGGCGGACATCATCTCGTCATAGGCGGCGAGCACGCCGACGGCACGGGCATAGAGTTCAGCGGCCTTGGAGGTCGGCTCCAGCCGATGATGGCGGCGCAGAAAGAGCGTTTCACCGATTTCCGTCTCGATGAGCTTCAGGCGCATGCTCATGGCCGCTTGTGTGCAGTGCAACCGATCAGCGGCACGCGACAGCGTGCCCTCTTCGTAGATGGCAGCGAAGCTCCGGAGCAGACGCAGTTCGAGTTCCATGGCTTCAATCTAGCTTATGCTGAGCATAACGACAATTTGCTTGTGGCGGGCGCTATCACGGCCCCAGCATCGCCCACTCAGGGAGGCACTGCATGATAGTCGGATTCATCGGGCTTGGTACCATGGGCAGCAATGCGGCCCGAAATGTGCGGCGCGCCGGCTTCGAGATGGTTGTCCATGACATCCGCCCCGAGGCCGTAGAGCGCCAGATGGAGCCGGGCGTCACCGCCGGCAGCAGCCCCGCGGATGTGCTGGCCCGCGCCGATGTGGTTGTCACAATGGTGTTCGGCCCGAAGGAGGTCGAGCAGGTGGTGCGGGGGCCAAGTGGCTTTCTGTCATCGAACTGCAAGGGCAAGTACTGGGTCGACATGACCACCTCCAGTCCCCGCCTGATGCGGACGCTGGCGGCGGAATTCGAGGCGCAGGGAGGCCATGCCGTCGATGCCCCGGTCACAGGCTCTGTCGATGCAGCCATCCGTGGCGACATGCCGATGTTCGTGGGTGGCGAGGATACCTCCATCGAACATGTGCGGCCGGTGATCGAGGCCATGGGACAACTCCGCAAGGTGGGGCGCTATGGCAATGGCTACGTGGCCAAGTTGGTCAACAACCAGCTCTGGAAGATCCATGCCGCGGCCATCGGCGAGGCAATGGTGACGGCCAAACTCGCCGGCCTCGACCCCCTGACCTGGTGGAACGTCATGAAAGGCGGCGCCGCCGACAGCTTCGTGATGAGCCACGACGTGCCGTCAATCTTCGCCGGGCACTACGACCCCTCATTCCCGATTGCCCTCTGCCTCAAGGACCTATCCCTCATCAAGGAGCTGATGGACGAGGTGGGAACAAGGAACGAGCTGACCGCCGCCACCCACGCCCGCTTTCGCGAAGCGGGGGAGCGTTATGGCAGCGGAGCGGGCGAAATGACGGTGTGCAAGGTCATCGAGGACGACGCCGGGGTTGACCTGCGTGTGGCAGGTGACTGGTTGAAGCCATGGGAGGTCCAGCACTCTGCTGCACCTGCGAAGTGACCTTAGATGACGGGATGAGTGAAGAATTTTTTGCACCCTCAGCCTTGCGCCGCGACCGCGGCGGGTGAAGAATGAAGATGCAGGACTTGCAGGCGAGCCGAAGGGACGCACTGCGGCGAGCGGGGAATAACGCCTGAACAACAAGGGCGCGGAAAACCAAACCAGGAGGACCCAAATGAAGTTTTTCAAGAAGAATGGCCAGCCGATGCCGGACGTCCTTGACTCGCTCGCCGAGGCGACGAAGTCCGGGCGCTTTAACCGCCGTGAATTCCTGGCAATGGCCAGCGTCTTCGGTGCGACGGCAGCGACCGCCTATTCGATGATCGGTGTGAGCTACACGCCGGCCCGCGCCGAAGAAGGCAAGAAGGGCGGCACCCTCAAGATGCAGATGCTCATCAAGGAGATGAAGGATCCACGTATCTGGGACTGGTCGGAGATGGCCAATGTGTCTCGCCAGGCCAATGAATATCTCGTCCGCTACAACCGCGACGGCACGTTCACAGGCCAACTCGTGGAGAGCTGGGACGTCAACGATGACGCCACCGAATACACACTTCATCTACGCAAGGGCGCGAAGTGGTCGAATGGCGATGACTTCACCGCCGACGACGTGGTCTACAATCTCACACGTTGGTGCGACAAGGGCGTCGAGGGCAATTCCATGGCGGGCCGCGTCGGCACGCTGATCGACGAGAAGACCAAGAAGGCCGCCGATGGCGCCATCACCAAGGTCGATGACCACACGGTGAAGCTCAAGGCCTCGGCCTCCGACATCACCATCATCCCCGGCTTCTGCGACTATCCGGCGATCATCGTGCACCGCGACTTCGACAAGAACCCGGACATGCTGAAGACGCCGGGTACCGGCCCCTACGAGATTACTGAATACCAGGTGGGCACGCGCGCCGCCGTGAAGCGCCGCGAGAACTTCACGTGGTGGGGCGGCGAGCCCTATCTCGACGCCATCGAGTTCATCGACTACGGCGAAGAGCAGAACGCCACCGTGGCCGCCCTCGAGGCGGGCGAGATCGATGCCAACTACCAGACCACGGGCGAGACCGTGACGCTGCTCGATGGGATGGACCTGACCAAGTCCGAGGCCATCACCGCCTCAACCATCGTGATCCGCACCAATGTCAACAACAAGCCATTTGACGACAAACGGGTGAGAAACGCGCTGCAGTTGGCGGTCGACAACAAGGTCGTGTTGCAGCTCGGCTACAATAACGCCGGTACGGTGGGCGAAAACCATCACGTCTGCGCTATCCATCCAGAATACTATGAGCTGCCGAAGGTGCCGCAGGACGCCGCGAAGGCCAAGCAGCTGATGACCGAGGCGGGGCAGATGGACCACGAGTTCGAGCTCATCTCCTACGAGCAGGACTACGTGAAGAACCCCGGCGACGTGATCGCCGAGCAGTGTCGCCAGGCCGGCTTCAAGGTCAAGCGCACGGTTATTCCGGGTTCGACCTTCTGGAACGACTGGACCAAGTATCCGTGGTCCACGACGGAGTGGAACATGCGTCCGCTCGGCGTCCAGGTGCTCGCACTGGCCTATCGCAGCGGCGAGGCATGGAACGAGTCCGCCTACTCCAACCCGGACTTCGACAAGAAGCTGAACGCGGCGCTAGCGGTTGCCGACGCCGGCAAGCGCAAGGAGATGATGAAGGACATCGAGCTGACCCTGCAGTCGGACGGCGTCATCATCCAGCCGTTCTGGCGCTCGCTCTACCGCCACATGAAGCCCTATGTGAAGAATTTCGAAATGCACCCCACATTCGAGCTTCACATGGAGTCGGTCTGGCTCGATAAGTAACCTCGACGAGGGGGCAGGAGAGTACCGCTCTCCTGCCCTTTCTGCCCTCGGCGCGTGTAGCGCCGCAGTCTGTAACGAGGGGTGACGACGGGATGCTGAAATTTCTGGCGCGGCGGCTCGGCATCATGGTTCTCACCATGTTTTGCCTGTCGCTCGTTGTCTTCTTCTTCGTCAATCTCGAGCCAAACCTCAAGCGCCTTGCGATTTTCCAGACACAGCAGCGAGCGAGCGAGCAGGACATCGAGAACTGGCTAACCCGCAACGGCTACCGTGATAATTTCTTCGTCCGCTACGGCCGCTGGATAGGTGTCGTCAAGCAGCAACCGGTGGTCGACCCCGAGACCGGTGCGGTCGTTCCCCGCTTCCGCTTCTGCGACGAGCCTGCCGTACCCGCCTACAACGGCATCCTTCAGGGCAATTTCGGTTGCTCCACCGCCTTCAAGACCAAGGTGTCCAACCGGTTGCCGCAAGGTCTGAGAGCCACAGGCCTGCTGATGTTCTGGGTGATGCTCACCATGGTACCGACAGCCCTGGTGATCGGTGTTCTCGCTGGCATGCGAGAGGGCTCCAGGCTTGACCGGGGACTCTCCATTCTCTCGATCACCTCGACAGCCACGCCCGAGTATGTCTCCGGCATCATTTTTTCCGTGGTATTCGCCACATGGCTGAAAGTCTTGAATGGCTCCGCCGCGACGGCGACCTCGGAGGGCATCACTTTCTACAATTTCACGCTGCCGGTGATGACGCTTGCCATCTATGGCGTGGGCTACATCGCGCGCATGACGAGAGCGTCGATGGCGGAGGTGATGTCCTCGCAATACATCCGCACTGCTCGACTCAAGGGGCTTAGCTTCCGCCAGGTCGTCATGAAGCACGCCCTGCGCAATGCCCTGATTGCACCGTTCACCGTGATCATGCTGCAGTTTCCGTGGCTACTGTCCGGCGTCGTGGTGGTCGAGGCGATCTTCCGCTACCAGGGCTTCGGCTTCCTGCTGGTGTCGGCTGCCTCCAACAACGACATCGACCTGCTGCTGGCCTGCGGCCTTGTTTCGGTGGCGGTTGTCCTGCTCACCCAGCTGATCTCGGACATCGGTTATGCCTGGCTCAACCCGCGCATCAGGATGAGCTGACATGCTGCAGAACGTCGGCTTCATGGGCATCTTCCTCGGCATACTCGGCCGCTTCTGGCCGGTCTGGCTGGCGCTCGTCGTCTTGCTCACGCTATCTTTCGTGTTCCGCCGCAGGCTCGGGCTCTATGGCCACCTGATCTCGTCGGGAGTGGGGATCGCGGGGGTCATCATCGTCGGCTTCTGGCTGTTCACGGCGCTGTTTGCCGGGATCGTCGCGCCCTTCGGGCCACTCGAGCAGATCGTGGTAATGAAGCACGCGCTGCCCGGCTCGATCGAACCAGCCACCGGGATTCCCTACTATCTCGGCGGCGACAAGCTGGCGCGCGACGTGTTCAGTCGCATGATCTACGGCAGCCGAATCGTGTTGGCGATAGCGCCAGCGGCAACGGCGATCTCGCTGATGGTGGGCTCTCTGCTCGGGCTGCCGGCGGGCTATTTCGGCGGCCGGATCGACGCGCTGCTGTCCTTCGTCGCCAATCTGGTGCTGGCCTTCCCGGTGATCCTGCTGTTCTACCTGCTGGTCACGCCGGGCATCATGGACACGCCCGTGCCCTATGCCATGGCCGGTTTCTTCTTCATCTTCCCGATCCTGTTCCTCTGCGCCCTGTTCTACACCGGCTACAGCAAGCAGAAGGTGAAGCTCATCACCCTGCTGGGTCTCACCCTGATCATCGGCGGCTACATCTACATGGGGCTCGTCTTCGACCGGGATCCCCTGAACATCATCCACATCGAGCCAAACGAGCTCAACATCTTCGTCGCGGTCGCCTTTGCTTCCAGCCCCGGTGTGTTCCGCATCGTGCGCGGCCTCACCCTCGACATCAAGACGCGCGAATACATCAATGCCGCGCTAACGCGGGGCGAGCACCCATGGTACATCATGCTGTGGGAGATCCTGCCCAATGCGCGGGGGCCGCTGATCGTCGACACCTGCCTGCGCATCGGCTACACTACGATCCTGCTCGGAACGCTTGGCTTCTTCGGCCTCGGCATGTCGTCGGAAAGCCCGGACTGGGGCACTGCCATCAAGGACGGCAGCCAGTTCCTCAGGCTCTATGCCTGGCCGGCCCTGGTGCCCGCCATCGCGCTGATGTCCTTTGTGCTTGGTCTCAACCTGCTCGCGGATTCTCTGCGAGAGCAAAGCTTGCGGGATTAGGTCGATGAGCGAACCCATCCTCGAGATCAGCAACCTTCACATCTCCTTCTTCACCAAGATCGGAGAGATCCCCGCCGTAATGGATTTCTCCATGAAGGTCATGCCGGGGGAATGCATGGGGCTGGTGGGCGAATCGGGCTGCGGCAAGTCCACCTTGGCGCTCGCCATTATGCGCGACCTGTCGGGAATAGGCCGGATCACCAAGGGCAGCATCAAGTTCCGCGGCCGCGACATGGCGGAGCTGAGCACCGCCGAATTGCGCGACATCCGTGGCTCCAAGATCGCCATGGTCTATCAGGAGCCGATGGCGAGCCTCAACCCGACGATGCGCATCGCCCAGCAGCTGATGGAAGTGCCGCTGATCCACGAGAAGGTGTCGCAGGCTGAGGCCCGCACCCGGGCGCTCGACATGGTGAAGGCCGTGAAGCTGCCGGACCCCGAGCGCATCATGAATGCCTATCCTCATCAGTTGTCCGGCGGGCAGCAGCAGCGCATCGTCATCGCCATGGCGCTGCTGTCGAAACCGGCACTCCTGCTGCTCGACGAGCCTACCACCGCGCTGGACGTGACGGTCGAGGCGGGTATCGTCGACCTGGTGAAGGACCTCGGAAAGCGCTTCGGCACATCGATGATCTTCGTCTCGCACAACTTGGGCCTCATCCGCGAGACCTGTGACCGCATCACCGTCATGTATTCCGGCGAGGCGGTGGAGAGGGGCAACATCGCGGATGTGTTCGCAACGATGCGGCACCCCTATACGCAGGGGCTGTTCCGCTCGATCGCCCTTCCCGGCACCGACAAGAACCTGAGGCCGCTCACCGCAATTCCCGGCCAGCTACCGCTGCCGCACGAGCGGCCATCCGGCTGCAACTTCGGACCGCGATGCGCCTATTTCGAGAAGGGCCGTTGCGACGCGCGCGACGTTCCGATGTTCGAGGTGGCCGGCAACACCCGTCATGAGAGCCGCTGCCTGCGCATCGCCGAGATCGACTGGGACTTGCCCCCCAAGCGCCGCGACACGCAGATCGCCGTCGTGGTGGGCGAACCGGTGTTGGAGATCGATCACCTGCAGAAGCACTACCATGTCGCCGCCAACGAGATTTTCGGCAAGGGCGAGCGCCGCACGGTTAAGGCCAACGAAGACATCACCTTCACCGCCCGCGCCGCCGAGACGGTTGCCATCGTCGGCGAGTCCGGCTGCGGCAAGTCCACCCTCGCCAAGGTGCTGCTCGGCCTCGAGACGGCGACCGGCGGCCGGGTGATGCTGGCAGGCCAGGAGATCGAGAAGACCGGAGTCGAGAAGCGCGACACCGCCACCGTCGCATCGATCCAGATGGTTTTCCAGAATCCCTTCGACACGTTGAATCCGTCGCATACGGTTGGCTCGCAAATCATGCGCACGCTCGAGAAGTTCGGTATCGGCAAATCCATCTCCGAGCGCCGCGAACGCATGTTCGAGCTTCTCGACCTCGTGAAACTGCCGCGCGCCTTCGAAAAGCGCATGCCACGCCAGCTGTCCGGAGGGCAGAAGCAGAGGATCGGCGTGGCCCGCGCCTTCGCCGGCCATCCGCGCGTCGTCATCGCCGACGAGCCGATGTCGGCGCTCGATGTCTCCGTGCAGGCGGCGGTGACCGAACTCCTCATGGACATCCAGCGCAATTCGCGGACCACCATGGTTTTCATCAGCCACGACCTGTCCATCGTGCGCTATCTCTCGGACCGCGTGGTGGTCATGTATCTCGGCTACATCGTCGAGCAGGGCTCCACGGACCAGATCTTTGAACCGCCCTATCACCCCTATACCGAAGCCCTGCTCTCGGCCATACCCATCGCCGACCCGAGCTACACCAAGCGCCGTGTGGTGCTTGAGGGCGACATTCCATCGGCCACCAATCCGCCACCGGGCTGCCCGTTCCAGACGCGCTGCCCGCGAAAGAGCCAGGTGCCGGGAGACCTGTGCGAGACACAACTGCCACCACTGCGCGACATGGCGGCCGACCACCAGATCCGCTGCCACTTGGCGCAGGAGGTGCTCGACTCCATGGGCCCGGTGATCGTCGCGACAACGGCGGAGAAGGCGTGAGATGGGCGACGATCGGCTGAGGCTTTCTCCCAAGGCGGCGCGCAAGCTCATCAGCGATGCGCTGATCGGCGCCGGCACCTCGCCGCGCAACGCCACCTACTTCACCGAGGCCATCCTCGACACCGAACTCTCCGGCCTCGAAGGCCACGGCTTCTACTGGCTGCAGTACTATTGCGAGCATGTGCTGAGCGGCAAGGTCGACGGCAAGGTGCGCGCCAAGGTGAAGAAACTTTCACCGGTCGCCTTCCGTGTCGACGCCCGCAACGGCTTCGCCCATCCCGCCATCGAGAAGGGCTTCGAAAAGCTCATTCCGGCTGCGCGCAAGCACGGCATCGCCGGCATGGCCGTCCACGATTCCTACAATGCTGCAACACTCGGCTTCCATACGGGCTATCTCGCGCGTCAGGGGTTCCTGGCCTTCGGCTTCACCAATGCCATGCCGGCCATCGCACCCGTGGGTGGCAGGACGCCGGTGATCGGCACCAATCCGCTGTCCTTCGCCGTGCCGGGCAGAAAGAGGGGCAAGGTCGCATTCCTCATCGACCAGTCCTCCTCAGCAGTGACCTGGACGGCGGTGAAGCGCGCCGCAGAGGAAGGCCAACCCATTCCGCCGGGTTGGGCATTGGACACCGATGGCCAACCGACCACCGACCCGTCGAAGGGCCTCGCCGGCTCGATGGCACCCGCAGGGGGCCACAAGGGGTTCGGCCAGGGGCTGATCGTCGAGGTGATGTGCGCAGCGCTCGCCGGCGCCCTGCGCGGGCCAGAGATGGGCTCATTCCAGGACAATGACGGCAAGCCCATCGGCTGTGGCCAGTTCTTCATCGCGCTCGCGCCGAAGATGTTCTCAGGCGGCGCTTTCCACAAGCAGGTCGCGGCCCTCGCCAAGTCCATCACCTCGCAGCATGGCACGCGGCTACCCAATGCGCGTCGCACGGAGATGCAGAAGCGGCTGGCCAAGGAGGGCCTGCCCATCTCCCGCGCGCTGCTCGACCGCCTCACATCCTTCGCCTGACCCTATGCGTCCCGACAAGCCACACCGCCGCCGCCGCGCCGCCGACATCGTGCAGATGCCCTGGCAACAAATGGTCAACCCCTTGCCGCCCACACCGCTGATTTCGGACGATGAGGTGGAGGCAATCCATCAGGCGGCACTGCAACTCCTTGAAACCGTCGGCGTGCGATGCGACTTTGGCGAAGCACGCGATCTTCTCGCCCGGGCGGGTGCCTCCGTCGACGAGTCGGACCAGCGCATCCGCGTCGGCCGCGACATCATCGAAGAGGCCTTAAAGACCGTTCCCGCCGAGATCGTGCTCACGCCGCGCAACCTGCAGCGGGCCATCAGGCTGGGCGGACGCCACCTCACCACCGCCGCCGTGCTGGGGCCACCCAACTGCACCGACCTGATGCGTGGGCGGCGCAGCGGAAGCCTCTTCGATCTCGGCGAACTGCTCAAGCTCACTCAAGTTTTCAACATCGTGCAGATGAACGGATGGCCGGTCGAGCCGCTCGACGTCGAGGTGCGCTTCCGCCACCTCGCGGCGACCCGCGCCATGCTGACGCTGACCGACAAGGTGCCCTACGTCTTCTGCCAGAGCCGCCAGCGCATCGCGGACGTCCTCACCATGTGCGCCATCGCACGCGGCGAGACACTGGAGGAATTCAAAAGACGACCGGGGGTGTTCTCGATCATCAACACCAACACGCCCCTCACCTATGACGTTCCTATGACGGTGGGCGTCATGGACATGGCCCGCCACGGCCAGCCGGTGCTACTCACGCCTTTCATCATGGCCGGGGCATCAACACCGGCGACCATCGCCGGCGCCATGGCACTCAACACCGCGGAAGTGCTGTTCGGCGTGGCGCTGTCGCAGCTAGTCAGTCCGGGCGCTCCGGTGCTCTATGGCTGCGCTGCGATGAACGTCGACATGAAGACGGGCGCGCCGGCCTATGGCCTCGCGGACATGCAGCGCTGCACGCTAATAGGCGGTCAGATGGCACGGCGCTACAAGATGCCGATGCGCTCGTCCAACTTCAGCTCCGCCAACATCCCGGATTTTGCTAGCGGCTATGAATCGGCCAATGCCTGCTTCGCCGCCGCGACCGCCGGGGCACATCTCATCATGCACGCGGCAGGCTGGGTTGAGGGCGGGCTGTGCACATCCTACGAGAAATTCGTGCTCGACTGCGAGATCGTCCAGAGCGTGGCCCAGATGCTGGTACCGCCGCGCATCGACGCGGACACGCTGGCTCTAGCGGAGATCGCCGAGGTCGGGCCCGGCGGGCACTTCTTCGGCACGCCGCGCACTATTTCAACCTTTGAGACCGCCTTCTACCATCCCCTAGTCTCCGCCACCCAGAACCATGGCGCGTGGCTCGAGGCAGGTGGCAAGTCCGCAGCCGAACGCGCGACCGCCATCTGGCAGGAGGCGCTGCAACAATATGTCGAACCCGAATTCGACCCGGCCACCGCTGAGGCGCTCGACGCCTTCGTGGCGCGGCGGACCGAACAGGGCGGCGCCCCCCTGGATTGAGGAAGCACCATGTCGAACCCGTTCCCTGCCCTGTTCCAGCCCCTGCAGCTCCGCCACAAGACGCTCAGGAACCGAATCGTCTTCGGTTCGCACACCGCCAACATGTCAGTCGATGGCCTGCCCGGCGAACGCCACCGCGGCTATTATGAGGAGCGAGCCCGCGGCGGCGCCGGCATGATCGTCGTCGAACCGGTGCCCGTGCACCGAACGGCGGTGCTAACCCGCGGCAACTTCCGCCACTCGACCGACGAGATCATTCCGCATTTTCGCAAGATCACCGATGCCGTGCATGGCCATGGCGCAGTCATCTGCCACCAGCTCTATCACGTCGGCCAGCATGGCGACTTCGACAATTCCTATCAGCCGAACTGGTCGCCCTCGGGTCTACCCTCCTTCCACGACTCGGATGGCAGCCACGCCATGATCGAGGTGGAAATCGAGGAGATCATCGAAAGCTTCGTGCAGGCGGCACGGCGGGCCAAAGAGGCAGGCTTCGACGGCATCGAGCTGTTCGCGGCCTATAATGCCATCATCGACCAGTTCTGGCTGCCCTTCAACAACCGCCGCGACGACAAATGGGGCGGCAGCTTCGAGAACCGCATGCGCTTCTCGCGCACCATCATGGAACGCATCCGCAGGATGGCGGGTGACGACTTCATCATCGGACTTGCCGTCAACATGGATCCGACGAGCCCAGTTTCGCAGACGATCGAGCAACTGCAGGACATCATCGCTTGGCATGACGAGCGTCAGCTTATGGATTACGTGACCTGCGGCACCGGAAGCTACTTCAATGGGACCGGCATCATCCCCAACGTCTTCTACGCCGACAAGCTGGGTGTGCCTCACGCCGAGGCGCTGAAGCAGGTGGTGAAGCATGCGAAGGTGCAGTGCGAAGCCCATGTGCGCACACCCGAGAATGCCAATTACGTCGTGGCCTCCGGGCAGGCGGACATGGTGTCCATCGTGCGTGGACAGATCGCCGATCCGCACCTTGCCAACAAGGCGAAGGAAGGACGGCCCGAGGACGTGCGCCCCTGCCTCTCCTGCAACCAGATGTGCTGGGGCAGGCGCTACCGCGACTATTGGATTTCCTGCCTCATCAACCCCAGCGCCGGCCGCGAGTTCGAGTGGGGCGGCGACCGCTTCACGCCTGCGGAAAAGCCTCGGAAAGTGCTTGTCGTGGGCGGTGGCGTCGCTGGACTCGAGGCGGCGCGGGTTGCAGCCGAACGTGGTCATCAGGTTACCCTCGCGGAGGCGTCCGACAAGCTTGGCGGCCAGTTCCGCCTCGCAGGCCTAACGCCGCGTCGCCACCAGATCATCGACTATCTCGACTGGTTCGAGCGTCAGCTGACCAGACTACAGGTCAAGGTACTGCTCAACACACCGCTCGATGCCGAGGAAGTCCAAGACATGGGCGCGGATGTGGTGATTGTTGCCACCGGCTCGCTACCAGACGGCAAGGGTTTCCAGCGCGCCATGCCCGAGCATGATGCGCTGCCCGGCATCGAGCGTGGTAACGTGGCGAGCGCGGAAGATGTGATGGCCCGCATCGCGCGGCCCGGGAGGCGCGTGATCGTGCTCGACGAAACGGCAAACTGGAAGGGTGCCGGCGTCGCTCTGACGCTGGCCGAAGGAGGTCATGAGGTGACAGTGGTCACTCCCGCCCCCGCCGTCATGACCGAGATGGCGCGCACCAATGCCGACATCCAGCTGCGCTCGCGCCTGCGCGAACTGGGCGTCATCATGAGGACCGAGACAATCCTTCGCGAATGGTACGGCAACGGCGCTGCGATCCAGCCCTTCGGTGGTGCGACTGAACACATCGCCGCGGACACGCTTGTTGTGGCCGCCACTAATGTCTCCGAACACGCGCTGGGCGACGAGCTCGGTGCGCCGATGATCGGCGATGCGATTGCGGCGCGCAATGCCGCAATGGCAATTTACGAAGGCCGCAAGCTGGCGATGGGGCTCTAGCGTACACGTGCATGAAACGAACAGCGCAGATGTCGTATGATCCGCTGCTGCAACCCTATCACTTGAAACATCTCAGCCTACGTAACCGCATGATGTCGAAGGCGCACGAGGCATCCTACACCGAGGACGGCCTGCCCAAGACCCGCTGCCGCCTCTATCACAGCGAAAAGGCGAAGGGCGGATTGCCCCACCGTTGAAGTGCACCTTTGGTCAAGGCAAACGCCATAGTGCCTCAAGTTCCCCGGCTTCTTCAGCAGCAGCTTCTATCAGAGCTAAAGACGGGCCATTCAGCCAAAGGGCCGCGCGAAACCTCTGGATGTCCATTGGTGGAGCAGGGCTCGCGCATTCATCTCTCATCTTCTGCAAGCTTTAAAAATATTGGATCAGCCGCCAGCCACCAGCCACCAGCCACCAGCAGACAATGGTGGCGCGAAGAACATCAACCGCGCATAGATGGGCGTTCTGAACCGGTCAGCAACGGCTAAGTTGCCGCCGATCAAGATTACATAAGCGAGGATTCTACATGTTGTCAGTTCCCGAGGAGTTCCTGCTCCTTACTCTGAAAGACGAGGGTGGCGCGTTCGTGGACCTTCCTGCGGAGTCGCGGCGGGCAGGGTTCGTTGGTGCAACACTCATGGAGCTCGCGTTGCAGGACCGCCTCGATTACGATAACACTCAGGTCTGGTTGGTAGACGAGACACCGACCGGAAGCCGTTCTCTTGATCCAGTTCTGACCCGGCTCTCCAATCCCCTCTTCAGCAAACAGTCAGAACACCTCATAAGTCGACTGGTTGATCTCGGAGATTCGGTCCGTGAGGCTTGCCTGAATAGGCTTTGCGAAA
>CAMDBX010000104.1 GCA_945889445.1 Rhizobium sp. Q54
TTCCGTCGTCGATCTCCAATCCGCCATCAACCGCTTCATCCGCGAATACAACGCCTCCAGTCCCACACCCTTCGCCTGGAAAGCTAACCCGGACGATATCATCGCAGCTCGGAACCGTGGGTTCCAAACGTTGGAGTCAATCCACTAGCCGCCGTGGAAGTGGGGGCTTCCCGTGAACTCCTCTACCTCGTGCCGGTCAAGGAACCAGGGCTCAGCGCCGACTGCGTTATTGTCGCTTACCTTTTTCTGCAGGGCACTGATGGCGCTCAGGCGGTGGGCGGCCTGAATGTATCCTCTCTGCTGCCATTCGCACTGGATTTGGTAGCGCTCCACCAGGGCGGACACGCGATCATTCGCCCAGGTCTGGCGATGGATCAAGCGCTCAGCCCATAGCTCACCTAGCAAGAGGCACAGCTCCGGAAGGTCGAAATATGTTAAGGTCGGCGCGCAATGTCCGGCGTTGCGGCCAGAGCAGCCAAAGCCAGCCTCCCGTGCTTCCAGAAACTCCACGCTTACACCCTTGCGGGCAAGCTCGATCCTGGTGGTGAGGCCATTGTATCCCGCGCCGACGATGCACACGTCCGCCGTCTTCTTGCCCTCGAGTTCAGTGGTCATGGGTGCGGGCGAGGCGGTGTCCCACCAAAGCGTTTCCTCGAAGGGCGAGAAGCGTTTTGTTATCAGCATCACCTTGGGCGAGACCAGCGTCAGGCCTCTGGAAGGGTCTCGAGCCTTGGCGCAATTTATCCCCCGAACAAGGGACGGGGCAATCCCGGCACCGGTGACTCAAAAGTGAACAAGCTGCCCTGCAGCGGAAAATCCGCCAACTCCTTCGGAGTCGCTCCATGCCGGGCGGTGGTGACATAGACCGTTCGAAAATTACGCCCCCCAAATGCTATCGAAGTGACCCGCGGGGCCGGGATTGGCACCGTGAAATCCAGGGTTCCATCGGGCCTGAACCGTGCCACGCATAGCCCTTCCCAGCGGGCACTCCACAGGCCGCCCTCGCTGTCCACGGCGGCACCGTCCGGATATCCGAGGCTCGTGTCGTCGCTGAATACCCGGCGGTTCGAAACAGTGGCCGTGGCGTTGTCAAAGTCATAGGCGTAGATGAGCTGTGGCGCGGAATCAGCAACATAGAGTGTGCGCTGGTCAGGGCTCCAGACCACACCATTTGTGATCATGATTTCGTCGATTACCTTGTGATAGGTCAAATCGGGGGCGATGCACCAAAGGGCTCCGGTTGCCGCGGTCAGCGGCAGGTCTTCGCCGCGGGGCCCAAAATTATTCATCATGGTTCCCATCCAGAACCGCCCCTGAGCGTCCGGCGCACCATCGTTGCTGCGGTTCTCGGGCCGATCTACTTCCGGGGCCAAAATGCGCCTCAGTTGCCCTTCCCGCGGATCGAAACGATTCAGCCCTTGGTGAGAAGCGACCAAGAACGTGCCGTCCCGCCGCTTTGCCAGCGCGGTAATCATCTCGGGCATGGACCAGGACTGGTGCTGCCCGTTCCCCGGCTCGAAACGATGCAGCACGGAAGGCATGGGGACGTTCAGCCAATAGACCGCCTGTTCAGCCGGACACCACATGACGCCCTCACCGAGGTCGTCGCAGCTTTCCACAGCACAGCGAACGTCAAACTTCATGACTCTGGCTCTCACGGGTTTCGGCACCGCAAAAACATCGAAGATCCGGTTTCTGCCGCACTCGAAAATATTGACACAAGATACCGCCACTGTATCGTTCGGCGTCAGACAAAACAAGCGTCCAGCCGAGTTGGAGAACTTGGGGCTGGCGCAGCAGTGACCCGACGGGCATGAGATGATGTATGAGGCGTTAAGTTCTCCGTCTATCGCCGCAGCCGGCCCAGAAGGCCGTGTGCCTCTGCTGCGGCTGCGCGGCGTCTCCAAGCAATATGGTACTGTGCAGGCCCTGGCCCCCCTGGATCTTGACATTTATCCGCGTGACTTCGTAGCGATGCTGGGGCCTTCAGGCTGTGGCAAGACCACCCTGCTCCGCATGATTGGTGGCTTCATTCCGCCCTCCTCGGGAAGTATCGAGATCGCGGGAACCGACGTCACTCCACTCGGACCGGAGCGCCGCCCCACCAACATGGTGTTCCAGGGCTACGGGCTCTTTCCGCACATGAATGTTGAGCAGAACGTCGGGTATGGCCTTAGGATCCAGAAGCGGCCGCGTGAGGAGATTGCAGAGCGGGTGGCAGATGCCCTGCGGCTCGTGCAATTGATGGAACTGGCCAAACGGACTACGGAACAATTGTCTGGCGGCCAGCAGCAGCGCGTGGCCTTGGCTCGCGCGCTGGTGATGCGGCCGAAAGTTCTCCTGCTCGATGAACCACTCGCCGCCCTCGATCTCAAGCTGCGGCATGCCATGCAGGATGAACTGCGCCGAATCCACCACGAGATCGGCGGAACCTTCGTCTTCGTCACCCACGACCAGGGCGAGGCCCTCGCGCTGGCTAACCGAATTGCTGTCATGCATAATGGCCGCCTTGAGCAGGTCGGCACCGCAGAGGACATCTATGTTTTGCCGCAGACCCGTTTCGTCGCCACTTTCATCGGCGAGGCCAACGTGTTCGACGGAACGCGCGCGTCCGGCACGGTGACACTGCAGGCGGGACCGCGCCTCGCCTCCACCGGCCCCGACGGTGCCGTCGCCGCGATCGTTCGCCCGGAGGACCTCGGCATCCTAGAAGAAGGCGAAACTCGCGATCACATAGTCGAAGCCGTAATAGAGGATGCAATATTCCTTGGTTCACAGCTGCGCTACAGGCTGCGCGGCCTGAATGGCGAGAGCCTGCTCATTCACACGCGTCCCGGCAAGGGTAAAACACATTCGATTGACGACAAAGTTAGAACCGGCTGGTGTAACGGCGACCACCGCTTGGTGAGCGCATGAAAACATGTCTTCGTCTGCTGGACGGAAGCGCGGCAACCAGGACGTATCCTGGAACAATAGGAGGAAACAATGACTACCCACAATTTCCAACGCTCGCCGGTGACACGGCGTACGGCAATGAGAACAGGACTGGCGGCTGCGGCTGCGGCTGCGGGCCTCATTCCGGTTCGAACGTACGCTGCTACCACAGTGACCTTCCTTGGCTGGCAGGGCTACGATGATCCAGTCGTCTACGACGACTACATCAAGTCAAAGGATATTACACTCAACACGACCTATATCGGAAACAATGACGAGATCGTTACCAAGCTGCGGTCGGGCGGGATCGGCAGCATTGATCTGGTAACGCCCTATATGGGCTATATTCCACTGATGGTGAGGCTCGGTATCCTGCAACCAGTCGATCGTGCGAAGATACCGAACCTCGAGAAGGTGATACCACTCTTCCTCAATGATCCCAATCTTAACCCCGGCGGCGTGCTCCATGCGGTGCCGTTCACTTGGGGCTCCGGCCCGATGCTCTATGACCCTGCCGTGGTGAAGTCGCCGCCCGAGTCCTGGATGGACCTGATGAAGCCCGAGTACACGGGTAAGGTCGTAATGATGGATGATCCGCTTGGCAACATGATGCTGGCCGCTATCATCAACGGCGCCAAGATGCCGACGCAGTTGTCGGCGGGCGAACTCGAGAAGGCCATCGATCTGCTAATCGCCATCAAGAAGCAGTCGCGTGCCGTTACGGTAAGTTGGGGCGATATGGCAGATGCTCTGTCACGGGGCGATGCCGTGATCACCTTCTCCGGTTGGGAGACCATCAAGAAGTTCTGCGCCGACAAGGGTAAAAAAGTAGAATATACCTTTCCAAAAGAAGGTACATTCGCTTGGCTTGACAGTTACTGCATAGCCAAAGACGCACCGAACCTCGACGCCGCCTATGATCTCGCCAACCGCGCGATCGATGTCGATCCGCAGGTGCGGCTTGCCGAGAATGCCATACAGGCCATCGTCAATACCGATGCAGTTTCCAAGCTGAAGCCCGATATCAAGGCGCTGTATCCCTATGATTCGATTGAGGACTTCGGGAAGAAGGCTGGCTTCTACGCTTTTCCGCCGACCGAGCCGGGCGAGTACACCACATTCCAGGAATGGATGAAGTCCTACGAGAGATTCAAGTCTGCATGATCGTTCCGTGCTCGGAAGCCTAGTGGAGAAGGGCGTCAGCACCAAAGCGGCCCGAGGTCAAGGGTCGCGCCAGATCACCCAGTCTGGCGCGACGTATCTCTTGTTGGCAGTTACCACTTTTAGATCGGACGCACCGGCCAGCACTTAAAGTAAGAGCGTTTCAGACATGAACAGCCGGTCCCTTTCCTATATTCTAACGGCGCCGTCAGCAATTATCTTTGCCGCGACTTTCGTCGTGCCTTTCGTATACTTCTTCATTATTAGCTTCTGGATCGTCGACTACTTCGAGATGACGCCGGCCGTGAGTTTGGCGAACTACCGTGAAATGACAGACAAGTATGTCAATGTATCGGTCTATACGCTTTGGCTGTCGACCGTCACGGCGCTGCTGACGGTAGTAGTTGGATTCGTCTATGCGTTCATCGCCCGGTTCAAACTGCCGCGTTACGCTGATCTGCTCATCTTCGTGGTGCTCATTACGATGTTCGGCGGTTATTTGATGAAGATTTACGCCTGGAAGACCATTCTTGGGAACGAAGGCGTGCTCAACACTGCACTGATGTCCCTTGGTTTCGTCAGCGAGCCTGTAAGCGCCCTGCTCTACAGTCCCGGCGCCGTGGTCGTCACGCTCTTGCACTTTGGCCTTCCCTTTGCGGTTCTGCCGATCTACGCCTCGATGCGCGGAGTCCGCGACATTGAGATCGAGGCCGCGCGTGACCTCGGCGCAACGCCAATCGGGAGCTTCACGACGATAGTCATACCCCGCTGCCGTGCAGGCATCGTCACGGCTTTCAGCTTCGCGTTTCTCATTACTGCTGGCGATTACATCACTCCAATGCTGGTGGGCGGAAAGCAGACGCTGATTGGCAATCTGATTGCCCCCCAGTTCGGCATGCAATTCAACTATCCCCTCGGCGCCGCCATGTCTTTCGTCATGCTGGCGATCTCAGTCGCGGTGATCTTCCTGTTCGGACGCCTGATGGTGTGGTTGTGCCGGGTATGAGCGGGTTCGCAAGATGGATCTGGGGTGCCGTGGCCATCGCGATAGTGGTTTTTCTCATGGCACCTATCGTTCTGCTGGTGCTGTTCGCCTTTACCTCGCGCGGCATTGCTGCTTTTCCGATGGGAGGGGTCAGCCTTCGCTGGTGGCAGGAGATGATCGATCATCCGCAATTTGGAATTTCATTTGAAAACAGCATGATCATCGCGCTGAGCGTCGGTGTAATTTCAGCCGTGGTGGGCACCATGGCAGCCATTGGCCTTTCCGCCCTTCCGCAGCGCCGTGCTGCGCTCTACATGGGCGTGTTGACCCTTCCGGTGATGCTGCCGGCGCTGGTGCTGGCCGTTGCACTGCTGTCGTTCTTCGTGGGTTTGGGCCTGAAGTTGGGTCTGACGACTGTCATTATCAGCCATGTCCTATTCACCCAGCCTTTCGTGATTCTCATCGTTCATGCGCGGATGGTGAACTTCGATTATCGAATCGTTGAGAGCGCGCGCGACCTCGGGGCAAGCCCCACCGTGGCATTCCTAACCGTAACACTTCCAATCATCAGGCCTATCGTTATCGGCGCAGCACTCATCGCAATGGCGCTGTCTATCGACGATTACATTATCGCCTCCTTCACCATTGGTAGCGGGAATACGCTACCAACTCTGGTATGGGGCATGATCCGTACCGGGCTTACGCCATCCGTCAACGCGATCGGCACGTTGATTCTGGTTCTGACAATTGGATCGAGCCTCATTGCCTTACGGCTGACGCGATATCGTGGGTGAAGGAGCGAATGAACAGACTCAAGGACAAGGTGGCAATCGTAACCGGTGGCGCTTCGGGCATCGCCAGGGCAGGATCGGAGTTGATGGCACTGCAAGGCGCGGCTGTTGCGGTGGCAGACCTCAATGTAAAGGGCGCCGCCGACGTGGCCCACACAATCCGCGCCAGCGGTGGAGAGGCCGAACCCTTCAGTGTCGACGTTCGAGACAGCCAGTCGGTCCAGGCACTTGTCGATGACGTCGTGGATCGATTTGGTAGGGTCGACATCCTGTTCCACAATGCAATGTCGGTTCCGCTGGTCAACAATCATGACCGCCGTATCACCGAGCTGCCTGATGACATCTGGCATCAGATTGTCGATCTGGTGCTGACGGGCACGTTCCTTACCGCCAAGTATGTTGCCCGCCACATGTTGAACCGGAAGCAAGGATCCATCATCTTGACAGCCACGACGGACGCGCTGATCGGGCAGGCTGGCATCGACGGCTATACAGCCGCCAAGGGCGGCGTCGTGGCGATGACGCGCTCTATGGCGGCGGGCCTCTCGCCCGATGGCATACGCATCAACACCATATGCCCCGGCTTCGTCGACACGCCGCACCAGGCAGTTTTCATGAGTAATCCGGCGGAACGAGATAAGATCGAGAGACTGCACCTCATGGGTGTCATGAGTCCAGAGGATATCGGGCACCTCGCCGTCTACCTTGCCTCGGATGAGGCGCGCCGCATCACAGGCAGCATCATTACTGCCGATTCTGGCTACACTGCTTTCAAGACCCCAGTGGACCTAACCACCGTCTTCCAACGCTGACCTTTGGAGCCCTCGCTGGCGGTTGTATTGATTATGCACTAACGTTTTCCCGAGGGGCTGCCAGCCCGATGGAGAGGCCAAATGACATCGCCACTTGACGGAGGCAATCTCACCGCCGCGGACCTTATAGTCCGCCACGGCTATCTCATCACGATGGACGATGAGCGTCGCCACATCGAGGACGGCGCGATCGCCATTGCCCGCGGCCGCATCCTTGCACTCGGTCCCGACGCGGAGATCTGCGCCCGCTTCAGCGGAGCGCGAGAGATCGACGCCGAAAGCGCACCGGTCCACCCGGGCTTCATCGAATGCCACATGCACGCCTCCTTCCAGCTTTATCGCGGCGTTCTGCCCGACCATATGGCGGAGGCCGATGCGTTCGATTCGGTCGAGGCGCATTTCTACAACCACGTGACGGATGAAGACGAGTATCTGGCTGTCCTCCTGTCATCCCTCGAAATGGTGCGAAACGGCACGACATGCTTTCTCGAAGCGGGCACCATCCTCTCGCCCGAAAATGCCGCACGCGCAGCGGCGCTGGTGGGGATCCGTGCCATCCTCGGCGACCCCTTCATCTGGGATCAGCCCCAGGGCTTCGCCCAGGGCAAGCTGGAGGAGAAGCAGGCCTGCACCACCTGCGCCTCGCACGCCCGCATCCATGAGAAGCTGAAGCGCGCGCCGCAGACGCGGGAGGAGGCACTGGCAACGCTCGGCAGGGAGCTCAGGCGCAACGCCGATCCCGACGCCCTCGTCACAGGTCATATCGCGGTGCTCGGGCTCGGCACCGCCAGCGAGGATCTCATGATGGCGGCGAAGGCCGCTGCCGACGCCGCGGGCGTCGTCCTCAACATCCACCAGTCCTACAGCCCGGCCGACACCGCCGCCGACCGCCAGCGCTTCGGCACGGACCCGCTGCTGCACCTGGCGCGCATCGGCTTCCTCGACCGCAACGTCACAATGGGCCACGGCAATCACCTGACAGATGCCGAATGTGATGTCTTTCTGGATAGCGGCGCCAGCATCGCCTGGGCGCCGGCGGCCTCGATGATGTGGGGCCACGGCAGCATGACACACGGGCGCCACGCGGAACTGTACCTGCGCGGAGGCAACATTGCGCTGGGCTCGGACTCCTCCAACTGGTCCAATGATTTCGACCTATGGCGTCAGGCGAGCCTCGCGGTGCTCACGGCGCGCGAAGTGGCGCAGGACCGGACCCGGCTCGTGGCGGAGGATGGCTTCGAAATGGCGACGCTGAACGGGGCTCGCGCGGTGGGCATGGAAAGCCGGATCGGCTCGCTGGCCGCCGGAAAATGCGCCGACATCGTAATCCACACGCTCGGCCGGCCGGAGATGCAGCCGGTCACCGACAGGGTGCGGGGCCTGTTCTATTCCTCACGCTCGAAATCCGTACACACGGTGATCATCAATGGCAGGGTCGTGCTGGAGGCCGGCCAGTTTCCGGCCTTCAACGAGCGCGAACTGCTCCGCGAGATCGGCAGGGCCTCCGCCGGACTTCTGAAGCGAATGGGCGTGACGGTCGAAGCAAACCGCATCAACCGGACGGCACGGGCGCGCCACAGGACCAGACCCCATGGCTGAGGGTCTCGAGATCGACCTCGCGTCGGTACAATTCGGGCCTCGGCCCGTCATCCTGCTCCAGGCGCAGGAGATGCGGGCGAGCGTCTTCCGCTACGCGACCGGAATTGAAGCGCTCACCATCACAACGCCATTGGGTGAAGCAACCTTCCTGCCCTTCAAAGGGCAGCAGGTCTGGGACGCGCGGTTTCTCGGCAGGCGCCTCACCATGCGCTCGATGTTCGAGGAACCGCAGGACACTAGCGATTACCTTGCAAGCTATGGCGCCTTCCTGATCCATTGCGGCGTCACCGCAATGGGGGGGCCGGGCCCTGGCGACACCCATCCGCTGCACGGGGAATTGCCAAACGCGAGGTTCCAGTCGGCCCGACTTCTCGCCGGCAGCGATGGCCAGGGGTCCTATCTTGCACTCGCGGGCACCTATTGGCAGGCCCGCGCCTTCAGCCACAATTACCGCTTTCACGTGGAGGTCAGGCTGCGCCCCGCTGCAAGCTGGCTGGAGGTGGCGGTGCGCGTGGAGAACCTCCGGTCCGTGCCGCTGGACGTGATGTACCTCGCACACATCAACTTCCTTCCGGTGGACGGCGGACGTCTGCTCGACACCGTGGCCGATGACGGCGCAGGCATCCATGTGCGCCAGGACTCGCCACCCGGGCTCCCCATTTCCGAAGCCCACCGCCGGCTCCTCTCGGACCTCGCCGCCGCTCCCTCACGCCACAGGCAAATGGTGCGAGGAGGAAGGATCGACCCCGAGGTCGTGATGCTCCTCAGTTGCGAGGCCGACGCTGCAGGCTTTGCGCACGGCCTGCAACTTCACCCCGAAGGCGGTGCAGACGTAGTGAGCTACCGGCCCGCGGAACTTCCGGTCGCGGTGCGCTGGATTTCGCGCCTCGGCGACCAGGAGGCGCTCGGGCTCATCCTGCCCGCAACATCGGGCATTGACGGCTACAGCGCCGAAAAGGCCCGCGGGCGGGTCGTCACCCTGCCGGGCGGCGGCACCTATTCCTGCCAGTACCGCTGCGGCGCCCTCGATCCGGCGGGCGCCCGGGCGTTGGCGGACGAAATCGCCCGGCTGAAACCCGGTCACCGCAAGGTCACTGAGATGGGAGTTCACGCGTCACCATGAACAAGCTTCAGGAGAAGCGGCCGAGTTCGGCCTTCACCACTGTCGACTTCGACAGGATGGGCAAGCAGGTCGGCCACATCATGTTTCCTCATTCCCCCCATGACGATGCCTGGGGCGTCACCCGGGTTCCGGTGGCGGTGATCGCTAACGGCACGGGGCCCACCGTCATTATGGAAGGGGGCAACCACGGCGACGAATACGAGGGGCCGATCGTCATCGGTGAAATCACCCGGGAGCTCGACCCCGCCGAGGTTCAGGGCCGTCTGATCTTGATGCCTTCCAACAACATCCACGCGGCAATGGCCTCGCAGCGCACCTCGCCGGTCGACGGGCTCAACTACAACCGCACCTTCCCGGGCAATCCCTACGGCACGATCACCGAGCAGATCTCAGCCTACATCACGGACCACATCTTCCCGCTGGGACATGCCTTTCTCGACCTGCATTCCGGCGGGTCCTCGCTCGACATCATGCCCAGCGCCGTCATCGAGCCCACGGCGGACGAGGGGCTCGCAAAGCGCAACTCCGCCGCGGCCCGCGCCTTCAATGCGCCGAACACGGTGGTGATCGGCAATCTCGGTGATCCCCGTACCGCCACTGCAACCGCCTGCCGGGCCGGCCTCACCACGGTGGGCACCGAGCTGGGCGGCGGCGGGCGTGTCTCCATCGAGGCCCTCGCCATATGCCGACGCGGAGTGCGCAACCTGCTGGCACATCTCGGCGTCATCGACCGCAAGCATCAGACTGTCGGTAACGCCGACGGCCCGACCTTCGAGCTGAAAGGGACGGCAGCCTATGTCTTCGCGCCCTGCGATGGCATCTTCGAACCCTTCCATGCACTCGGCACGCGCGTATCTGCGGGGCAGCCGGCGGGGCGCATCCATGTCGTATGGGATCCCGCAAGGCCGGCGGAGAAGGTGCATTATGCCTGCGACGGCATCGTCTACGGCTGCCGCCAACCCGGACGGGTCAGGCCCGGAAACTGCTGCAGCGTCGTCGCTGCGCCTCTTTAGCCCGAAGGATCACATGATCACGCTCGCCGACATCACCGCCGCTCGCCTCCGCATCGCGCCCTTCACCCGAGAGACGCCAGTTATGCCCATCGCAGCCCTGCGGGAGCCACTTGCCTGTCCGGCCAGCATCGTGATGAAGCTCGAGCTGTTCCAGGTGACGGGCTCGTTCAAGGCGCGCGGCGCGATGAACCGTCACCTCGCAGGCGTCGACAGGTCTCCCGCCGGCATCGTCACCGCCTCCGGTGGCAATCACGGCCTCGCCGTCGCGCGGACTGCCGATGTCGCGGGAGTTCCAGCGACAATCTTCGTGCCCCGCACCGTCCGCCAGGAAAAGGTGCGCAAGATGCAGGATTGGAACGCGAGGGTAGAGATCGTCGGCGATGAGTGGAGTGTCTCAAACGAGGCCGCGCTCGCATGCGCGGCGGCCACCGGGGCGAGCTACTTCCACCCATTTGCCGACCCGCTCGTCGTGGCCGGTCAGGGCACGCTCGGCCTCGAGATTATCGAACAGATCGCCGATCTCGATGCGATCGTCGTCGCCATTGGCGGCGGCGGGCTGATGGCCGGGCTTTCGACCGCCGTGAAGGCGGTGAAGCCGGGCATACGCGTCATCGGCGTCGAGCCGGAAGGATCCCCCACCCTCGCCGCCTCGCTTGAGGCAAAGCGAAGGGTGCGGCTCGATGCCGTCACCTCGCACGTGGCCACCATGTCCTGCCGCGAGACGGATGAGCGCATCTTCCAGACGGTGCGCCAGAACGCCGATTGCATCCTCCTCGTGCCGGACGACGCGATGCTGGAGGCCAGTCGCTGGCTGTGGAAGGAATTCGCCATCGCCGCCGATCTGTCGGGCGCAGCCTCGATCGCGGCGCTGCAGTGCTGGCCCGGGCACTTCGCCGGCTTTGGAAAGGTCTGCGCCCTGGTCTGCGGCGCCGGCACCGACGGGATCGAGGCTTGACGATGGCGGCAGCGGCTCCTTCCCAACTGCGCATCCTGCTGGCGGGCGCTGGTGCCTTCGGCCAGGAGCATCTCCGGCGCCTCGTCGAACGCCCCGATGTGCGGGTGGCCGCAGTGGCGGACCCATGTTCCATGGCCCTCGATGCGGTACGCCAGCGCCACAACTCGATCACTTGCTTCGAAGATCCACAGCAGATGCTGGATCAAACGCCGGCAGACGCCGTGATTGTTGCAACGCCCGCGGCGAGCCACGCCGCAATCACCCTGCACGCCATTGCGAGGAGTCTCGGCGTTCTTCTTGAGAAGCCGGTCACACTAGGGCCCGCGGAAGCCGAAGGTCTGGCGAGGGCTGCCGCGGATGCGGGCACCCTGGTCCTGCCCGGACATGTCCTGCGCTTCTCGCGCGATCACAGAAAGCTGGTCGAAATCGCGGCATCCGGTATCCTCGGCCGGGTCCTTCACGTCCGCTCACGCCGCTACCGTGACGATGCGCATGCCGTGCGTTACCGGGATATCGATCCGGTGCTTATGACCATGATCCACGACATCGACATCGCCCTCTGGATCGCTCGGTCGCCATTCCGGTCCGCGCGGGCATGGCGCAGCACCGGAGGCTTCCGCTCGCTGACCGCGGTGACCGCCGTGACCGAGTCGGGCGTGACCTGCGAGTTGCAGACGGCCTGGACCTTTAGCCCCGGCGAGGCGCCGCCGGATCGCGTGGAGGTGGTTGGCGAAAACGGCGGCATCGAACTCGACACCAGCCATGGCCTCGTACTGCACGCTGAGGGCCGGCGAAGTCTCATTCCCCTCGCAATGGACGACGATGCACTGGCAAATGAGCAGGACCACTTCTTCGCCTGCCTGCGGGATCGCAACCAGGTGCCTGCCCTGAACCTGCGTGACGCCGTGGCTGGGCTCAGGCTCGCCGGCGCAGTGTGCGGTTCCCTGCGCGATAGCCGCGAAGTGAGGCTGGACGTATGAGGCTGGCGGACTCCCACATCCACCTGTTTCCCCGCGGCTACAGCCATGACGGCGGACCTGCCCTCTTCGGCACGGGGGAACTGGCGACCTATGAAGCTCTTCGCGCCGCCCATCACATCGACTGCGCGCTGGTGATCGGCTACGAGGCCGACGGCATCGATCCGCAGAACAATGCCTACATCCGGCGCCTCGGCGCCACGCATAACTGGCTGCGCACCCTCGCCTATGTCGACACTCACGCCGGCCCCACAGCAGAATTCATCACGGATCTGCTGGACCAGGGGCACTCCGGACTTGCGATATACGCAACGGATGACGCCAAGGCGCAGGCCCTGTTGGGCTGGCCGCCGAACATATGGGAGGTGCTGCGGTCACACGGGGCCATCGTCTCGCTCAACGCAAGGCCTGGTTCAATCGCCCTGCTCCGGCCCGTGATGGAGGCAGCTGACGGCGTGCCGATCCTGTTGTCCCATCTCGGCCTGCCAGGCCCACTGCCCGCGGGCCTTGACGACGCAGCCCTTCGCATTCGCCTAGCGCCACTGCTCTCGCTGGCACGCTTCGATAATGTCCACGTCAAGATCTCGGGGCTTTATGCGACCAGCGATCCGCCCTTCGCCTATCCCCACATCGCGGCCGGCCACTGCATCCGCCACATTCTCTCGGCCTACGGCTGTGACAGATGTCTCTGGGGCTCGGATTTCTCGCCAGCACTGGAATTCGTTTCATTTCCCCAAACGATCCATTGGGAAGGGGCCAAAAGACTCAAAGAAAAAGAGATGATCATGATCATGAGAGAAAATCTGTTCCGAATACTCCATTGCGCCTAATCCACCGTACGGTTGTCTGCATCCAACTTGGCTGAGTGGCGTTCAAGAAGCGGTTCTTCTGTGGTTGCCGCCCTTGGTGCAAGAAGTGTCTGCTCTTACTTGAATCGATGGTGATCGAGTGAGGTCTTCTGTCAGGCCTCAATTTTATTGCGGCACATCCAGAACTCCGTGGGCCGGTATGGTGATCCGCGGATTGAGTCCAAAACTCCTATGCGACCTTTCGGCTCCTAGAGCGTCGTTCCATCAATTGAATCCATATCCAGCGGCTTCGAAGTAGTTTGAGCATTCGTCTGGCGAGAAAAGTGCGCAGATGTTGCCGATGGCTCTCCAAAGGGCATCGATCGTTCTGGCAGCGGCAGATCGAAGGTGGGCCTTGAGCTTTGCGAAGGCCATTTCGATGGGGTTAAGGTCCGGGCTGTAGGGTGGCAGGAACAGCATCCAGGCACCTTTGCTCCGGATAGCCCGCTCTGCGGTTTCGCTCTTGTGGCTCGACAGGTTGTCGAGGATGACGACATCGCCCGGCTGGAGAACTGGCAAGAGTTGGGTTTCGACATAGGCCTCGAAGATCGCGCGGTTCATCGGGGCATCGATGACCCAGGGTGCGACCAGGCCATCGCATCTGAGGCCCGCCACGAAGGTTTGCGTCCCCCAGTGGCCAAAGGGAGCCTTGGCATTCAGCCGCTCGCCCTTTCTGGCCCGGCCACGCAGGCGGGTCATCTTGGTCGTTGTGCCGGTCTCGTCGATAAAGATCAGCCGATGGCGCTGCTCTCGCATGATGGGTTGGCGGGCATCCTTCCACGCGGCCCGGGCGCTGGCCAGTTCAGGCCTGTCTTGTTCGCTTGCTCTGAGCGTTTTTTTTGAAGCTGAACCCGCAGGAGATCAGGAACTTTGAGAGGGCGGAAGGTGTCACCTCAACGCTCTTCGCCGTCTTCAGTGCAAGCGCTAGTTCCGGCATTGTGATATCGCTGCGGGCTGTAACGGTCTTGAGGATGAAGTCATGTTGCGGCTTCAGCTTGCCGTGCCGGAAGCCACCGCGCGGGCGCGGCTCGACCGAACCCGTCTCTTGCCACAACTTCATCAAGTTCACAGCGAAGGACACCGAGGTATCAAAGTGGGCTGCCGCCTCATGGCGGGAATGCCCCGCCTCGATAAAGGCCACAACACGTTCACGCAGGTCGTTCGATAAAGGATGCGGCATGACGGATCACCTCCGCAAACCTTGAATCACCTATTAACTGATTTGGGAATCCCCTTCGATTCCAACTGAGCTACCGATGCTCTA
>CAMDBX010000105.1 GCA_945889445.1 Rhizobium sp. Q54
GTGTGCTGGCCTTGATGCTCGCGTCAGGGCCTTCAATGAGCGCCGTCTGGATGGCAACTATCCGTTCCTGCTTGTCGATGCCCTGTTCTTCAAGAGCCGCGATGATGACCGGGTTGTCGGCCGAGCTGCCTTGACGGTGTCTGGCATCAGCGCGCAGACAACACGCTGGAGCCTCCGCATCTTCGAGCCCCCACCGGAACACCTTGATCAGAAGCTTGCTTAATGGGAACGCTTCAACAATCTTCCAAGACCTCATGGCGCCTTCAATGGTAAGGCACCTTACGAAGCACTCAGAGCGAAACTATAAACAGACCAAGAAGCGTCTCGCCAGATCGTCGCTATCACAATCCCTCTTTGCCATACTGACCATCAAATTTCGTCTCCAGTGCAATAAAATCAGCTAGCCTGATCTATTTATTAAAGTCTATTTCATCTGTAGACTGACGATGTGTGTTGTCTGAGGCGGCGACCAGTCCTCGCCGCGAAAGACGATCGCGGACTTTAATGATGGCAGGCGTTGGGGTTTACGTTCAGGGATGTCATGCCAGACCCAGCTTCTGCGCCAGTCCAATGCGTTGGAGCTTGCCCGTGGCGCCCTTGGGGATCTCATCCAGGATCACGATGCGTTTCGGCACCTTGAAGGCGGCAAGACGTGCATTGGCAAAGTCCTGAAGCTCGCGCTCGGCCAACACCATGCCCTCGCGCAGCACGATCGCCGCCGCCACTTCCTCGCCCAGCTTTTCATGCGGCATGGCGAAGGTAACGACCTGGGCCACCGCCTCATGCTGCATCAGCACCTCGTCCACTTCCATTGGTGCCACCTTCTCGCCGCCGCGATTGATGATCTCCTTCAGCCGGCCGGTGATCTTAAGGAAGCCGTCCTCGTCCATGAAGCCCTGGTCGCCGGTGTGGAACCAGCCGAAGGCGAAGCCGGATTCGTTGGCAGACGGGTTGTTCTCGTATCCCGCCGTGACGTTCGGCCCGCGTGTGACCACCTCACCCTCCTCGCCAGGCCCAAGCAGCCGTCCGTCAGGGGCCATCACGGCCACTTCGGGGCCAGCGGCACAGCCGACGAAACCCGGTTTGCGCGTGCCCGGCGGCAGCTGGTTCGACGTCATCTGATGCGCATTCTCCGTCATCGCGTATGCCTCGATGACGGGGCAGGCGAAGGCAGCTTCCAGCGCATGGAACACGGGAACCGGCAGCGAGGCCGAACTCGATCGGATGAAGCGCAGCGGATGGGCCTTGATGACGTCTTTATTGCGCTCGGCACGCGACAGGATCGCCTGGTGCATGGTGGGTACTGCCGTATACCAGCTGGGCCTTGCCTCCTCGATCAATCCGAAGAACTTCAGCGCATTGAAGCCCGGCGTGGCGAACACCGAGCCGCCCGCTGAAAGCGTCGCGAGGATCGCCGCCACAAGGCCATGGATGTGAAACAGCGGCATGATGTTGAGGCAGCGGTCCTCCTCCGTCAGCCGCAGCGTGTTGCGGATGTTGTTTGCGGACGCCAGCAGGTTCTGATGCGTAAGCGGCACGATCTTGGGCCGTGACGTGGTACCGGATGTATGCAGCACGAGTGCTATGTCATCATGCTCCGCATGACCTTGATTGACGGAAGGACCCGCCGCATCCCCCGAGAGAGTGAAGACCCCCGCTTGGCGCGTCGCCCGTAGCGTGATCAACGGAATACCCAGCCGGCGTGCGGCGACAATCGCCGAAGAGGTGCTGCCCTCCTCCACCAAGAGCGCCTTCACCTTCAGGTCGTCCATGTAAAAGTGAAACTCGTCCTCGCGATAGGCGGGGTTCAGCGGGGCAGCCGTCACGGCCGTGGCCGTGGCGACGAAGCTTGCCGCCATGTTGGGACCATTGGGCAGGACGATTGCCAGCTTGTCATTCCGGGCGAGACCACGCGCCCTCAGGGCCGCTGCCGTCTCATCGCACAGCGCAGCGAACACGCCATAGGCGAGGTCAGACAGGCCCTGGGCTGATAAGGCGGTGGCGGATGGTTCACGAGTCACGAGAAGATTTTTCAGGATCATGATGACAGGCAACCTTCGTCAACTTCGCAATAAATTAGCAGAGCAGTGACTGATGTCAGTAGCCCAGAGCACAACCATCCTTGCGATGATCAGATGCACCGATGAGAACGCCTTTTTCCCAGTCGATGGCGATTGCCTGTGCCCCGCCAATCGGGCGGGTGGGTATCGTCAACTCATACCCCCGCGCCCTGAGAGCGCTCGTGATATCAGCTGGCACCGTTGCCTCCACCTCAACCGTCCTGGTCCCGGGCAGCGGGAAGACACGCGGAAGCGACATCGCTTCCTGCAAGTCCATTGCGTGGTCGATCACGTTGGACAAGAACCACGCTTGGCCCATCGCCTGATAATGACCACCCATCACACCAAAGGACATTGCCACGCGCCCGTCCCTGACCGCCATTCCGGGAATGATCGTGTGCATCGGGCGCTTTCGCGGAGCCACGGCATTGGGGTGAGAGTCGTCGAGTACGAAGCTAGTCGCGCGGTTGTTCAACAGAACTCCAAACTTTGGAGATACTAGCCCGCTGCCGAACGGCGCGAAAATGGAATTAATAAAACTCGCTGCGTTGCGGTCCTTGTCGATTACTGTGATGTACACAGTGTCCTTGTGCTCCGGCACATACACGGGCCCCAACTCCTCGACGGGTCCTTCCACATGAATTCGCTTTTGGAGTTCCGCCGCAAATTCTTCCGAGAGCACATGTTCCACTGGAACAGCGCTGACCAATGGGTCGGCCAGAACGGAATCGCGCACAGAGTAAGCAAGCCGAGTTGCCTCGATGATCCTGTGGAGCCGAGTTATGGACATCGGCGATTCGCCCGCCTTGTAGCGTGACAGGATGTTGAGGATCAGAAGGGCGACAATTCCCTGTCCATTCGGCGGACATTCATACACGTCGAAGCCCCGGAAACACGTGTGAATTGGCGACACATATTCTCCCCGCGCTTCGGCAAAATCCTGCATCGTGTGAACACCGCCCCGGCTCTGCAGGTATTCCACGATGTCACGTGCCACCTCGCCCGTGTAGAAGGCCTTGGCCCCCTCTGCAGCGATGCGGCGCAAGGTCTCCGCCAGTTTCGGCTGCCGGTGAACGCTGCCGATCACAGGTGCTGCACCGTTTACCAGAAAGACCTCGCGTGCGGTGGGCTCGCCGTTCAGCAGCTCTGTCTGTTCAGCCCAGTCAACATGAACGCGCTCCGTGATCGCATAGCCATCCTCGGCGCAGCGGATTGCCGGAGCAAGAACATCCGCGAAAGACATTGTTCCATGGTCATGAATGAGTTGCTGCCAGGCGTCGACCGCGCCCGGAATCGTGACTGCCATCGGCGAATGCCGCGGAATGACCGGTCCGCCGGTTTGCTTTCTGTATGACGCGACTGAAGCAGCGGCCGGTGCACGGCCAGAACCGTTGAAAGCAATGATGTTGTCCCGGCCTTGCGGAGCATAGAGCGCGAAGCAATCGCCGCCGATGCTTGTCGACGCAGGCTCCACAACGCACTGCACGGCGCAAGCTGCGACGGCTGCATCCATGGCGTTGCCACCCGCCTGAAGGATATTCACGGCGGTCAGCGTCGACAGCGCATGGGAGGTCGCTGCCATACCGTTGCGGGCAATTGCCAGTGACCGGCCGGGAATCTCAAGGTTTCTCATGTCTTCTCCGACGTTGCTGTAGCGGCTAAATTCTGGTGTCCTGGCTCGTTCTCAGCTTTTCGATCACCCACTGTCCGATCTTCTGAACCATGTCGTCGCGAACCGAAAGCGGACCCGGCTTGAACAGCTTCGAGGTCAGTGCAATCTGCTGCTTTTCAAGTATTCCGATGTCCTCACGGGCAACCGCTTCCCAACGTTCATAGTAGGGCTTGGCCCTTACCTCGAAGTCAGCCCACTCCGTGACTTCCTCCGGAAAGCAGCCGCCAACCTCCAGGACCGATCGGTCATGTGCCAGCGGGGTAACATTCAGCCACCACATGGTATCCTGGGCCACGGCGAATTGGCAGGTGGGCAACACGACCGTAAAGTAAGTGCCCTGCTTTGCATCTTCATCGAGTGTGGCAATGGACGGGAACAGAGGCGGGACACCGGGGAGCGTTGCAATGCTCGTTCCACTAATCACTTGCATGCATAGCCAGTCGCCTTGGGTTTCAAAGGAACGCTGTTGTTGGGCGCCGACAGTATTCTTGTGGACGATACCGGTGTGGTACGTCTCCATCGCGTTCTCAAGGATGAGCTTCCAGTTACAACTCGTCTCGAACGTCTTTTTCCATGTGCAGCGCATGCGTTCCAGATGATGAGATCCAAGGCGCGCCGGCAGATCACCCAGATGTTCGATCAGGGGCTTCGCCGATCTGTCAAAGTTGGCGAAGACAAAACCGGACCAGCTGTCAAGGCGCAGCGGCACAAGACCGTTTTCGGTACGGTCAAACCCTTCCGCATCCTCCATTGCTGGACAGCCATACAGCCGGCCGTCGGAAAAGTAGCTCCAGGCATGGTAGGGGCACATGATGCGCTTGCCGCAGTTTCCCTCTCCTTCGAGAAGCAGTGAACCGCGGTGGCGGCAGTAATTGGCAAAGCAACGAAGTTGACGGTCCTCACCTCTCACCATCAGGACCGGACCTCCAGGCGTCGTGGAAGCCCGGTAATCGCCTGCGTTCGGAAGCTGGTCTTCCCGGCAGAGAAAGAACCATTGTTTCAGGAAAATATAGTCCTGTTCGATTTTATAGAACTCTTCCGAGGTGTAAACATCAGCCGGCATTGACCTTGCGCGCCGCAAGGGCCCGAGTGCTGCCGAAAGTTCGCCGGATGAGAGATCCATCTCGTCAACTCCTAACTCTCTATTTCCACCGTAACCCAGGTTTCGAATGCATTGCCCGATGCAAGCGCCATGACACCGATCGTCGCCCGGCCGCCCAAGCCCCGCTCACGTCCGAATACCTCCACGAAGAGATCGGACAAGCCACTCGATACCTTGTGGATGTCCTTGTAGTCCGGCGTGCACACGACAAAGTTCAGGCTGCGAACGATGCCGCGAACCCGATCCAGGCTTCCCAGCGCCTGCCTTATTCCTCCCAGCACGTTGATCGCGGTCAGCCTCGCGGCCTGGTACCCCTGCTCGGTCGTCAGATCGTCACCCAGCCTTCCAGCAAGGCGGACTTCTGTTCCGCGTTGCGCAACGTGGCCTGACAGGAAGAGAAGACTGCCCACGATGTGATAGGGCTTCATGGTGCCGTAGCTTGCACCATAATACCCCTCCACGTCGAAATCCGGCATGTCGAGCCCCATTTCGATGGCGATCCGCTCTGGCGAATAGCTGGTCATTTGCGCGCCACCTCGTCCTCAAAGCCATAGAGCAGGGCTGGATTGTCGACGAATATTTGCTGTGCGCGGCTCTGCGATCGGCACCAACCCAGAGCAAGATCGAGCAAATGCGCATCATCGGGCGGCGAGCCGGGCTTGGATGGGTGGGGCCAATTCGTGGCCCAGAGGCAACGCTCCGGAAACCTGTCTATCAGCGCCTGTGCCAGAACAGCCACGTCCTCATATCCCGGCGCGCCGCGCTTCGATGTTTCATAAACGCCAGACGTTTTGACCCACACCCGGCCGCTGTCGAGCAAGCTGCAGAGTGCTGATACGCCTGGATGCTCGAGCGTCACAGGTTCAAGGAATTTTCCGTTGTGGTCGATGACTAACGTGCATGGCAGAGCCGACAGTTCGGCGGCACGTTCATGAAGGAACCGTCCGTCCATCTGCAACTGTATGTGCCATCCGAAATCTGCAGCCCGGCGCGCCATCTTATCCAGCGAGTCCCAGCCGAGCACGCCGCCCTTGAGCATGAAGAAGCGGATGCCCCGCGCACCCTTTTCATTCAGCTCACGCATGCCGGCCTCCGGCATGGCGTCATCTATCACGACAACGGCGCGGCCGTTGCGGCCTAGACGCTGCAAGGCATCAATCGTGCAGCTATTGTCAGTTCCGTAGGCGGACGGTTGCACCACGACGGCTCTCTCGAGCCCCAGGGTGCTCTGAACCCTGAGGTAGGCGTCGATATCGCCACCGGCAACGGGGCGGAAGGGCGTGTCCGGATTTACAGGATAGACCGCGGGATCGCCATAGATGTGCATGTGGCAATCAGTGCTGCCGCGTGGCAGGACGGGCCGTGAAAGGGTTTCATTCGACGGCATCGGTCAATGTCCTACCATGCGGTCAAGCCGTGAGGCAAAACGAGCGTTGACCGAAAGGGCCGGCGGCTTGCCCGCGAGGATTTCACGTATCTGGCCCACGTTCTCGAAGGCCTGATGGTTGGAAGCCTCTCGCGTGAGGCCAGCCACATGCGGAACGGCAACGACATTGGGAAGCTTCGCGATGCGCAGGCTCGGCTGCTGATCATGGCCTAAGCCCACGTCCAGCCCCGCGCCCGCAATCCCGCCGGAGACTAGGGCCTCTTCAAGAGCATCCTCATCGACAAGAATGCCCCTGGAAACATTGATGAAGTAGGTCGTGTTCTTCATGCGCGCGAAGGCCGCGCTATTCATCATGCGCTCGGTTTCAGGTGTCGCATAGGCTGCACACACCACGAAGTCCTGGCCGAGTACCTCTTCCAAGGAGGTCTGATGGAGGCAGCCATTCACAACCCGGACGTAGGGATCATAAACATGGATCCTCATGCCGAAGGCAATGGCCAGTTCGGCAATTCGCTTGCCAATGCCGCCATAACCAATCAGCCCCATGCTTGCGCCGGCGAGTTGGCGCGTCATGACCATCGGCTGCCTGTCCTGCCCAAGCTTATAGAACTGATCACCAACATGCATGCGGCGGGCAAGAGTGATCATCAGGCCGAGCGCCACTTCGGCAACGGCCTCGGCATATCCGGAGCTTGAACGTACGACCAAAACTCCGTGGCGGGACGCGGCCGCGACATCAATGTTCCGGATGTCCACCGCGCAGCGGAGATAGGCGACGAGCTTGGGGAGTGCTGCGAACACCGGCTCGGTGCCCGGCGCAAGCCGGTCCGAAAGAATGACGTCAGCATCCTGCGCCGCCCTGATGAGCGCCTCCCCTGCAAGCGGCTCGTCTGTCCCGTTGAGCTGAACCTCGGCGAATTGCCGGATCTGCTCCACCGCGTCGAGATTGAAGAAGTTCTCGAGCAATTCATTGTTATGGGTAATTAAGACCTTTGGCATTCAAACTCCTTCTGAGCGGCGATTACGGCCGAGCGCCATCAAGTGGAGCGCAACCATCATGAAATGACCGGCGAGGTAAGCCGTCATTCCACCAACATCGTGGGAAGGACTTACCGTGTTTACATCCGCCGCAACAATGTTCAACCCCGAGAGACCGTGAAGAAGCTCAAGAGCGGATGAAACATCCGGCCCACCCCAGGTGGGGGTTGCAACGCCTGGAGCGGCAGACGGATCGATGTAATCCATGTCAAAGCAGAGGTAGACTGGCCGTCCATCTACAACATCGTGAATTTGCCGCAGCACTTCAGCAATGCCGAGGCGCCTAACATCATCGCCCAGCACCAAGTTGTAGCCGAGCGACCGCGTGAAATCATAGGCACCCTGCACGGCCAAGCTTCCGCGGGCACCAATGTGAAATGACCGCTGAACGTCAATGACCTTCTCCTCAGCGGCGCGCGTGAAGGTCGTGGAGGTATTGAAACCCGGCAAGTTATACGCGTCTGTGTGGGCGTCTATGTGGAGCACGACCAGGCCAGGATGATGCCGGCCCGCTGCCCGAAGCAACGGAAGAGAGACGAGGCCATCTCCACCCATGCCAACAGGATATCCACCAGCCTCCATGATAGCTGAACACGCCTGCTCGATGTTCCGCAACGATTGCTCGGTCTGACTGCTGACGACGGTGACGTCGCCGGCATCCACCACATCCATTTCCTCGAGGATATTGGTGTCGGACAGCGCCGGATAGTACGGACGCACCAGCGATGATTGATCGCGGATTGCGCGCGGTCCCTGACGTGAGCCGATGCGCGTCGGGTGGGTGCCGCAATCAAAGGGAACGCCGAGGATTACGCCCTGGCCGGGACGCACCGCCTCCAGATACGGAACGCCCATGAATGTACCGGGCGGTTGAAGATTTCGAATACGCGATGTCACCCATTCACTCCCTATAGGTCATGCCCCAGATATAATGTCTTCAAGAGTTCATCGTCGATCTCCGAGCCCTTGCTCTGGTGGACGATCTCACCAACGCGAAGAACGTATACATAGTCGGAGAGCCGTATTGCTCCGGCCGCGTTCTGCTCCACCAGAAGAACGGTTGTTCCTTCATCGCGGATGGCCGTCACTGTTTCGAGGATGAGTTCCACCATCTGCGGGGCCAGGCCCATGCTGGGCTCGTCCATCAGCAAAAGACGCGGCCTACTCATGAGGGCACGCCCGATCGCGAGCATCTGCTGCTCTCCGCCCGACAGCGTGCCGGCATATTGACGGCGCCGCTCCCCCAGCACGGGAAACAGAGACACGACATGATCGAGGTCCTCGCTTATCTCGCTCTCTGGCCTGGTGTAGCCGCCCAGCTGAAGATTTTCCCAGACGCTCATGCGCGGGAAGACGCGGCGTCCCTCAGGCACATGCGCCATGCCGCGCGCAACACGCTTTTCCGCCGCCATTCTTTCGATGGGCTCCCCCTCGAACGAGATCGACCCGCCTTCGAGGTCGAGAAGCCCGGAGAGGGCCTTCAGCGTGGTGGACTTGCCCGCGCCGTTGCTGCCAATAAGTGCAACGATGGTACCCCTGTCAACCCGCAGCGAAATGTTGTTCAGCGCACGGACCGGGCCATACCGCACCGTGAGGCCGCTGATCTCGAGCATGGGAGCCGTCACGCCGCCCTCCCCAGATAGGCTTCCTTTACGGCAATATGATTGAAGACATCGTTGACGGTGCCTTCCGTCAGTGTTTCTCCATGATGGAGCACGGCGACGCGGTCAGACAATTGGCGGATGATCTGCATGTCATGCTCAATCAGCAGAATCGTGATACCACGCTGCCGGACACGCGTGATGATCTGCGCAAGCTGATCCTTCTCGGCGGAATTCATGCCGGCCATCGGCTCATCAAGCAGCAAGAGTTCCGGCTTGGAGAGAAGGGCGCGGGCAATTTCGAGACGGCGCTGATGCCCGTAAGGAAGCGTGCTCGCCATCGTGTCCCGGTACTTGGCGATGCCGACGAACTCGAGTTCTTCGGCGGCCTCGGCGATCCATTGGGCCTCCTCATCCTTCATTCTTGAGGACTGGAAGACCAGATCGAGCATTGAAGACTTGAAATGCCGGTGCGCACCGACCAGCGCATTCTCCAGCACGGTCATTCCGCCAAACAGCCGGATGTTCTGAAATGTGCGGCAGATCCCCGCGGCCACGATCTGATGGGGCTTTTGGTCGTGCAGCGCCTTGCCGTTCAGAACGATGGTTCCGCCTGACGAGCGCACCATGCCGGTAAGCGCATTCACGAATGTCGACTTGCCGGCCCCGTTCGGTCCGATGAGGGCCTGGATCGAACCGGCCGCGATGCTCAGGTTCACGTTTTTGACCGCAACGAGGCCACCGAATCTAACAGTAAGTCCTTCGACTTTGAGCAACTCCATCATCGCGGCACCATGAGCTTAACACGGGCCCGGGCCGCTACGCCTTGAGGGAGGTAAATCATCAAACAGACGAGGGCAAGCCCCAGAAGTGCGAACCGCAATTCGGGATGAGACTGGATGAAAGGTATATCCTGGGCTACCTGGAGGAAGATGATCCAGAAGGCCGCACCTATGAAGGGTCCGATCAAGGTGCCTAGTCCTCCCATGACGATCAGCATGAGGATGAGGATGTTCTCGAATAGGGTGAAGCTGAGCGGGCTGACATATTGCTGTGAATGGGCATAGAAGACGCCGACGACGCCGCCGACGAACCCTCCCGACGCGTAGGCGAAAAGCTTGTAGCGCGGGGTATCGACACCCATGGCCTCCGCAGCCGATTCATTTTCACGGATCGAGACCCATGCCCTTCCCACATAGGAGCGGACCAGCCTGCCGATGCAGGCGAAGATCACAACGGCGAGAGCCAATCCCACCAGATAGAGGTAGCGCGGCTGGCCAAGCGGGAAGTCGAACAGGGCTGGAGACGGAATGCCGCGGATACCCATCGGGCCGCGCGTCAGGTCGATCCAGTTAGTAGCCGTGATGCGGATGATTTCGCCGAAGCCCAGCGTCATGATCGCAAGATAATCGCCGCGCAACTTCAGCGTGGGATAGCCCAGTGCAACGCCGAGAAGGGCAGCCAGGAAACCACCGATCAACAGGTTGACATAGAACAGCCACCAGACATCGGCGGGAGCAATGCCGAACGTCTGCTTCAGAACGAGCACGAACAGAATAGAAGTGAGATAGGAACCCACCGCCCAGAAAGCCACGAAGCCGAGGTCAAGCAACCCTGTGAATCCGACCACGATATTCAGTCCGCTTGCGAGCAACCCGTAGGTCAGAACGAAGATGAGGATGCGCAGCCAGTAGTCGCTGGTGATAAGGAATGCCGCCGCCACGGCGACAAACAGCACGCCCAGTGTCAGGACCGTCTTGCCGGGTTTGAAGCGCAGCAGCCAGGATTCCACCAGGCGCACGATGGCCTGGTACCATTGGGGTGGCGTCTTGCCCGCGCCTGTTCCGACAAGGCTGCCGGCGGGCGCCTCGTTCAACTCGCGCCGTCCGAGCAGGCCTTGGGGGCGGAACATCAGCAGCAGGATCAGAATGCCAAATCCGAATGCGTCCCGGTAAGCGGATCCATTTGGAAGATACCCGGCGCCGAATGTCTCGATGAGGGCAAGCAGCATTCCGCCGATCGCAGCGCCGGGAATGGAGCCGATGCCCCCCAGCACGGCTGCAGTCAACGCTTTGAGGCCCGGCAGAAAACCCATCGTCGGATGTACAAAGCCATAGGCTTGCGCATAGAGTAAGCCGGCCAGAGCCGCGAACAGGGATCCGATGAGGAAGGCGGCGGCGATGACCCGGTCGATTGAGATTCCTACGAGGCGAGCCGCGATCGGATCCTCTGCCGTGGCGCGCATGGCGCGGCCGAGCCGCGTCGACTTCACGAAGATGGTGAGAACGACCATGGAGACAATGGCAACCGCAAGCACGACGATTTCCATGACGTTGACATGGATGCTCCCAAACAACACGAGAGGAGGCAGTTTCGAAAGCCCGAATTCGGGGAAGCTCAGTTCCTCCGCTCCCCATATGCTTTGCGCCAGGGATTGCAGAAGAACTGAAAGGCCGATTGCCACGATCAGCGGAGCAAGGCGCGGCGCGTTTCGCAAAGGCCGGTAGGCAAACCGCTCGACAAGCACGCCGATCAGGCCGACCAGGAGGATCGCGAGGGGTGCCGCCAAGATCAGCGGAAGCCCGGGCATCGCAACGCTGACCCCGAACAGCGACACCGAAGGCAACATCAAGCTGACGCATATGAAGGCGCCAACCATGAAGAGTTCGCCAAAGGCGAAGTTCACCAGCTGGACGACTCCGTAGACAAGGGTATAGGCGACAGCCGTCAGGGCATAAATCGCCCCAAGCATGATAGCGTTCGCCAATAACTGGCCGAATAGCTCCATCGCCACGCCCCAAAAATGCGGCCCCAGGCAAAGCCTGGGGCCTAAAGTATTTTTTACTTGGCGAGCGTGAACTGACCGTCCTGCACTTTCAGGAAGTATAGGGCACCCGAACGGTCACCATTCTCGCTGAACGTGGTGGGTCCGGTGACACCGGGCATATCCTTAATCTTGCCAAAGGCGTCATTGAGAGATGCGCGGGTCACGCCCCCCGACTGACCGGCAATCTTGGTCGCTTCCGCCACCGCCATTGCAGCATCGTAGCCAAGCGCCGCGAAGGCGTTCGGCGCCTCACCGTAAGCTTCCTTGTAGCCATTGATGAAGGGCGCGGTCTCAGGCGTCGCCAGAGAGGGGTCGAACATGCCATACACGATCATGCCTTCCACCGCGTCCTGCCCGAGCGAAATCAACTCAGGATTGAGGGCGCCGTCAGTTCCCAGAAACTGCACGTTGAGGCCCAGGGCCTTGCCCTGCTCAGCGATCTTCGCGGCCTCCGTATAGAAGCCACCGATGAAGATGGCGTCAGGCGAAGCGGCCTTCATCTTGGCGAGCTGCGTCTTGAAATCCTTGGTACCAAGAACATACGCTTCCGTCCCGGCCAGTTTACCGCCGGCGGCCTCGTATGCCTTGCTGAACGCGTTCGCAACGCCAATACCGTAATCATCCTGCTGATGAATGAGGTAGACATTCTTGAGGTTCAGCGTCTTTGAAGCGAATTCACCCATCATGGTGCCCTGTACGGCATCGGTCAAAATGTTCCGCCGAAAGAACTTGCTTGCACCGGAGAGGTCAGGACTTGTCACAGCCGATGCAATGACCGGCAGGCCGCAGCCGTCGTAGACAGGCACAGCAGCAAGAGCGATCGAACTGAACGAGTAGCCCATCACCACATCGACATTCTCGTCGGAACAGAATTTCTGCGCGATAAGAACGCCTTCGCGCGCTTCACCCCGGTCGTCAGCCGATACAACTTCAAACTGATTACCACCCGCGGCGTTGATCTGCTTGAAAGCGAGATCGGCTCCTTTGCGCATGTTGAGCCCGAAGGCTGCAAAGTCTCCGGACAGGGCAGCCGTGAATCCGATCGTAATCTTTTCTGCCGCACTTGCCGCACCTGGTAAAAAGAGTGCGGTGGCCATCATCAAACTAAGAACCTTGCGTTTCACGCCCATGTTTTTCTCCTCCGATAGCGCACCCATCCAAAAGGTGGGAGCATTGTTGCAGCGACACTTCCCGCGTTTCTCAGATTGAACAGAACTGGTGCAAATCTGAATTTTCTGATTAAAGTTCCAGCATATACTGGACCAATGTATATTGGTGCAGCTATGGTTTGACAGTCCGTTCAGTTCCGAGTTTTAAACATTGTCTAGAAGCGACACAAAGTCAACGACACCAAAGAAACCAATTTCGATTGGTCTAGCGGAAAGGCGACATCTGACCACCAGAGCTCTGGAGGCGATGGTCCAACGTATGTCTGATCAGGAAAAACTGCCGCCGGAGCGCGTGCTGGCGGAAAAACTGCAAGTGAGCAGGGCCATGCTCAGGGAGGCGCTGGGGCGCCTCGAGGCCGAAGGCAAAGTTTGGCGGCATGTGGGCCAGGGCACTTTCGTGGGGCACAAGCCGGCGCTCCGGCGGGGATGGCGGGTTTTCTCCGCCGCTCATACGAGCCCTACGGAGATCCTCGAGGTCCGCATGCTCTTTGAGCCGCAGATCGCTGCCGTGGCAGCATTGCGGGCCACCGACATGCAGATCGGCGAATTGAAAACTCTCGCAAACAAGTGCCGCGCAGCAACGAACTCCGAAACATGGGAGCTCTGGGACAGCCAGTTTCACAAGGCATTGTGGGAGCTTGCCGGCAACGCTCTGCTGCTGGCAATTTACGAGGGCATAAATGCGGTCCGGCGCACCGCAAAGTGGAGGACACTACGCACCGCGGTACTGACCGCCACGAAAAGAGATCGCTATGTGGCCCAACACCAGGACATTATTGAAGCCATCAGTGCACGGGATAGCGCGGGTGCGTATGAGGCGATGACAAGCCACATAGAACTCGTCACCGCCGATCTCGGAAGCCAGGAAGTAATGAGCCTTCCCTTTAGTAGCAGGAGACATCGTGAGGCAAGGTGATGTAACTGCTGCGAGATGTGTCGAAAAAGGAGCCCCGCAGTCTGATCCGTCCGAACCTCGCCACTGCAAACCGATCAGATTTTGTCGGCTCCTGCGGGGTGGAGCGGGCCCCAGCGTAGTCGTTCGCAATTCTGCGTAATGGCGGAGCAAACGGGTCTGAAACGATAACGTACAGAATCTTTCGCACTTTTCAAAACGGGCGGCTTCTGGGGTTCGCGAATTGACGGTGCCTTCGATTTCGACCGGCATCTACCGGTTTCCGCTCCATGCAGCTGCGCGCATTGCCGTCGAGACCATCAGAAGTACAGAGACCAAGCTCAGGACGCTAACCTTTGTCTGCTTCGATCAGGCGACAAAAAACGCCTACGAGGAAGCGCTGACGACCCGCATTGAAAATTAGTTTTGTTCCTGCTATGTTCTGCTTCGGCTTTCCACCCACGGTATCGTTCTGCTGAGCACATGAAAACAGTCATCATTGTCGAAAAGCCCAGCCAGGCTCGGGACCTCCGGGCGGCAATCGGAAGCCGCTTCGGGGAAATCCTGCCTGCGGAAGGCCACCTCATCCGCCTTGCAGAGCCTGACGAGGTGAATGCGGGTTGGAAGCGCTGGTCCTGCGAACTCCTGAAGCCTGAGGGGCTCTACCCGACCCGGGCGGCGCGGGAAAA
>CAMDBX010000106.1 GCA_945889445.1 Rhizobium sp. Q54
AGCACGGCGAAGGCCTGCCAGATCGCGTCATAGAGGCCTGCCTTGCGGATCTCGTCGAGATAGATCGCATCCGCCTTGCGCAGGATGTCGAGTTTTTCCGGCGTGACGTCGTCATGCGGGATGCGGATAGCAAGGCCGGGGCCGGGGAATGGATGACGGCCGACGAAATGCGGCGGCAGGCCGAGTTCCTGGCCCAGAAGCCGCACCTCGTCCTTGAACAGCTCGCGCAGAGGTTCCACGAGCTTCATGTTCATGCGCTCAGGAAGCCCGCCCACATTGTGGTGCGACTTGATGGTGACGGATGGGCCGCCGGTGAAGGAGACGCTCTCGATCACGTCCGGATAGAGCGTCCCTTGAGCGAGATAGGCCGCACCACCGATCTTCTTGGCTTCCGCCTCGAAGACGTCGATGAACAGCTTGCCGATGATCTTGCGCTTCTTCTCCGGGTCGGTGACGCCTTCGAGTTCCGTGAGGAACAGCTTGGAGGCATCCACATGCACCAGCGGAATATTGTAGGCCTCGCGGAACAGCTTCACCACCTCGTCCGCCTCGTTGAGGCGCATCAAACCGTGGTCGACGAAGATGCAGGTGAGCTGCTCGCCGATCGCCTCGTGGATCATGACGGCGGTGACGGCGGAGTCGACGCCGCCAGACAAGCCGCAGATCACCCGGTCGAGGCCAACCTGCTTCTTGATCTTGTGCACCATCTCCGACTTGAAGTGGGCCATCGACCAGTCGCCCTTGCAGCCGCAGATGTCCCGCGCAAAGTTGCGCAGAAGCTTGGCACCATCCGGCGTGTGCACGACTTCCATGTGGAACTGCGTGGCATAGAACTGGCGGTGCTCGTCGGCGATGGCCGCGAAGGGCGCGCCCTCCGACGTGGCGATGGCCTTGAAGCCCGGTGGGATTGCGGTGACGCGGTCGCCGTGGCTCATCCACACCTGGTGGCGCTCGCCCTTCTCCCACACGCCGTCGAACAGCGCGTTGGGTTCCTTCACCTCGACGAAGGCCTTGCCGAACTCGCGATGGTCGGAGGCCTCGACCTTGCCGCCCAGCTGGGCACACATGGTCTGCTCGCCATAGCAGATGCCGAGAACGGGAAGGCCGCAGGTGAAAACACGTTCAGGCGCGCGCGGGCTGCCGCCCTCATGCACCGAGGCGGGGCCGCCGGACAGGATGATGCCCTTCAGGCCCGGCCAGTCCAGCGCCTTTTCGGCCGACTGAAAGGGGACGATCTCCGAATAAACCCCCGCCTCGCGGATGCGCCGGGCGATGAGCTGGGTGACCTGGGAGCCGAAATCGATGATCAGGATACGGTCTTGCATGGCGGGTCTTTAAGGAGGCGGACACGAATCTGCAAGATGCCGCCTTGGGCCCGCCTCAGTCACCCACAGGCGATCAGCCGGTCGCCAGGTCCCACAACAGCTTGACGTTGAGACAGATGATGATGGCGGCGATCAGCCCCGCCACCACGGTCAGCCAGCCAGGCGCGGTGAAGGCACCCATTTTCGCCCGGTCTCGGGTGAACATCACCAGCGGCACAATGGCAAAAGGCAGCTGGAAGGCCAGCACAACCTGGCTGAGGATGAGCAGCATGCCCGTGCCCTCCGCCCCATAATAAAGGGTCACGGCCGCCGCCGGAACAATGGCCACGATTCGGGTGATGAGGCGCCGCGCCCAGGCGGGAAGCCGGATATCGAGGAACCCCTCCATCACGATCTGGCCCGCCATGGTGGCCGTGACGGTGGAGTTCAGCCCGCAGCACAGCAGCGCGATGGCAAACAGCTGGGGCGCCAGAAGCGAGCCGACCAAGGGGGCAAGCATCGAATGCGCCTCGCCGATCTCGGTCACCGTCGTGCGGCCACTGGCATGGAACGTGGCGGCCGCCAGGATGAGGATGGAGGCGTTGATGAGCAGCGCGAACATCAGCGCCGTGGTCGAATCCCAGGTGGCGAAGCGCAGCGCCTGGCGCTTTTCGGGAAGGCTTTCGCCATAGGCGCGGGTCTGCACGATGCCCGAGTGAAGGTAAAGGTTGTGCGGCATGACCGTGGCGCCGATGATGCCGAGCGCCAGATAGAGCATGGCCGGGTTCTTGACGATCTCGACGGTGGGCGCGAAGCCGCGGATCACTTGGCCCCAGTCCGGGTCGGCCATGGCAATCTGCAGCAGGAAGCAGACGAAGATCACCCCCAGCAGCGTGATGATGAAGGCCTCGATCCAGCGGAAGCCGAGGCGCTGCAGCCACAGGATCAGGAACACGTCCAGCGCGGTGATGATGACACCCAGTTCGAGCGGAATGCCGAACAGCAGGTTGAGACCGATGGCGGTTCCCACCACCTCGGCGATGTCGGTGGCAATGATGGCGATCTCGGCGAAGACCCACAGCACCCAGGCCACGGGCCGCGGAAAGGCATCGCGGCAGGCCTGCGCCAGGTCGCGGCCGGAGCCGATGGCGAGGCGCGCACACAGCGACTGCAGGATGATGGCCATGATGTTCGACATCAGCGCCACGGTGAGCAGCGCATAGCCGAACTGCGCGCCCCCGGCGATGGAGGTGGCCCAGTTGCCCGGGTCCATGTAGCCGACCGCCACGAGGAAGCCCGGCCCCACGAAGGCCATGGCGCGCCGGAACAGCGAGCCCTGGCCTGTAACCCGCACGGTGCGGAACACGTCAACCAGCGGCGGCTCACCCCGGCTGCGGCGCCAGCCCGTTTCTTCAGGTGGTTCGGTGGATATGCTTGCGCGGTCGGCCATCTCGGAAAGTTTAGCATTGGCTAAACCTATTGCAATAGGGTAATTCCCGGGTCTTCGAGGAGTTTCCCATTGCCGCAACGGACGAAAAAAGCAGGCGCGGCCAAGATACGCTCGGTTGCTTTCCGGAGGATCAGGGCCGACCACTCCTCCGAACTGGCCGAGGACTATGTCGAACTGATCGCCGACCTGATCGACGAAAAGGGCGAGGCGCGCGGCTCGGACGTCGCCATGCGGTTGGGCGTGGCCAATGCCACCGTGGTCAAGACGCTGAAGCGCCTTCAGGACGCAGGCCTCGTGAGCCAGGAACCCTATCGCTCCATCTTCCTCACCGGCGAAGGTTGGAAAATGGCCGAGGACGGCCGGCGCAAGCACAAGATCGTCGAAGCCTTCCTGCTGGCGCTGGGCGTCTCGGAAGAGACCGCCCGGATCGACTCCGAAGGCATCGAGCACCACGTGAGCGACGAGACGCTCCGGGCCATGGCAAGGTTCCTGGCGCGGAAGGTAATGTAGAATTCGCCTTCTCCACAGGCACTTAACGAACCGAGCGGAATCAACTCTTGAAGCAGTTTTCTCGATGCCACGCCAAGAAACGCGGGTGTGGCCGGTCTCTTGCTTCGAGTGGTGGAATTGCCCTGCCAGTCTTGTTTATGAAACTATGGACGGCATCAGGGTCATTTGCGTGACGAGAGATGAGGATATCGAGATCGTCCGACAGCGAAATCAGACCTCTGTCGAACATCCAATGAGCTGTGCCCGAGAGCGCCAAACCGTTCGTTACGACATCGGGTCCATTGCGTTCCACGGGCCATATATGCGCAGCATCGACTTCGGCCCGCCCTCCTCCATTGATGAACTTCAATCCAGTGATGGCGCACCTTTCACCGTAGGCCTTGATGACCAGCCTTCGGAATAGGCGGTCACGAACAGCGCGTGATGACAGATAGTTTATCCGCTCACGAGGTTCTTCAAAGAGGATGGGCACATCGTCCTCCTCAAAGCCGCCCCGCCCCATTTGGTTGCCCTCACGGGGCAGGACTGGCATTGGATCATCGAGTCCGAGTTGGAGAATTCTCCCGAAATCTGACGATGAAATCGGACGGACTGCCGCCTGCGCCACTCCCGAAATCTTCCCGCTATCGTTCAGCAACCCGGACTCAAGCAACCCATCGGCATTCCGAAATGGCACCGGATTGACGAAGTCGAGGTAGCTTCCCGGCTCAATGCTCGCCAAGTACATGCCCGTCCGTGACCCGTCAGGCACGATTCTCTGAACCTTTGCGACAGCGAATTAGCCACGGGAGGCGGCGACCTTTACGGGCTCGTAATAGAGTATCCAGTCACCGACACACGCCCTAGCGCGCTCCAGATATTGTTTGGGAACTGATAACGCTCAGCCGGACTGTCGTTGTAAATCGAGTCCGCCCGATGAATGAAGACCCCATACGCCATGCGGAAAAGCTACATTGCCTCCGGCAGACGCGCCAGGGGTAGTGTGACTTCGGCAGTTTCCTGCCGTCATCCCGGCGCAGGCCGGGAGCCCGCTTCCTCTCCGTTCGCGCAAGCTGCCCCAAAGCTGGACCCCGGCCTTCGCCGGGGTGACGCCAACTGGGTAAGTGACTTGCTAAGAGCCCTTCCGCATCACCGCCATGAAGAACCCGTCCGTATCGTGCCGGGCGGGCGTGAGGAGCAGCGTATCCTGCGAACCATCCGCCGATGCCGGCACGTCGCCGCCGATCACCCGCTCCCAATGTTCTTTGTAAGGAATGATTCGCATCTCTTTGTAATAACTCATGAAAGTGGCAATCTGCTCGGTATTCTCCTCCGGCAGCACCGAACATGTGATGTAAAGGATCGTGCCGCCCGCTTTCGCCAATTGGAATCCGTTTTCAAGCACTTGGGCCTGGTCCTTGATTCTTTGTGCGAACTGCTTCGGCGTGAGGCGCCATTTGGCATCGGGCTTTCTGCGCCACGAACCGGAACCGGAGCACGGCGCGTCAATGACCACGCAGTCGAAGGGGCCAGCCGCCTCGAGCTTGCCCTTGTCCTGCGCCGAGATCACCTCGCAGTTGGTGACGCCGGCCCGCGTCAGGCGCTCGAAGATCGGGCGCAGGCGGAAGCGGTCGAGGTCGTGGGCGACGAGCCTGCCCTCGTTCTTCATCATCGCGGCGAGCGCCAGCGTCTTGCCGCCCGCACCCGCACAGATGTCAGCCACGCTCATGCCCGGCTGGACGCCCGAGAGGAGCGCCGCCACCTGTGAGCCGGCATCCTGCACTTCGAACCAGCCCATGCCATGGGCGGGCTCCACCTCGACATTGGCGTTGCGCGTGTCGGGGCCGGTCGCCGGAATGCGCACGGCAAGCGGCGACCATGGGCCTTCCACCGCGCCGAAGCGTTCGAGCGCCGAGAGCACCTGGTCGCGATCTGCCTTCAGCAAGTTGACTCGCAGGTCAACCGGCGCGCGCTGGGCCAGCGCTGCCCCCTCTTCCGCGGCGCGTGGGCCGAAGGCCTTCTCATAGGAGGGAACGAGCCACTCCGGCACGTCGCCCATCACATGGACCGGCAGCACGGGGGGCAGATCACGGCTGAGCGCCTGGCCCTCCTCCGCCGTCAGCGCGCCCGGCCCATGCTCCTCCTCCGCCATGACGGCAATGGCATCTGCAGAAAGACCCCAGACATCGCGAAGACCGGCCAGCGCGAGGGCGCGCGGAGCCTCGCTGCCCATGCGGAACGACAGCGAGTTGCGGCGGCGCAGCACGTCATAGACCAGCGTGCCGATGGCATGCCGGTCGGTGGAACCGGCGAAGCGGTGGGCCTTGCCCCAGTCCTTGAGCGCTTCCGAAGCCGGGCGGTGGCGTTCGAAGATGTCGGTCAGAACGTCGATCGCCGCGGAGACGCGGCCGGCGAGGCGCATTGAACTATCCGATCAGGTAAAGTCGGAGACCGAACCACAGCCACATGAGGGCCACCGCCACGAAGCCGATCATGAAGGCCCCGCCCCGCTGCATGACGATGTTGGAACCGGTGTGGAGAATACTGTGCAGGATGCGGCTGGCCACGAAGACCCACGCCAGCGCAACCATCAGCCAGTCAACCTTCACCAGCAGGATCATCAGCGGCAGGATGGCGTAGAAGAAGACCGGCAGCTCGAACTGGTTGTTGTAGTTGTTGTTGAGCTTGCGGGTGCGGTCCGTCCAGCGCGAATTGTCGAGCGCCACATCCTTGATCGAGACGAGGCCCTCGCGCACGTCGCGCTGCTTGGCGGCCCCCATTCGAAAGGCGATCAGATAGACCCAGGCCACATGCACGAAGGCCGGCAGCAGAAGCCACTGGACGATGGTCATGCCCTAGCCCTGCCGCTGATAGTTGGGGGCCTCGCGGGTGATCATCACGTCATGCACGTGGCTCTCGCGCATGCCAGCCGAGGTGATGCGGATGAACTGCACGCGCTCGCGCATCTCGGCAAGGTCAGCCGCACCCACATAGCCCATGGCGGCGCGAAGTCCGCCCACCAGCTGGTGCAGCACGGCACCCACCGGGCCCTTGTAGGGCACCTGGCCCTCGATGCCTTCGGGCACCAGCTTCAGGCTGTCCTTCACCTCCTGCTGGAAGTAGCGGTCAGCCGAGCCCCTCGCCATGGCGCCCACCGAGCCCATGCCGCGGTAGGCCTTGTAGCTGCGGCCGTTGTAGAGATAGACCTCGCCCGGGCTTTCGTCGGTGCCGGCCAGCAGCGAGCCGACCATGGCAACTTCCGCACCCGCCGCCAGCGCCTTGGCAAGATCGCCCGACAGCTTGATGCCGCCATCGGCGATCACCGGCGTGTCCTGCTTGGCACCCTCTTCCGCGCATTCCATGATGGCCGAGAGCTGCGGCACGCCCACGCCTGCCACAACGCGCGTGGTGCAGATGGAGCCGGGCCCGATGCCGATCTTGACCGCATCCGCACCCGCACCAATCAGCGCCTTCACGGCTTCGGCGGTCGCCACGTTACCCGCCACGATCTGCACCTTGTTGGACAGCGCCTTGAGGCGGGTCACCTGCTTGATCACGTTTTCCGAATGGCCATGCGCAGTGTCAACCACGATCAGGTCGACGCCCGCATCGATCAGCATGGCCGCGCGCTCGAACCCCGCATCGCCAGTGCCGGTGGCTGCCCCCACCAGAAGGCGCTCCCGCTCGTCCTTGGCGGCCAGCGGATGGTCGGCGGCCTTTTCCATGTCGTTGACGGTGATGAGGCCCACGCACTTGTAGTCATCATCGACGACGATGAGCTTCTCGATGCGATACTTGTGGAGAAGGCGGCGCGCCTCGGCGCGGTCCACGCCCGCCTTGACGGTGACCAGGTTCTGGTTGGTCATCAGATCCGCCACCTTCATGTTGAGGTCGGTGGTGAAGCGAACGTCGCGGTTGGTGATGATGCCGCACAGCTTGCCGTTGCCGTCGACAACCGGAATGCCGGAGATGCGGTGCCTCTCCTTCAGCGCCTGCACATCGCCCAGGGTCGCGTCCGGCGCGATGGTGATGGGATTCACCACCATGCCCGATTCGAAGCGCTTCACCTGGCGCACATGCTCGGCCTGCTCATAGGGCTCGAGGTTCTTGTGAATGATGCCGAGGCCCCCCGCCTGCGCCATGGCAATGGCGAGGGGCGCCTCGGTCACCGTGTCCATCGCAGCGGAAATGATGGGAATCGACAGCTTCAGCGTCTTGGTCAGCCGCGTTCCCGTCTTCACCTGGGCGGGCAACACGGACGACGCGCCGGGCTTCATCAGCACGTCGTCGAAGGTCAAATATTCGGGGATCTGCCGCGGCATGGACCAACCTCTCAGGCGAATTGGAGTCAGGTGAAGATTGGCGACCGTCCTTAACACTGCCGTTACGGCGCGGGCAAGCAGGGAATCCCAGCCATCGCTTGCAATTGGCAGGCATCAACGCCTATTTCTAAGGCCATGATTTCACAGCGCGCCCGCTATGCCTTCAAGGCGATGGTTGCCCTTGCCCGGGCAAAGCCGGGTGAAGGCCTGCAGATTCGCCAGCTGTGCGAGCAGGAGAAGCTGCCGCGCAAGTTCATCGAGCAGATCCTCCTGACCCTGAAGGCGGCGGGTTACATCACCAGCAGGCGAGGCCGCGATGGCGGCTATGAAATGCTCAAGGACCCCGAAAAGATCTTCATCGGGCCCCTGCTGCGCACGGTGGACGGCCCGATTGCGCCGCTTCCCTGCCTGTCACGCACCGCCTACAAGCGCTGCGATGACTGCCGTGACGAGGCCTATTGCGAACTCCGCATCGCCTTCGACAAGGCCTATTCGCTTTATTTGACGGCACTGGAGCAGACGACGCTCGCCGAAGTGATGGGCGCGGCGGGCGAACCAGCCCGGCAGCTCCTCGAGCAGTAAGGGCACATCCGAACTGAAACCAATTTCCCTCCCCCTTGTGGGGAGGGATAAAGGGTGGGGGTACCGCGAGTCCGCTCTCAGGAGGCTGAGCCCGCTGAACGCCCCCCACCCCTGCCCCTCCCCACAATGGGGGAGGGAAATCTGCGCCCTAAATCGCTAGAATTTGTATTTAGAACGATTTGTTCGGCAAACAGAACTTTTCCGCTTGATTCTCTACTAAGTCGGTATAGTATTAGGTCATCAATCGAAGGAGACCCACATGCAACTGTTCAACCGCCGCTCAATTGCCCTTGGTGCCGCTGCGCTGTTCCTGTCGTTTGAGGCAGGCCAAGCCCTCGCCGACCGCACCCTGCTCAACGTGTCCTATGATCCGACGCGCGAGTTCTACAAGGAGTTCAACGCCGCCTTCGCAGCCGACTGGAAGGCCAGGACGGGCGAGACGATCACCATCGATCAGTCGCACGGGGGCTCCGGCAAGCAGGCCCGCGCGGTGATTGACGGTCTGCAGGCCGATGTCGTGACCCTGGCGCTGGCAGGCGACGTCGACCAGATCGCCAACAAGACCGACAAGCTGCCCAAAGACTGGGCCGCCAAGCTTCCGCACAACGCCGCACCCTACACCTCGACCATCGTGTTCCTGGTCCGCAAGGGCAACCCCAAGGACATCAAGGACTGGAGCGACCTGGTGAAGGATGGCGTGCAGGTGATCACGCCCAACCCCAAGACCTCCGGTGGCGCGCGCTGGAACTACCTCGCCGCCTGGGCCTATGCCGAGAAGGCGCTGGACGGTGACGAAGCCAAGGTCAAGGAATGGGTCGCCGATCTCTATCGCAACGTGCCCGTGCTCGACACCGGTGCGCGCGGCTCCACCACCACCTTCGCCCAGCGCGGCATCGGCGACGTGCTGATCAGCTGGGAGAACGAAGCCTTCCTCGTGCAGAAGGAATTCGGCGCCGACAACTTCGACATCGTGGTTCCCTCCCTGTCGATCCTCGCCGAGCCGCCAGTGGCTGTGGTCGAAGGCAATGCCAAGGCCAAGGGCAACCTCGACGTGGCCGAGGCCTATCTGAAATTCCTTTACACGCCGGAAGGCCAGAAGCTGGCGGCCAAGAACTTCTTCCGCCCGGTGGATCCGTCTGCCGCCGATCCGGCTGACCTCGCCCGCTTCCCGAAGGTCGAACTCGTGGCGATCGACAAGGACTTCGGCGGCTGGTCCAAGGCACAGAAGGAATTCTTCGCCGACGGCGCGATCTTCGACCAGATCTACCGTCCGACCAACTGATGACCTTCCTGCCGTCCTCCCTGCGGCAGCCGAGCGCCCTTCCCGGTTTCGGGTTGGCGCTCGGTTTCACGTTGGCCGCACTGAGCCTCATCGTGCTCATCCCGCTCGCTGCCCTCGTGCTGCATGCCGCCTCCATCGGACCCGCCGACTTCTTCAAGACAGCGTCTGACCCGCGCACGCTGGCCGCCCTCCGTCTGTCTTTCGGCACGGCACTGATCGCAGCCCTCATCAACACGGTGTTCGGCCTGCTCATCGCCTGGGTGCTGGTCCGCTACCGCTTCCCCGGCCGCCGCATCATCGATGCAGCGGTTGACCTGCCCTTCGCGCTGCCAACGGCCGTGGCCGGCATTGCGATGGCGGCGATTTATGCGCCGAATGGTCCCATCGGCTCCATCGCGCAGTCTTTTGGCCTGAAGATCGCTTACACCCCGCTCGGCATCGGGGTGGCGCTGGTGTTCATCGGTCTCCCCTTCGTCGTGCGCACCGTGCAACCGGTTCTCGAGGAAGTGGAGAGTGACGTCGAGGAGGCCTCCGCCCTGCTCGGCGCCAGTCGCCTGCGCACCGTGTTCCAGGTGGTGCTGCCGCATGTCTATCCGGCCCTCCTCACCGGCTTCGCACTCGCCTTCGCGCGCGGGGTTGGCGAATATGGTTCCGTCATCTTCATCGCCGGCAACATTCCGCTCGTCTCGGAAATCGCGCCGCTCTTGATCGTCATCAAGCTTGAGGAATTCGACTATGGCGGTGCGACCGTCATCGCCACGCTGATGCTGGCGATTTCCTTCGCCACGCTGTTCCTCATCAACGCCGTCCAAGGCTGGAGCCGGACCAAATATGGCAATGTCTGACCGTTTCTTGCCGCTCGCCCACACGCCGGAGCGCGCCACCAGCGAAACGGCGCTGACCAGGGCCGTGCTCATCGCCATCGCCTTGCTCTTCCTGGCGGCCGTCCTGTTCCTCCCGCTCGTCACCGTCTTCATGGAGGCGCTGCGCAAGGGCTGGGGCACATTGTTTGAAAGCTTCAGCGACCCGGACACGCTGGCCGCTGTCCGGCTCACCCTCATCGTTGCGGCCATCGCCGTGCCGTTCAACGCAATCGTCGGCCTTGCCGCCTCTTGGGCCATCGCCAAGTTCGAGTTCAAGGGCAAGAACCTGCTGTTGACGCTGATCGACCTGCCCTTCTCGATCTCGCCCGTCATCTCCGGACTCGTCTTCGTGCTGCTGTTCGGCGCGCAAGGATGGTTGGGCCCGTGGCTTGTCGCGCACGACATACAGATCATCTTCGCGGTGCCGGGCATCGTGCTCGCAACCGTGCTGGTGACATTCCCATTCGTGGCCCGCGAACTGATTCCGCTCATGCAGTCGCAGGGAACGTCGGAGGAGGAAGCAGCGCTGATGCTCGGCGCCTCCGGTTGGTACACCTTCTTGCACGTGACCCTGCCCAACGTGAAATGGGCGCTGCTCTATGGCGTGTTGCTGTGCAATGCCCGCGCCATGGGCGAATTCGGTGCCGTGTCGGTGGTCTCCGGGCACATCCGCGGCCTCACCAACACCATGCCGCTGCACATCGAGATCCTCTACAACGAATACAACTTCGTCGGCGCCTTTGCTGTCGCCTCGCTTCTGGCATGCCTCGCGTTGCTCACGCTGCTCGCCAAGTCCCTGCTCGAATGGCGCTTCTCGGACGAACTCGCCGCGACAGCCCGCCGCCACTAACTCAAGGAGACCAGCCATGTCCGTCCCCGTCCGCGTCAGAAACCTCGAAAAGAACTTCGGCCGCTACCCGGCCTTGAAGGGCGTATCGCTCGATGTCGAGGCAGGCGAGCTCGTCGCCCTGCTGGGCCCATCCGGCTCAGGCAAGACCACGCTGCTGCGCGCCATCGCCGGCCTCGAACAGGCAGATGGCGGCCAGGTTCTGTTCGGCGACATTGATGCCAACAGCCTGAGCCTGCGTGAGCGCCGCATCGGCTTCGTGTTCCAGCAATACGCGCTGTTCAAGCACATGACGGTGTTCGACAACATCGCCTTCGGCCTGCGCGCCAGGCCGCGCAGTTCGAGGCCCTCCGAAGCCGCAATCAAGTCACGCGTGCTGGATCTCCTGCACCTCGTGCAGCTCGATGGTCTCGAGGTGCGGTATCCGGCCCAGCTCTCGGGCGGCCAGCGGCAACGCGTGGCGCTCGCTCGCGCCCTCGCCATCGAGCCACGCGTGCTGCTGCTGGATGAGCCCTTCGGCGCGCTTGATGCACGCGTGCGCAAGGACCTGCGCAAGTGGCTGCGCGAACTGCACCAGCGCACCGGCCATACCACCTTGTTCGTCACCCACGACCAGGACGAGGCCTTCGAACTCGCCGACCGCATCGCCATTCTCGACAAGGGCTGCATCGAGCAGGTGGGCACGGCAGCCGAAATCCTCGAACATCCGGCCACGCCCTTCATCGACAGCTTCATCGAGGGCATCGCCCGGCGCGAGGCACAAGCCCGCGATTGGACGAAGCCCCATGTGGTGGCCAGCAGGTAAAGCAACAGAAGCCAGGCCCTGAAAAGAAAAATGGCCGGGACGAGCCCGACCATGGCGAAAGAAGATTTTCTGGACATTACGGCTTTCTAGCACATCGAGCGCGCGCTGTCAAGGACTAAATTCATTGACAAGGAATGGGCACTCTAGGCCGTTCCGCCCCTGAAGCCCATCGCCAGAACGAAAAGTTCAGCCGAGTCGTCGCGGCTGGCCATCGGCTTCACGTGTCGCACGCTGGTGAAGTCCTTCTTCATCATCTTGAGCATGTCGCTCTCGGTGCCGCCGCGCAGCACCTTGGCGAGATAGGTGCCGCCGGGCTTCAACACTTCCTTGGCGAACTCATAACCCGCCTCGGCCAGCGCCATGATGTTGATATGGTCGGTCTGGCGGTGGCCCGTCGCATGCGCCGCCATGTCGGAGAGAACGCAGTCGGCCTTTTCCCCGCCCAGCGCCTCGATCAACAGGGCGGGGGCGTCCTCCTCCAGGAAGTCCTTCTTGAAGATGGTGACGTCAGAAAGCGGGTCCATGCCATGCATGTCGATGGCGATCACCTTGCCCCGTCCCACGTCCGCCTTGGTGCGCTTCACCGCCACCTGGCTCCAGCCGCCGGGGGCAGCCCCCAGGTCGACGATACGGCCGCCGGGTTTCAGGAACTTGTACTTGTCGTCGATCTCGGTGAGCTTGAAGGCGGCGCGTGAGCGGTAGCCCAGCTTGCGCGCCTCCTGCACGTAAGGGTCATTCAACTGGCGTTCGAGCCAGTTCTTCTGCGAAACGGTGCGGCCCTTGCCGGTCTTCACCCGCACCTTGAGGCGCACGCCCGGCTTCTTGCCACTTCCAGGCCGGCTCATGCAGCACCCCCGTAGGTTCCGTCTTCCTTCATCAGCATGGTGAGAATCCCTTCGCGCAAGCCCCGGTCGGCAACGCGAATGCGCTGTGCAGGGAAGGCCAGGCGAATTTCCTCAAGAATGGCGCAGCCAGCCAGCACCAGATCGGCGCGCTCGCGCCCAATGCAGGGATTGGCGGCACGCTGTTCATAACTGAGGTGAAGAAGCCTGTTCGTCACCGCGCCGATGTCGTCGGTGTCGAGCCAGCAGCCGTCAACGCGCGACCGGTCATAGCGGGCAAGGCCCAGCTGCACGCCCGCGATGGTGGTGACGGTGCCAGAGGTTCCGAGCAGATGGGAGGGTACCGGAGGCGTTCCGCCATTTGCGGCGGAGACGCGCTCAGCGAATTCGCGCAGCATGGGGCGGAGATGCGCGCGCATCGCCTCGAAGGAGGCGTGCGTCACGTCGACGCCGCCGCCGAAGCGCTCGGAGATGGTCACCACCCCGGCAGCGAGCGAGGTCCAGGCCACGGTCTCAAACCGCGCACCCGCTCGTCGCATCCAGAGCACTTCGGTTGAACCACCGCCAATGTCGAAGACCAGGGCGGTCTCCGCCTCGCGGTCCACCAGCGGCTCGGCGCCCACGGCTGCAAGCCCGGCTTCCGTTTCACGATCGATGATCTCGAGGCCGAGGCCCGTTTCGGTCTTCACGCGGTCGATGAACGCGCTTCCGTTCTCGGCCATGCGGCAGGCTTCGGTGGCCACCAGCCTCACCCGGTCGACGTTGCGCCAGCGCAACTTGTTGGCACAGACCCGCAAGGCCTCGATGGTGCGGCCCATGGCGTCGTCGCTCAGCCGGCCCGTCTGGGCCAACTGCTCGCCCAGGCGAACGATGCGTGAGAAGGCGTCGACCACCGAGAAGCCGTTCTGGGCAGGGGTGGCGATCAGGAGGCGGCAATTATTCGTGCCAAGGTCAAGGGCGCCATAGAGTCCCCCAGGCGGCTGCTCACGCGAAACGGGCGGCTTCCGGGCCTGATGGCCCCCAGCCGCCGGTTTGCGCCGTGGCCGGTCCTTGCCCGGCCTGCTGGTCGCATCCACGTCCAAACCTTTCAAGGGTAACCGGCACTCGACGGAGAACCGGAGCGGCGGCGGCCACCCTTACAATCATTGCGTTATTCCGAATGTAACAGCTTCGCCCCCCCCTCACAAAACAAATCTATGTTCACAAATTGCGGTTCACATTAACCTGAAGTTGAGACATCTCGGAGCAAATGAAAACGTAACTTCCGGGTGTGCAATGAGTATTTTCGGTGCCAAATGGTTCAAGGACGGCTCGCTGATCGGCGACTTCTCTGACCATCTGGGCCTTGCCATTCCCCAGAAAAAGCAGGCCATCGCGCTCCAGGCGGCGAAGGTCGATGCCGAACTGGCCTCCAAGGCAAAGTCCGAGTTCATCGCCAACATGAGCCATGAACTTGATCCACCCCCACTGAAGTGGTCCGACTTGAAGTATGTCTTATGGCATCAAGGAGGATCAGAACATGCCAAGGAAGAAACACACGCCTGAAGAGATCGTCGCCAAGCTGCGACAGGTCGATGTCCTTGTTTCGCAGGGAGTTGCG
>CAMDBX010000107.1 GCA_945889445.1 Rhizobium sp. Q54
GCATAGCCGAGGCTGAAGCCGATGCCGAGCTGGCTCGCCAGATCGAAAAGCGGGCGGGTCGTGGGGCCGGGCATCTCGGTTTCATAGAATGAATCGAGTTCAACCTCGTCTTCGATGGGCCAGCGCGGAAAGAAGGTGGTGAGCGCCAATTCGGGAAAGGCAACGATGTCACAGTTGAAGGATTTCGCTTCCTTCATCAACTCCATGAGCCGCTTCACCGTGGAAGCGCGACTCTCATGGCGCGAGATGGGGCCCATCTGCGCAGCCCCCACTGTCAGAAACCGGCTCATGCGTTTTTATCTCCCGTTCAAGCGCTCATTCCCATTCCTGCACTAGGTGTGTCCGTCGTCAGACAATTTGACACGTTTGGGTGCGTGATCGAAGAGAGGATCTGGCGCATCTGGTTTTGATGTTATGCGGCCTTGCCGCGATGTTGCAAGCGTCGGGTTTTGATTGTGTCGCGTTTGATCCCTTCTCGTTCCAGCAGGATTGTCTGGCCGCGCCCGAAGTAGACGTCGGCTGGGGTGCCCAAGACCCGCTGCCGCCTCTATCACAGCGAAAAGGCGAAGGACGGATTTCCATGCCTCACATCACAGTGGTGTCGTTCCTGCCGGCAATTAGACAGCAACCGGTCTCCGGTGGAAATGGCGGTACTGGCCCGGCAGGACGGGCGAGCGAGCTCGCGCCGTCCCTGTTCAGAAGCGATTCGATATCCCCTGCGCGATCAAAGGCACATCCGGCACCTCGGCCTAGACGGCGCCGTTCCAGTCCAACTCCGCGAACACCGGCTGGTGGTCGGACGCATCTGCCGCCTCGTCGATCCAGGCGCGGCGGACCAACCCTGCCAACTCCAACGTGACGAAGATGTGGTCGATCCGCTTGGCTTGCTCGATGCCATTGGCGGGATAGGTGATGCCGGCATTCTCGTTCACCCCGGTGAGGGTGAGCGCATCGGCGAATAGGCCCTGCTCGGCGAGGCGTCCATAATCCGGCCCGACGGGCCCGGCCAGCACCGCATATTCGGGCGAATTGGGCATCATGTTGAAGTCGCCCAGCAGGATGGCCGGACGGGGCATCGACGGAACGTCTTCCTTCTGGACCGCGATCCAGTCCGCGCCATATTCCGATGCCGGAACACCGGGCCCGGTGATGGGCCCGCCCTGAACGGGCGCATCGGCGACGATATCGAGGATCAGCCGCGATTGCAGCAGGCGCTGTCGCTCCGAAACATAATTGAGATGGGTGACATAGAAGCGGAATGGTGCAGTCGGATGGCCAATTACGGTTTCGAGCAGCACGCTGCTGTCGTTCAGGTGGCCATGGACCGGGTATGACGGAAGCGGGTAGGTGCGCGCTGTCAGAACGGGCCAGCGCGAGATGACCAGCAGTCCATACTGCCGGCGACGGCCCTTGACCCGTCCGCCCTCGCCACTGCTGCCGTCGATGTCGACGGAGGGCGCGAAGAACACATGCCGGTCCGGAAACAGCTCGACAAGACGCTGCACCTGGTCGGCATGCTCCATCTCCCGCCAGTTCCGCTCAACCTCCTGCAGTCCGATGACGTCGGCCTCCGCCACAGTCTGCGCAATCCGGGTAAGATCGACCACGCCGTCGCGGCCCTTTCCCCACTGAATATTATAGGTCGAAACCAGCATTTTACCTGTCCTTTGGTCATTTGCGGGAGAACCGCTTTATGTCATCATTCCTTTACGACGATTACCCAACGTCTTTGTAATTGTCATTGATCATGCCGACATCGGTGAAAGATGCGGTAGCAAGGGGAGGAACCATGATGCTTCGTTTTGTGATTGCCGCCGCCGTCATTTCGGGCGCCGTCACCTTCACCGCAGCGGAGGCCGCCGCTGAAAAAGTCTTCCGGCGCGCCAACGACCTCAGCTATGGTGGCAAGGAAAGCCTCGACCCGATCTCAGCGACCCGCTTCTACGAAGTGAACGACATGGTCTATTCCCGACTGGTCCGCCAGGACGACAATGGCGAGCCCGCACCGGAACTCGCGACGGCCTGGACCTCCAATGACACCGCCACCGAATGGACCATCGCGCTCCAGTCCGGCGTTACCTTCCATGATGGCAGCGCCTTCGACGCCGCCGATGTCAAGTATACTCTGGAGCGGATCAAGGATCCCGCCCTCGAATCGCCCCTCGCTTCGGTTCTCGATTTCATCGAACGGGTGGACGTCGTCGATCCGGCTACCGCGAAGATCGTGCTGTCCAAGCCACATGCGGGCCTGCCGCTGCTGCTGATGGACTACCGGGTCAGGATGATCCCGGAAGGATCGGGCGCCAGCATCGCCACAACCGGCATCGGCACCGGACCCTTCAAGATCGAGAGCTATGATCCCGAGGGCCAGACCGTGCTGGTCGCCAATGAAGTCTATTGGGAAGGCAGCCCGAAGCTCGACAAAGTCGTGTTCACCGCCATTCCGGACAGCGAAGCGCGTAACCAGGCCATGATGGCCGGCCAGTTGAACTTCAATACGCTGACACTCGACCAGATTCCGCAGTTCAAGGACAATCCTGCCTTCAGCGTGCAGAACTATCCGGCCGGCGGGTGGTTTGGCCTGGTCTTCCGCACCGACACGGCCCCCTACACCGATGCCCGCATCCGCAAGGCGATGCGCATTCCCGTGGATCGCGCCGAGATGATGAAGCTGATGGTGGGCGAAGGCAACGGCGTGACGGGCTGTGACCAGCCGGTCAAGGCGAATGATCCGTTCCGCGCGCCACTCGATTGTCCGCCGGACCCGGAGGGCGCGAAGAAGCTGCTGGCCGAAGCGGGCTATCCCGAAGGTATTGACATCGAGGTTCATACTGCCGATCTCGAGCCGGGTATGGTGCGTTTCGCCGAGGTCTATCAGCAGCAGGCGGCGAAAGTGGGGATCCGCGTGAAGCTGACGCTAGCCCCTTCTGACGGCTACTGGGACGACGTCTGGATGAAGGTTCCGGCGGCCATCACCTCATGGAGCGCGCGGCCCGCCGATCAGATCCTTAACGAGGCCTACCGGACGGGCAGCGCCTGGAATGAGAGCTACTACGCCAATTCGGCCTATGACCAGATCCTCGACAAGGCCCGCGCCACGCTGGACTTCGCGGGCGCACGCGCCCTATATCAGGAGGCACAGCGCATACTGTTCGAAGAGGGCGGAACATTCATTCCCTATCAGCAGAACGGCTTGCGCGTTCTCACCAGAGATGTGCAGGGGATCAAGCCGCTCGATGAGGACTACATCCGCTGGCACCTGGTCGATCTTATCCCGAAATAGGCGAGGTTTGAAGGCGTCAGCATGCTCGGTCTGATCGTCCGGCGGGCCGCGAGTTCCCTCTTCACGCTGATCCTGATTTCGGTCGTGGTGTTTGCGGGCCTTGAGTTTATGCCCGGAGATGCCTGTACCGCCCATCTTGGACGCGACGGCAAGGGCGCGGTGCTCGAGGCCTGCCGCGCGCGCATGGGCCTTGATGCGCCGCCCGTCAAGCGCTTCACCCAGTGGGCCGGCGACATCCTGCGCGGTGAGCTCGGCACCTCGATGCAGCGTGAAAAACCGATCACAGAGATCGTTGGCTGGCGCTTGCGCAACACGCTAGTCCTAAGCGCCGTGGCAGCGCTGATCGGTATTCCGCTTGCTGTATTGCTGGGAATCATCGCAGGCTTGCGCCGTGACCGACTTTTCGACATGGCAGCCTCGGGAACCGCTCTCGTCGCAATGACCATCCCTGAATTTGTCTCCGCCACCTTACTGATCCTGGTCTTTGCCGTGGGGCTCGGATGGACGGCTGGCGTGGTCACCATTGGCTACAAGGCGCCGCTCCTGGAGATGGTGTCCGCCGCGTTTCTGCCGGCTGTCGTGCTCAGTATGGTGCTTGCGGCGCATATCATGCGCATGGTGCGGGCCTCTGTCATCGATGTCCTGAAGAGCGATTTCGTCCTCATGGCGAGGCTCAAGGGCGTTCCGCAGCAACAGATCATCTGGAGGCACGTGGTGCCAAACTCGCTGCTGCCAGTCATCAGCGTGATCGGCCTTACCGTTGCCTGGCTGCTCGGCGGCGTGGTGATCGTGGAAAGCGTGTTCAACTATCCGGGTCTTGGCCGCCTTGCCGTCGATGCGGTCGGCGACCGCGATCTTCCGCTGGTACAGGCAATCGCACTGTTGTTCGGCATCACTTATGTCGTGACCAATCTGATGACTGACATCGCCGCCCTGCTGCTGAACCCACGGCTCCGGACCTACCGGGCATGACGGGCTTGCGCGCCACTTTGGCCTACGTGCTGCGGCAGCCCTCGGGGGCGGTGGGCCTGGTGCTCGTCGCGGTCCATCTACTGATCGCGCTCGCAGCACCCTTCATCATTCCCTATGACGCGGCGACGCAGAATGCAGCGGCGATCCTCGAGCCGCCCTCTCTCACCCATCTGTTCGGAACCGACCGGCTTGGCCGCGACGTGTTCAGCCGCACGCTGCTCGGAGGCCGCGAGGCCATGTTGATTAGTACGCTCTCTGCCATCTGCGCAATGGCGTGGGGCTCCCTCCTTGGCATTGTCGTGGCGCTTGCGGGCGGACTGCTCGATGCCGCCGTCATGCGGGTGGTGGATGCCATGGTTGCCATTCCATGGATCCTGCTGGTCATGCTGTTCGTGGCGGCACTCGGCAGCAGCACCGCAGCGCTCATTCCCCTACTCGGTTTCTCTTACGGGCTCTCCGTCGTCTATCTTGCTCGCAGCGCCGCACTGGATTTCGTTGCGCGCGATTTCGTGCTGGCAGCACAGGTCCGTGGCGAAAGCCGCTGGACTATCGCCGTCAAGGAACTTAGTCCCAACATCCGTGACAGCCTCGCCGTTCAGGGGGCGATGCAATGGTCATGGATATTCCTTGCGGTGAGTTCGCTGTCGTTTCTAGGCATGGGTGTGGCACCCCCAACGCCGGACTGGGGCCAGATGATCGCGGATGCGCGCGGCATCATGCGGACTGCGCCCTGGACGGTCGTCTGGCCGATGGTTTTTCTCAGCAGCCTGATCATCGGCGTCAATCTTGCAGTGGATGCCTGGGCCAAGGCGCTGGGCATCGAACGGCTTGGCCGGACACCGCAATCATGACGCTCCTGGCCATCGACGGTCTCTCGATCGCCGCAGCCGCCTATGGCCCGGATGCGCCGCCGGTGATCGACGGCATCAGCCTTAGTGTCGCGGAAGGCGAGTCGCTGGGCATCGCGGGCGAGTCGGGCTCGGGGAAGAGCACGCTGCTGCTTGCCATGATGGGGCTCGTACAGGACGGCCTGCACCGCACCGGTGGCAAGGCATGTTTCGCCGGAGTATCGCTCCTAGACCGGGACGACCGCGAACTGACGGCGTTGCGAGGTGGCAGGCTGGCCATGGTGCCACAGAATGCCGGAACTGCCCTCACCCCCTCCTTCAAAATCGGGCAGCACATCGATGAGGCCCTCCGGCTGCACACCGGGCTTGCCGCAGTGGCGAGAACGCGGCGGACTGTCGAGCTGCTCCGGCAGGTACGCCTTCCCGATCCCGAGTCCTTGCTGAAGCGCTATCCGCACCAGCTTTCGGGCGGGCAGTTGCAGCGCGTGGCGATTGCTATGGCGCTGGCCGGCGAGCCACAGGCCCTGCTGCTCGATGAGCCGACCTCCGGGCTTGATGTGATGACCCAGCAACGGATCATCGAACTGCTGGGCGAGATCCGAAGCCAGCGCGCCATGGCGGCGGTCTGCGTCAGCCATGATCTGGGCGTGCTGGCGCAGCTCTGCGACAAGCTGGCGGTGATGTATGCCGGGCGTATTGTGGAGTTTGGCGAGGCGGGCCGGGTGCTGGCCGAACCGCGCCATCCTTATGTGAAGGCGCTTGTGGCCTCGGTTCCACGCCTGTCCAGTATATCGCTTCCGCGGCCCATCGGCGGCGCGGCGCCGGGCTTGTCGGAACGGCTCGCGGGGTGCAGCTTCCTTCCACGTTGCTCGCGTGCGGGGTCCGACTGCACCGGGCAGCAGCCACCGCTGCAGGCACTGAGGCCAGGGCATTTGGTTGCCTGCCGTTATCCGGAGGAGGCAACGCAAGCCGCAACCAGCAGCCCTGCGCCCGTCATCGCAAGGCCAGCGGCGGAGGTGCCGGTTTTGCAGTTGGAGAACGTCACAGTGAGCTATCGCCGTTCGAGCTGGCTCTCGCCACAGCAGCAGCCGCCGGCGGTCAGCGGGCTCAGCCTGACGCTGATGCAGAGCGAGATCCTGGCGCTGGTTGGTGAATCGGGCAGCGGCAAGTCGACGGTGCTACGGGCCATCGCCGGACTCTGGCCACTGGCCGGAGGCTCCATCACCTGCAGCAGGGCTGCGGACGAGCACGAGAGGCGCCGTGCCGTTCAGCTCATCTTCCAAAACCCCGATTCATCGCTCAATCCGCGCCACAGGGTGGAAGAAATCATCGCACAGCCGCTGCGCCTCTATTTCCACATGGGCCCGGAAGAGATCCGGGCTACCGCCATGCGCCACCTCGCCAGCGTGGAGCTCGATCCTCGTTATCTCACACGCTACCCAGCGCAGCTCTCCGGCGGAGAGCGCCAACGGGTGGCGATTGCCCGCGCGCTTGCGGCAAAGCCCTCGATCCTGCTCTGCGACGAGATCACCTCGGCACTGGACGTTTCGGTTCAGGCGGCGATACTGCATCTGATCCACGATCTCAGCCGGTCACAGGGCGTTGCAGTTCTGTTTGTGACCCACAACATCGCTGCCGCAGCGGCCCTTGCCGACCGCATCGGCGTCCTCCATGAAGGCCAGCTGGCGGAACTCGGCCCAACCGCCGCCGTCTGCTCGACTCCCCAGCACAGCTACACCAAAACTCTTGTCAGATCAGCCAGAGCATGGACGGATCAACTTCCGCCCGTCTCATGACGGGAGGATTATTCTGTGCCTGATTACCAGCGTGATCATGCCGCGATCATCCACTGCAGCCAGGCCTCAGTTCGCCCAGAGGAAGATTGTTAATGGGGGACTGCACCGCGCCCCGGGACACGACCCAACTCTGTCGCCCAGCGCGACAATTCGATGATTTCGATCGGCGCCCAACGAGGGTGTTAATGACGATCTGAAGAGACGCTCCTTGGTCTGTTTGTGACTTCTCTCTGCGTGTTTCGTAAGGTGCCATCCACCCCATCAGGTTAGCGTCACCCCAGATGAATTCCCAGACTATTTCAGAAGCGCAGGTTGTGGTGACGCATAGTGTCAAAACACTCTAGAAGCCGAGCGAGCGCGCTGCCTCGCCGCAAGTAAAAAAGATGCATTTGCAGGGAACTCTCCCCTAGTGGCACGCCCGGATAGAAACGCTTAGCAAGTTCACTGCTGGGTACGTCGACTGCCGTTTCCGGCGCAACGATATTTAATGCCTGATGACCCGTGAATTCAGCATTCAATGCCAAGAAACATGATCGCACGGCGGATGAGAAAGGTGTATGTTCGGCATCAGCACTTGTGAAATAAAAAGGGTGACTTGAGGAAGCGAGGAATTCTGGCTCATCGTGGCTCTTAGGAGAAGCGCACATTAGGCAGACATCTGCGCGTGAAACCTGGTGTCAACATTCATCAGCTCGACTGAGCACCTCCGCCATATGACAAAGCCGATTTGCTACCATCCGGATTTCTTCGTCACTTGAGATGAGCGGCAAGGATACTCCAATTGAGCGATCGTCCTTCGCGGTGGCTGAAAGTCCCGCCTCCCTTGCCAACTGCTCGAGCACCGCTTCGCCTGCTGGGGCCCCGTCAAAGGAGAGTGCCCGCAACAGACCGAGCCCCCTCAACGCAAGGCGGCGTCCGCCGGCCTCTCGCCCGTCCAGCAACCGCTCCAGTTGCCGCCCCCGATCCACCGCCGCAGCGGCCAGATCGCCGTCCTCGATAACATCAAGTGTAGCGAGCGCAGCCCGTGCCAGAAGAGGATTTTTTTCATGTGTGTAATGCCCTACCGCGAGTTCTGGCGCGAGGTTAAGGCTCTCGTCGCCAATCACCGCCGCCAGCGGTAGAACCCCGCCACCCAGCGCCTTGCCCAGTACGACGATGTCGGGCGTCACACCAAAATGTTCATGCGCGAAGAACCGGCCCGTCTTGCCGAGACCGGATGGAATCTCATCGAAAATCAGCTTGACCCCCTGCTCTGTACACATTTCTGCGCAACGCGGCCAAAGATCCGGAGGGGGGACATGGGCGTTCGAGCGCATGGGTTCGGCCACCAGGCAGGCGATGCGGCCACGGTTCTGGTCGAAGCAGGCCGCGAGATCGGCAAGCATTGCCTCGGCCCCGCCCCCCGCATGATCCCAGTAGGGCGCGATATGGTGAATGTCGGTCAACTGGCTTCCCAACCGTGGATCAAGACCGCGACCAGAGAGCCCGAGGCTTCCCATGCCATGTCCATGATAGCTGCCTTCCAGTGCGATGATGCCCGATCGCCCGGTGGCGATGCGGGCGAGCCGAATTGCCGTTTCAATGGCCTCAGATCCTCCAGGCAGTAGCAGGAGCCGCGATCGCCCGTTGCGGAACCGCCCCGTCAAACGTTCAGCAAGTTCCGTGGCAGGCGCGTTTGCAAAACGCCGCGGCGAGAATGCTAGCTCGTCAAGTTGGTCCTTGAGGGCAGCGATGATGCGCGGATGCGCATGCCCCAGATGATGGCAGCTGTTGCCATGAAGGTCGATGTAGCGACGGCCATCCATGTCTTCGATCCACAAACCCCTTGCGGTGCGCAAGGCGCCGATGCAGGGAGAGGAGCCATGCTGGTGATAAAACACCGTGGCATCGCGCGCCACGAGGTTGGCACCATCCGTCATGGGCTACCCGCCAGCAGGGGTAGTAGTTCGGCGTGCAGGACCGGATCACCACAGGTGAGGATGGTACCGGATCGGATCGCCAGGCCACCGTCCAGTCCGGTGACGATGCCGCCGGCACCCGTGACGATGGGAACCGTCGCGGCGATGTCGTAGATGTCGAGCCCCGTCTGCAGCACCGCGTCGATGTGACCTTCAGCCAGCATGCAGGTGTCGTAACAGTCGCTCCCGAAGCGGATCATCCGCACGCGGGACGTCAGGGTCCTGAGTCGCCCAAAGAGAGCCGGATCGTCAGTGACAGAGGAACCCACGAAGACCACAGCATCTCTCAGCAGCATCGGTTTGCGGCTCACCAGGGGCCATGTGCGGGAAGGATCCGAGCCGGTTGCAATGCGGCCATCTCCCCAGAAACGTTCCTTGAGAAAGGGATGATCGGACAGGCCGAGCAACGGTTCGCCCGCGCGCAGGAGGCCGATCAGCGTGCCCCATAACGGAATGGCAGTGATAAAGGACTTGGTGCCATCGATGGGATCAAGCACCCAGACGAATTCTGCCTCAGTGTTCTCGGACCCGAATTCCTCGCCAATAACGCCGTGGGACGGATAGGCATTGGCGATCAGGCTGCGGATCGCCTGCTCGGCGGCGCGGTCCGCAGCGGTCACTGGGTCGAAGCGTCCGCCGTCCGACTTGTCCCGTGCGGCGACGCCGGTTCGGTAATGGGGCATGATGGCAGCCCCAGAGGCATCGGCCAGCCGATGTGCAAAGGCGAGGAGTTCCGCAGTCAGCCTGTCTTCCGCCGCCATGGCTGTCTCCCGAGAATGAATGCGCGAAGGACGATCTGCAGCGTGGTGGCCACGACGGAGATCAACATGATGAGTACGGCCAAGGCAGCAGCCTGACCATAGCGGCTGCCTTCCAGTAGGTTCACTACGGCGATGGCACCCACCCGGGAGTTGGCAGTGAACAGGAAGATGAGGGCCGAGACCGTGGTCATGGCATTGACGAAGAAATAGCCGAACACGTCGATCATGGTCGGCAGCAGCATTGGAAGGTGGATGCGACGGGCGGTACCGGCCGGCGTCGATTGCAGGGCCCGCGCAGCAAGGTCGATCTCTGGATCCGTACGCATAAGGGTTCCCACCACCATCAGATGCGGCACTGTGTAGAAATGCGCAATGGTACAGACGACCATCAATGCGAGAGTGCCGAACAGCGGGTTCAGAGGATTGGCCGGGGCGTTGAAAAAGAAGATGTAGCCGAGCCCCAGCACCAGTCCCGGCACCGCGACGGGAAGCATGGCAAGACCCTGGACAAGCTGTGTCGGGATGGCCGCTCCCACCTTCCGCGCAACCAGCCAGCCGGTGAGCGCCACAAAGAATGATCCCAGAAGCGCGGTGAGGCTTGCCAGCCAGAGGCTCGTCACCAGGGACCGGCCGTCGTCGCCGCCGCCGAACACGCGCGCATAGTTCTTGAAGTCGATGCTGAGGTTGTATGGCCAGAACTTCACCAGCGACCCGAACACCGCCATGCCGATGACACCAACAACCGCGAGTGAGACGAGCACGGCGAAGGCCGTTAGTGCGCTATCGCGGAAGGCCGAAGGATGGGGTGTCACTGGCACCGACTTTCCGCTTAGGGTGGTGCGCTGAGCCCTGCGCGCCAACACATCGACCACGTAGGCGGCGACCGCAGGCGTCAGCAGCAGCACACCGACAACGGCGCCAAGCTCGAAGTCAAAGCGCCCGATCACCAGCTTGTAGATGTCTGTGGCAAGCACATTGGTGGAGCCACCCACCACTGTCGGGATGCCGAAGTCGGTGAACACCAGAACGAAGACAACCGAGGCCGCGCTGATGATCGAATAGCGGCTGAACGGCAAAGTGATGGCAAAGAACTGCCGCCACGGACCTGCCCGCAGTGCCCTTGCGGCTTCGTAAAGTCTGGCATCTCTGGCCGCCAGCCCCGCTGACAATATCAGGACCGCATGCGGCAGCGCATAGAGCACTGATCCCATGATAATGCCTATAGAACCATAGAGCTCTTCGCCCATCAACCAGCTCTTGAGAACACCCTGGGTACCAAACAGGTAGATGAGTCCGATGGCAGGCAGCAGCGACGGCGCCAGCAGCGGCAGCATCACGATGGCGCGGAACAGGCCGTTGAGTGGCATGCAGCTGCGATTGAGCCCATAAGCTAGAGGGTAGGCGATCAGGATTGTGAGGACGGTGGCTAGCCCCGACAGCGTGATGGAGTTCCACGCCGCGATTGCCAGGCCCGGCTCAGTGGCATAGCGCACAAAGTTGTCGAAGCCAGCAAAAGCCCCGTCTCGACTGAACAGGCTGCGGACAAGAAGCGCGCTAATGGGCAGGATGGTGGCGAGCGCCAGCAGAACAGCAGCGAGAGGCGTTAGCGTCTGCCGGGTCAGCCGGGCGGACCACACGCGGCGCATTCGCCCATGATCTTGCAGGCTGGGCTGCATTGTCCCTACAGGCATGGGATCAGGCACCGCCAAGGAACATCAGCTGGCGGGGCGGAAGCGCAAAGCTGAGCGTTTCGCCCGGCTGGGGAATCCGATTGAGACGCGACCTCAGCACTTCGGCCTCTATGACGGCTTGCGGACTGTCACCGGGTTGCAGCAGCAACCGCACGATGTCGCCGAGGAAGGTGATCGCAGCAACGCGTGCGGTAAAGCAATTGGGCGTGCCATCCGCTTCCTGCCCCACCAGCACAGCGCCGGGACGGATGCAGGCATGGCTTCTGGCAATTCCATTGATAGTTACCCCTGCCGTCTGGAGCTTCAGTCCCTGGGCCACAGCCATGGTATCGCCGATAACATCGACCGGAAGCGCATTGCAGCCACCGAGCAACCGCGCCACGAACAGGTTGACGGGGTGCTGATAGACGTCTTCCGGGCTGCCGGTCTGTTCAATGCGCCCCTCGTTCATGATGACCACCTGATCGGCGACCGAGAAGGCCTCTTCACGGTCGTGAGTCACCATGAGGGCCGTCACCCCGATGCGCCGTTGCAGGCTCTGGAGTTCGGTGCGTAGGTGAGCCCTAACATTGGCGTCGAGAGCGGAAAGCGGCTCGTCGAGGAGCAGAAGACCTGGCGACAGGGCAAGCGCACGGGCCAGGGCCACGCGTTGCTGCTGCCCCCCTGAAATCTGGTTGGGATACTTCGCGGCGTGTTCGGTGAGCCCGACAAGCGTCAGAAGTTCAGAGACACGGCTCGCGCGCGTAGCCTTGGCTACGCCTGTCGCCTCGAGGCCGAAGCCGATGTTAGCTGCCACTGTCCGGTTGGGGAACAGCGCGTACGACTGGAAAACAATGCCATAGTCCCGCGCCTCGGGCGGCAGGACGGTCACATCGCGGCCGTTCTGGTGAATAGTGCCTCCGTCGGCCGTCTCGAAGCCGGCGATCAGACGCAATAGAGTGGTCTTGCCGCATCCCGATGGGCCCAGAACGCAGACAAAACGCGATGGCGCCGCGTCGAGATCGACTCCGTCTACAACGGTGGTCCGACCATAACGCTTGGAGATATTCCTGAGACGAAGGTAAGGGGCCGCCACGGCGGCCCCTCCCGTCTGGGTTGATGTATCGTCCATCAGTTATTGAGCAGTCACTGCTTCGGCGGAACCTTGGTGCCGTAGCGCTTCTGCCATTCGGCCATCACGGCTTCACGGTTGGCGGCAAGGCTGGCAAAATCCATCTTAAGCAGCTTTTCTTTCTCGCCTTCGGGATAGTTCGGGGGAAGTTCGGAGATATCGTCATAAGCGGTGATCGGCAGGAACTTGGCTGAGATCTGTGCCGCCTCGCGTGACGACACCCAGTCCGCGAGTTTGCGCGCGTCATCCATGTTCTTTGCGCCCTTGATGATCGCGGTCGCCTCGATTTCCCAGCCGAGACCTTCCTCCGGAAGAATGATCTTGATCGGAGCACCGTCGTTGATCGCCTTCACGCCCGGCGTCGAATAGGAGATGCCGATCACGGTTTCGCCAGCGGCTGCCTGACGGCAGGGCGCACTGCCTGAATGGCCGTACTGCAAAATGTTCTCATGCAGCGCGTCCATGTACTTCCAGCCACCTTCCTCTCCAAACGCTGTAAGCCAGCCGTTGACGGCCAGGAACGCTGTGCCGGACGAAAGCGGGCTCGGCATGGTGATGTGTCCCTTGTAGGCAGAATCAGTCAGATCCTTCCAACTCTTCGGTACAGTCAGTCCGAGCTTTTCGGCCTCAACAGTGTTGAAGCAAACCGATGCAGCCCACGCATCGATGCCGACCCAAACCGGGTTCTCACGGATGTCACGCATGACCGAGCTCACGGCATCGTAGTTCGCAGGCTTATAGCTTTCCAGCAGGCCTTTGGCATCTGCGGCCATCAGCGCGGAAACAGCGTTGCCCATGATGACGTCACCCTGCGGATTGGCGCCCTCGGCGATGACGCGCGCGATTATCGGGGCCGTGGACCCATTGATCATCTCAATCTTGATATCGGGGTTGGCGGCCATGAAGCCGTCGGCAAGCGCCTTGGCTTGATCCTCGTCGAGCGAGCTATAGACAGTAAGGGTTCTCTGCTCGGCAAGCGCGGAACTTGTTCCGAGGGCGCCAGCAAGCAGTGCTGCGAGCACGAAACGACGGGTCGTCGAAGCCACCATGATAATCACCTTCCTATTTATGGAAAGTCCTCGTTAGGTACCCTGCATTGCGATTGTGTGACAGCACAAACTGGACCTGGACCCACCGAGCTCGGGGACCATGGGAGACGCCACACGGCGGGGTGGATCGATCATGGGATGGGAAGGGTGGCGAACCCGCAGAGAGCCCATCAGGCCGCCCAGGGAACAGTCGGACTCGGGTAGCTTACGGTTTTGCTGCACGACGACGCCAGCGGCCCTTCAACCACTCTTCCCCCTGCCCCCGCCTCTCGGCCTGCCGCCAGGCAGCCTCTTCCTCAGGCGACATCCTCTTCGAGACGTAGCGCCGTGCCAGTGGTAGCAGCGCCTTGCCCAGCCGTGACCCGAACGCGATCAGAGTGTAGCGCGACAATCTGAATGAGAAGTGCGCGACAGTCTTGATGAGAGTCTGGTGTCGCGGCGATGCTGATGATCACGACATTGACTGTCGCAGGCAAGCTATATTTTTGGTTGATTGTCGCGGCGCGTCAATCAGGGGCGATATTGG
>CAMDBX010000108.1 GCA_945889445.1 Rhizobium sp. Q54
TAAGCGAGTGCGTGGCCGCTATCAAGGTGAATAGGCTGAGAGCTGAGCACGTCCGCATAAAAATCCGATCCCACGACATGACGCTAAGACTCCCTTTAATCTGGCTTGTTAGTCACGATGACCACAGTACTCGACGCCGTTGAATAAGCAAATATCGGCTCATTGGCGAGTCAGGTTCGATTTGCGGTAGGCATCACCGGTCAGTGAACCTGTTTACTAACGCCCAGACTTGCCAACAGAACCAATTCGCGCAAAGCTTCGCTTCACACTCGGAAGGGGCCATCTAATTCAAAATGACTGTCAATCCTCAAGACATCAAAGCATTCCCCACGGTCTTTGGCCGCGATCTCTTGGCAGAGGTTCCGAACTTTGTCGCAAGCCCTTTTCTCGTCGTTACCATGGAAGACTTGTGGCCACATTTTGAAGCGCAGTTTCCGCGAGACACACCAGTGTGGTTCGTTCGAAGCATGGAGCGCGCCGATCTCGAATCCGCCCTGCCGCAGATTCAGCCCTTTGTGTCCGTCATTGGACTCGGAGGTGGCCAAGCCATCGATACGGCGAAGTACTTTGCCTGGCGGCTAGGCTTGAAGCTTCACCAGTTCCCCACATCACTATCCGTCGACGCCATGTATGGCCAACGTTCCGGCGTGCGCGATAATCAGATCGTGCGATATGTCGGATGGGCCACCCCGGAATGCATCTATTTCGACTACGGCATTCTCGACTCTGCCCCCAAGGACATCAATCACGCCGGCATCGGTGATGTGTTCTGTTTCTTCACTGGCGTGTGGGATTGGCAGTATGCCAATCGCAAAGGTAGATGCGAACCACGCTGGCCCTATAACGAGGGCCTGGCTAGCCATTCATTGAAGCTGGCAGAAGCTGCACTCCAGGGCAAACAAGCTATCAAGGATCTTACACCGGAGGGCATCAACCTCATCATCGATGCTTTCAAGTGGGGTGGTGCCTCCTATCACGGCGCTGGCTGGTGCCCGCGGCACATCGAAGGCGTTGAGCATTTTGTCTTCTATGCACTGGAAGCCCGAACCGGCATTAAGTTCCTGCACGGTCAGTCCGTCTGCCTAGGCCTCATCGCGGGTGCAATGATGCATAGTAGAAGAGCCGAGGAACTGCGCGAGGCCGTGGCACAAATCGGGGTGGACATTCGACCGGAGAGCATGGGGCTGACTTGGGAAGACGTGGATGCAACGATGCTGGGCTTGCGTGACTTCGTGCGGGAGTACAATTTACCCTATGGTATCGCCCATGATTTCCCAGTAGATCGCGCGTTTCTCGATGAACTGCGACGGTCTGTGGACAGAAGTTCAGAGCATCTATCATTCAAAGAGAACGATAAAGGTATTTAAGCTGAGTACCCGCACCATGTGATATTTTTGGGAGGCGCATGGGGAGCCATATGGCGGGCTTCTTCGCCATGAACCAACAATCGTCGCTAGTTTTTCCAGTCTATTTGTTTAACCATGGGCATGAATAGCGAAATTGGTGGATCGTTTTGATCTGTTAAATTATTTAAGTCGACTAACAGGAAATCCCTGGACTTATTGGTGAGACCTCTCTCGTATTCTGAGTGTTAACTTTGTAAATTATGGCGTCTGTTTACAGCCGCACACATCTGGTGCGTAGTTATGACCACAGATCAGCGTAGCCATCACAAAGCTCAGTACCCGAGAGCACAGCCATCCATGCGAGAATCCGAACCGCCAATGAGCACACCCTCAGCCCAATCTATTTCGATCATTTGGCCACCTCCCAGTGGCTCTGGTGCCGGCACCACACGATGGCCGAGCCTTCGCAGGCCTTCAACTGCAGCGGCCGGCACACCGCGCTCAACCTGCGTCCCGCCTTCGTAATAGAAGACGCGCGGCTGATCAATTGACTCCTGCGGGTCGAGACCAAAATCAGCTATACCAGTAAGTACATGCGTATGACCAAAGGGTTGGTAGTCTCCGCCTACGACACCATATGACAGAAAAGGCCGACCGTCTTTCAGCGCCAATCCGGGCATAATAGTGTGCAGTGGGCGCTTGCCTGGTCCGATGGAGTTGGGATGGGCCGGATCAAGCGAAAAGCCGATACCTCTGTTCTGCAAGGTGATCCCGTAAGTAGGTGAAACGCGAGTTGACCCAAAATTCCAGTAGATCGAGTTGATGAAGCTCACACAGTTGTGGTCGCGGTCGACAACCGAGATATAGACGGTGTCCGATTTCCGCATGAGAGGAGGTGGAAGGTGATCCATCAAACGGTCGCTGCTGATCTCGCGGCGGAGTTGGGCTGCGTAGTCCTTAGATAATAATTCCTGTAAAGGGAACGGCGCATGACGAGTGTCGCATACGAAAGCATCGCGATCGCGGAAGGCAAGTCGGCCCGCCTCAATCTCAAGGTGTAGGCGCTCAGCGCTCATTGGATCAAGACCAGCCAGATCGTACCCCTCAAGGATGTTGAGCATGAGAAGTGACGTGATGCCTTGATTATTAGGCGGTATCTGGCAGACCTGAATACCGCGATAATCGCTTCGTATCGGCTGCACATATTCACCACGCGCAGTTTCAAAGTCATTCATAGTATGATACCCACCGAGTTCGCGTAAGTAACACACCATATCTGCGGCGACAGGCCCAGTGTAGAAGCCATCTCGCCCCTTTTCGGAGATCAAAATCAAAGCATCGGCGAGGCCTGGATTACGGAAGACCTCTCCCGCGCGCATCGCTCGACCACGCGGCATGAATACTCGCGTTGCGTTTGGGTCACGCCTTAACCGTAGTTCGTCTCCCGCCCAATCGAGAGCGACGCGCGGATGCACAGGATACCCATCGCGCGCAAAGTTGATCGCTGGCGCTAGCAATTCGGCTATGTCCTTACGGCCGTGATCCGCAATGAGGCGTGACCAAGCATCGACGGCACCGGGAATAGTCACTGCATGGGGGCTTGAATCCTGAAGCTTCTCGCCATCTCTGGCAAAGCCGTTTTCAGGCAAGTTGCGTGGTGTCCGCCCTGAACCGTTGTAGGCGACGACATCGTCAGTGCCATTTTTGGCTATGATTGCGAAACAATCCCCACCAATACCAGTTTGTTGCGGTTCCATTACGGCAAGAACCGCCGCTGCGGCAACGGCCGCATCTATAGCAGCTCCGCCGTTCTTCAACACCTCTATCGCAGTTCTTGTCGCATGCGGGTTTTGTGTTGCCGCCATTCCGTTCATTGCCATGCATGGCGAGCGGCCTGGAAGTTGGAAGTCACGCATACTTGTTTCCTTTCGGCTGTGTGCCACAGTGCTGGGATGTTGTTGTGGGCTTGAATTGGTAGAGTGGCCTTGAGTGTTTAGTCCACATCTGATTATCGGCGTTCCTCATCGATCGAGGATCGCCTTCAGGAAGGCAGTGGTCCGCGGATGCACTGGAGCTCCGAGAACCTCGTCAGGCGGACCACTTTCTACGATTTCACCATGGTCCATGAATATCACACGGTCCGCGATGTTCCTCGCGAAGCCCATTTCGTGTGTGACGATGACCATAGCCATGTTCACTTCAGCCGCGAGTTCGCGAATGGTTTGCAGAATCTCACCAACTTTCTCCGGATCAAGCGCAGACGTCACTTCGTCAAACAGCATAACCGACGGACGCATAGCAAGAGCCCGCGCGATCGCCACTCGCTGTTGCTGACCGCCAGACAACTGCCCTGGGTAGCTCGATGCCTTCCCTACCATATCAATCCGCTGGAGAAGCCCAATGGCCCGCTCCCTAGCCTCTTCTTTCGACATCCGCAAAGACCTGGTTGGCGCCTCCATGATGTTGTCTAGGACGCTCATATGTGGGAAAAGGTTGAAGTGTTGAAATACCATCCCGACCTTACTTCGCACCGCGCGGAGGTTCTTGTTATTGTTCTTGGTAATCCGACCACTGTCCCAGGCGCATCCGAGCAGTTCTCCATCGATTTCGATGTAACCATTGTCCGGCGTCTCGAGTGTCATAATGAGCCGTAGGATCGTGGTTTTGCCCGAACCGCTCGGTCCGATGATGACAAGCTTCTCGCCGCTGGCCACCGTGAGGTCCATCGACTTCACCACCGCGTGACCACCAAATTCCTTTCGGACCTGTTTCATCCGGACTGCTGGTGCATCCAGAACCGCCGGCGTCGAAGATTTAGTGACACTCGAGCCGTGTGCATCCGCATCAACTTTTCTCAAGGCGGATCTCCAGATAGCGGATCAGCAAGGATGAAGGGTAGCTGAGGAGCAGGAAGATAAGGCCCACGAGAGTCAGCGTCTCCAAATACCGGAATGAGGAGCCAGCAATCAAGTTTGCCGTGCCTAATAGCTCGTAGACAGTAATAGTCGAGAGAAGCGGCACGTCCTTGAACATTTGGATCAGATAGTTTCCCAAGGCCGGAATCATCGGACGAATTGCCTGGGGAAGGATCACGCGCCGCCAGACCGCGAACGTTGGCAGACTGAGTGCGATCGAGGCCTCCCACTGGCCTGTAGCCACCGCGCGAATTCCAGAGCGAAAAACCTCTGAAGCATAGGTCGCGTAATGCAGTCCGATGACCACAACGCCGGTTGGCTCCGCCGGCAGGGATACCCCCAATACCGGCAGGACATAGAAGGCAAAGAAAAGCTGCACGAGCAGAGGCGTCAAACGGACGAACTCCACGAAGAACAACGCAGGCTGCGAGATGACCCAATTGCGATTCATCCGGGCCATCGCGATCAGCAGGCCGGCGACAAGGGCCACCGCAAATCCTAGCAACGAAATACGGATTGTGATCAGCGTCGCGCGCAGCAATTCGGGCAGGATCTCAAAAACATAGGCCCAATCCCAGTCGATGCTCATGGCGCCCTGCCAATATTTAGTTTCCGCCGAACCCGCTGGTCCATGAGTTTGGTGGTCCAGGCGATGGGTGCTGCCAATACCAAGTAGATTAGCAATACCAGCGAAAAAATGATCAAGGGACTACCATTAGCGGAAGCCGATTGCCGCCCCGCAAATGCTAGCTCTGTTACCGTGATTGAACTCAGCAGCGCAGTCCCCTTCAGGAGGTCGATGAGGAGATTACCGAAGGGGATTATGGCCCGTGTTAGTGCCTGAGGTATCAGGATTCTGGTGAGAGCCGACCATTGCGAAAGGTTGAGTGCAACGCAAGCTTCGCGCTGACCAGGAGGCACAGCGCGCAGCGCGCCCCGCATGATCTCCGATCCGTAGGCACCGGCGTTTAGGCCGAGCACGAGCGTTCCCGCAAGGATTGCAGAAAGACGCAAGCCGAAGAGCGGCAGTACAAAGAACACCCAATAGACTTGGACGAAGGCCGATGAACCGCGGAAGAATTCGACATATACTGTCAACACGAAATGAACAGAGCGACCGCCAACGTCCCGGAAGACTCCCACGACCACGGAGATGAGGATCGCTAGAAGTCCAGCCTGAATCGCTGTCTGCAAAGTAATTCCGGCACCCTTCAAGAGTGCCGGAATTACCGCCTGAACGATGTCCATAAGCGTCGAGCCGCCACCTATCCGGCACACTCCGCTTCCAGGGTCGGGTCGGCGGGGCCCGGGCGATCCGCCGCATCGATGCCATAAGGTGCCGTTATCTTGTCGATCGTGCCGTCGGCTAGGAGCTTAGCCAATGCGCCGTTCCAGGCGTCTCTCAGTTCTACAGCATCTTTGTTGAACGGAAAGGCTGCAAGGTAAGTGATCTTGGTATCGACATTGGATGGTTTGGCCCAATCTGCGATACGTTCGAAACCGGAACCCTTGAGTTCCTCAAAGATCAACCGGACTGAACCCGTCGCCTCAACGATGACATCGACACGGCCGCTTTTTAACCCTGCTGACAGTGTCGTGGTGTCCGGGAAGCGTGTGATCTTGGCATTGTCAATTTTGGCGTTTGTGGCGATCTCGCTTGGCGTCGTCCCGGCTACCAATCCGATCTTCACATCGTTCTTGATTAAGTCGTCCCAGCCGTGAATCCCTTTGGGATTCCCAGCCGGTACGATGGCGGATTGACCCTCTTTAAAATGCGGTGTGGCATAGATAATAATCTTGCACCGCGGAGGTTTGACGAAGATTGGGAGGCAGGTGTCGATCCGGCCAGCTTGCAGGGCTGGGATCAGGGAGTCGAAGTTCATCGCCACGCCCTGTACCTCGGGGATGCCAATTTCTTTGGCGACGGCGCGGGCGATTCCGATTTCTGACCCGACGAGCGACCCATCGGCCTCCAAGTAGCCGTAGGGGCGTTCGCCATTAAATCCGTAGAGCAAATAACCGCGGCTCTTGATCTCCTCAAGGGAGTCTTGGGCCTGGGCGAGACGCGGAGCGGCAACTATGCCGATCGCGCCGGCGCCCGCGACTTTTAGAAGTCGGCGTCGATTAAGTGATATTGGTTGAGTCTTCATTGACGTTCCCCTTAAGCATTTTTGTTATGACGCAGACTAGAACTCATTCGACTGAGCAAGAAACCGCAAGTATTGCTGCTCGAAATCAAAATCGAGCAGTTTCTTATAGGCATCCATGAGCCGCCGCGTTACCGGCCCGGGAATTGCTTCATTGACAAAGGCTCGGCCATCGATACTGCGCACTGGACAGATGCACAGGCTCGTAGACGAAAGAAATGCCTCATTGGCAGTATAGGCGTCGTAGAGGTCGAGGTCGGCCTCGCGGGCCTTGATGCCACACTCCGCCGCCAGTTCGAAAACGGTCTGCCTGCTGATGCCCTCCAGCACCATCTCGCCTCTGGGCGTAAGGAGTTCACCATCACGTACAAGGAAAATATTCTGTCCCGTCCCCTCGTTCAATCTGCCGTTAACGTCAAGCATAGCCGGCCAAGCTTCTGAACTCTGCGCCTTCACATGAATTTCGGCCATTGTCTGATTGATGTAATTGGTCATCTTGGCACGCGGACTCTGCGCCTCTGGCGGCGTGCGCCGGATCGGTGAGACCAATAGCTTGATACCATCACGGAACAAACTTGCGCGCGCGCGCAGCAGCAGGGGCTGGACATGTACGATCACCGTGGCCCCCTCGCGGAGGTTCGGCTCGTCGCCGACCCAGTCGGCGCCGCGCGAGACATTCTGATGGACCCAGTAATCTTCGCCCTTGGGTAGCAGTGACAGATTCTGGCGCACTACTTCCTCAGTGATCGCGGCAATCTCCGCAGGCGTCTCCTTTATCGTGATGTGTAAGTAGCGCAGGGAGCGATACAGGCGGTCAATATGTTCCGGAAGTTTGAATATTTTCCCGTCAATGGTGCGCTCGGTGTCGTATACGCCGTCACCCCATCGAAACCCTCGGTCCCGAAACGGCACCAGCACATGGCTCTCAGGCACAATGTCACCGTTGAAATAAGCCACGCGTTCATTGGGCCGGTCGATCATGGGCACTCACCCTTTATCCACTTACCGCATCGCTCGACCGACATCCATCAGATGTAATCGGACTACCGATTAGAAGCGAGTTATTAGCACGTATTTTTGTATTATCCTAGGATAAAGTGCAATCTTATAACACGCCTTGGTTTTGGGGATTAGTTCTGAACTACCCAACTGCGGCTCACCCCGCGTCTTCACCATCTACCAATGCGCCACCGAAGAGCTTGAGGACTCGCTAGCGACAGCGACAATGGTTGCTGATCGGATTCTTGCTGAGTCCCCCTTCAACCATCTTGTCATCTTGCTGAATCCTGTTCATATCAACGTAGTTACATCTTAGAGCCAACGTTTACCTGCGGAGTTGCAACAAAGCCTTTGCGCATTCGTTCATTGAATTGTACTATTAAATAATAAAATACACACCGGATTCTCGCCAGCCGAGCTGCAATGACAGAAACATCAAGAGAACCAACAAGATCGAACCTACTCAAGGACCGGCACGTGCTGATCACTGGCGCGGCCGGCTCAATCGGCTCCGCGATTGCGGATTCAATGAGCAACCACGGCGCACGGGTGACACGCACTGACCGGGTGGCAGGCGAAGGAATTCTCCTGCTGGATGCTTGCCAGGAGGCTTCCGTTCGTCACGGATTCGAAGTGGCCGGCTCAATCACAGACGTCGTCCATGCGGCTGGCGCGCTTATCATGGGTCCAATCGCAGCGACGGATGCGGCCGATTTCCGCGCGGCTGTCGACAGCAATCTTACGAGCGCTTACCTCATCGGGCGCGAGGCGGCGCAACGGCTCGAGCATGGCGCCTCTCTCACCTTCATCTCCTCCCAGGCGAGTTATCGTGCTGCCGCCAATTGGGGAACCTATTGTGCGTTGAAGGCAGGTGTCTCACGGCTCTCAGAGGCGCTCGCGCAGGAACTGGGGCCCAGGGGCATTCGCGTCAATACTGTATGTCCAGGAATTGTGTCTTCGCCCATGATAGAGGACGTTTGTCGCCGAGCGGCCCGCCTCAACGGCAAAACGCCCGAGGAAGTGCTTGCCGGTTACAAGATGAATATTCCGGTGGGCCGATTCGCCGATCCGCGGGAGATCGGCGATGTCTGTGTATTTTTGGCTTCTCCCCTCTCCAGTTATGTGAGCGGAGCGTCTATTCCGGTCGACGGCGGGGAGGTGTCCGCATGAAGCGAGCAGACGAACTGATTTCCGCCATGCGGCACGTGACGGTCGCGGTACCCGACTTGGCGGGCCGGCTCTTCGGCAAGCGGCGTCCGATCGCCGACTGGCCTGAGCTGCGGGAGCATGGCCTTGCCTCGCCTGACGTCCATCTGGTGATGGATTTCGAGAATCGGCCGCAGGCTGGCTTCGCAGTAGCAGGTGGCGCGCACGGGTTCCGAAACGGTATACTGATGCCGGATGCAATGGCAGTCTTCCTTTCCCCGCTTGAGCCCCAGACGATGCTGGTGATAGCCGATGCCCTCGATTCCGGCGGCAAAGCCGTTGCCGAGGCACCACGCACGATCCTGAAGGTGCAATTGGCTCGCCTCGCAGCAGCCGGCATCACAGTTCGCATCGCGAGCGAGCTCGAGTTCTATGTCATTCGACAGAGCTATGCCGAGGCACATGCTCACGCCCATGCGGGCCTAACGCCACTTTATCACCGCCATGGCGACAACGACGTGATGGTGACGAGCCTCGCGGCGCCCTTCATCGATGCTACCGAGTACGCGCTGGAAGCCTGCGGCATCCTTGTCGACCAGGTCCAGGGCGAAGGTGGCAAGGGCCAAATCGAAATTAACATGACACCCGATGCACCGCTCACGGCCGCCGACAACTGCGTCGCATTCAAGTATGTCGTGAAGGCGATCGCCCACACGCAGGGTCTGTCGGCAACGTTCCTTGCTAAACCATTCGAGGACGATGCCGGCTCGGGCGGGCATATTCACATATCGCTCAAATCATCCGACGGCAGCAACGCACTCGGCGTGCCAGGCAAACTGACGGCGTTTGGCGAATATTTTCTCGCCGGCGTCCTCGCCCACACGCCCGAGTTAACCCTTTTGCATGCGCCCTACGCCAACTCTTACAAGCGGATGCAGCCCGGCACTTACGTACCGCTCAATGCCACCTGGGGCTACGACAACCGCGCAGTGATGCTCCGGCTCATCGCCGGTAGAGACGGGCTGCGCTTTGAGTTCCGTCTGCCTGGCGCCGATGCCAATCCATATCACGCCTATGCTGCCATTATCGCGGCAGGCCTGGCCGGCGTAGAGGCGGGATGCGCGCTGCCGCCCGAGATGGTGGGATCTTCTGTCCCCGAAAGTGCCCCCGAGATTCCCGCCGACTTGACCGAGGCCGTCGCACGTTTCGCCCGCTCAGCGTTAGCAGAGAAAGCATTTGGCGGGGAAGGGCATGCTCATCTCCTTCAACACGGGCGTATCGAACTTACCGCGACACGGAAGGCGGTGACGAACTGGGAATTCGCGCGCGGTTATGAGAGCGCCTGAGATGCCTAAGAAGACTTTGAGCGATCTGCACGCCAATACTGCCCAGGCTATCATTATGTGGATCGTGGAGAGCGATTTGCCGGTCGGGTACCACCTGATCGAGCAACGTCTCGGTACGATCTTCAAGTTATCGCGTACGCCCATTCGCGGCGCACTGGGTTTTCTCTGCCGTCATGGCGTCGTAGAACAACGACCGGACCGGGGGTTCTTCCTTTCTGTCTCCGGCTGGGAGCTCGGTCGTCGCGGGCCTATCCTCCCAGAGACAGCTAACGACGAAATCTACCGCGTCATCGCCAGCGACTGGTTCGCAGGCGAGATCCCCAACCATGTCAGCACCGCCGAACTTGTTCGCCGCTACGGCCAGGATGGCCAAGATGTCACGCGAGCCCTAAATCGGTTGGCCGAAGACAATGTGGTAGAAAAGGCGCCTGGCAAGGGCTGGCATCTGGGGCCCAATCTCGCCAGCGCCGAGGACTTCCGAGACAGCTATCATTTTCGGATGACCGTCGAGCCTGCGGCCATCCTGCTCGACACATTCACACTCGACCCACCGTTGTCCGCCCGCTCACGTCGTCGCCATGACGCAATCCTGAAAGCTGGCAAGCGAGCGACTATCAAGGAAATGGTGGACGCCGATCTCGAGTTCCATCACCTCATCGCCGCGTCGTGCGGAAATCGGTTCTTGGCACAGGCCATCGACGGACAAAACCTCTTGCGCCGTCTTACCGAGATCCTGACGCCGCCCGACGGCCGGCGTCTACGGGAGTCCTCAGCAGAGCATGTGGCGATCCTCGATGCCATCGTAGTGGGACGACGCGATGCAGCAGCAAATCTCATGCGCAAGCACCTCTCAGTCTCAATGACACAGAATTCACCGGACTACGCCCGATCGAAGAAGCGATCGCGTCGGTGAAAACGGACGCACCCAATGCTTAGGCACCGGTAGGCGACGATTTTGATCATGGTTCATCTCGCTTTAGCCATTTGACTGAGAGCGGCCTCAATGGCGCCGCGACCCGGCATGACGGCATCCTCAAGCGTCTTCGCGGCCGGTAGGGGCACATCAGGCATGCAGAGGCGATGCACCTGACGCAGTTCACCAGGACGCAAGCCTTCAACTGTGCGGGCCACAACCTCACCCGACATCCCGAAGCTCTTGAAGTCCTCATCGACTACGAGCAGTCGCCCAGTCTTGGCAACCGATTTCAGCACCGTATCCATGTCCATTGGAACGAGGCTGCGTAGGTCAATAACCTCGGCATTGATACCATTCATTGCTGCATCAGCGGCGGCCTCTAAGGCCCACTCGACGGCGGCGCTGATGGCCACGATCGTCACATCGGTACCCTCACGTGCGACGCTCGCCTTGCCAATCGGTAGAACGTAAGGCCCCTCAGGCCCGATGTCGCTGCGCACGAAGCGATCGCATTTCCTGTTGAGCTGGCTCTTGTGCTCGATGATGACGATCGGATCATCAGAGCGGATCGCTGCGGTGATCAGCCCGCGATAGTCGGCCGGGCAAGACGGTGCAACCACCTTGAGACCCGGCCAATGCGCGAGCATACCCCACAGACATTGGGAATGCTGTGCAGCCGAGCCAATGCTACCACCGGCGGTACGGACCACCATTGGCATTCTCATGCGGCCGCCTGACATGTAGGGAATCTTCGCCATCGCATTGACGATCTGCTCGAGACAAACAGTTACGAAATCGGCAAACATGATCTCAACCACTGGGCGGTAGCCCGCCATGGCGAGGCCCACGCCCATGCCGACGAAACCCATTTCGGCGATCGGTGTATCACGCACCCGCCATTCACCAAAGCGGTCCTTGAGGCCGCGCGTACAGTTGAAGACGCCACCCATTGCACCGACGTCCTCGCCGAGCACTATGATTTTCTCGTCTCTGTCCATTTCAAGCCCGATAGCCTCTGAAATGAGGTAGGAAACAGTCGGAACTCTGTCTATCCCATTCATAGTCACGCTCCCACGAATACATAGTCGAGCGCAGCACTGGCTGGCGGCATCGGATCGGCTCGAACCGCCGCGAGGATTTCCGCCATCTCGTCATCGGCTTCTTTCCTGGCACGATCGAGGTCGGCTACTGCTACGCCCGCTGCCTCAAGCTTGGCGCGCGTGTGTTGAATGGGATCACCTTCCTGCCGCATGCGCGTTCGCTCCTCGCGTGAGCGATAGCTGTCGGCATCGCCCTCATAGTGGCCGCGGAAGCGATGGCAATGCGCCTCGACCACGACCGGCCCCTTGCGTGCGCGTGCGTGTGCGAAGGCCTCGGCGTAGATTTTTTCGACAGCCTCGACATCAATGCCGTTAACAGCAAGCCCGAGTCCGCCATAGGCCTCTGCCCGCTTCCAATGCGGGACGGGCGCTGTCACAGAGCTGGCCGGGACCGAGATAGCATAGTCGTTGTTCTCGACCACAATGATGAGCGGCAACTTCCAGGCACCTGCCATGTTGAGGCATTCATGGAATGTGCCGTGGTTGGCGCTTCCGTCACCTATGATCGCAATGCCGACCGCGTCACTTTTCTCCATGGCGCTGGCATAAGCATAGCCGAGGGCTACGGGAATTGAGGCGCCGACAATGCCGGTTGCCGAGAAGTTCGTCGACTTGTCAAACGGATGCATGTGCCCTCCGCGGCCACGGCAGAGCCCCGTCTCCTTCTCGAAGATCTCAGCCATCAGCGCCCGCGCCGAAACGCCCTTGGCAAGCGCGTGCAAATGGTTTCGATGTGTACTGACAAGGCCATCCTCGGGGCGCAAATATGGAATGAGTGCGGCTGCAACGGCTTCCTGACCAATGCCCAAGTGCAATTCGCCGTGGATCTCGCGAGCAGCGAAGCCAACAAGACAGGCTTGCTCAAAGGCCCGCAACCGTAACATCTTGCTATAGTGATCGATGAGGGGTGCGTTGCTGATCATCGCGGGATCATCTGTTCAATCTCGATGAAGGCACCGCCGGGTATACGGCAATAGATAGAGGGACCATCCTCGAAAGACGTCACCTCGCCGAGCGTGGTAGCACCCAATGCCTCCACAGCAGATTTCGCTGCGGCCAGATCCTCGACGACAAATGCGAGATGTGAAGCTCCGGGCCGGAACGGGCGCTTGTCACCCTCAGGCAATCCTAGTGTCGGCTTGAACTCGATCAGCTCGAGCACATGGCCCGATACGGGACTGCGCAGCATTACAAGATCACAGACGAGACCTTTCGTGCCAGTGATACTCTCAATCTGCTGTTCCATGCCCTCCTCCTTGAAGAGCACCTCAAAACCGAAGGCTTCCTCGAAGAAGTGAATTGCCGTCTCAAAATCGTCGACGGACAGTGAGGAATGGACCCAGGAAACGAGACCGGCGCTACCGATACCCTTTGGCTTCATCACATACGATCCCCTTCGAGCCGCCTAGTACCTGCGCGATTGCAGCAAAGGCGCCTTGATACTACCTGTAAGTATTGTACTATCATATCTGAAAATGCAAACTTTTTCCTCGTCCGTCGCACCGCAATGACACGCGCCTCACGAGAGCTCACACGATCGAATCTTCTGCCGGGCCGCACGCACTGCTCATTGGCGCGGCCGGCGCGATCAAACGCGACACCATCAAAACCCGACGCCTGCAACGTAGCTGCAAGGCCGCATAACATAAAACCCAGATGTGCCAGATGCTCTCTTCGATCACGCACCCAAAGGTCTCAAATTACCTGGCAACGGACACTGACGAAGGTTACCTGTAATATGATATTGAATAGCCTTCTCGACGCCCGCCTGCCCGCCGACATCGCCCTGTCAGCCTCCGGCCGGGACGACCTCACCTATGGCCAGTTCGCCGCCGTGGTGGAGGACAGTTTCGCGGCGCTCCGCACCCGTGGCCTTGCCCGCAACGACAAGCTTGCCATCGTGCTGCCCAACGGCCCGGACATGGCGGCCGCTTTCGTCGCCACCGCATGCGTCGT
>CAMDBX010000109.1 GCA_945889445.1 Rhizobium sp. Q54
ACGTTAACATCATACCCAGCCATCGCTTCGCTCCTTCGGTGAAAAACGTCTCAGAATCGTCTTCTACCGAGCCGAAGCGGTGGCTGCCCACCTCCGAATTTACAGCACTTTACGGACGTAACCCGGATGACCGGCTTTTCATTACCAACAATTGCACAAACTGGCTTACAACTGCAAACCTTGTTCACCAGTTGGCGCTTGCATACAGGCCTTAAATTTTTCAGTGGAGCACATCCTGAGGCATCGCGTTTTCGAGCGAGAGATTCGCCACCAGCTTCTTCAGCTTTGCGTTCTCGTCCTCGAGTTGCTTCAGTCGCCGTATATCGTCCAACAGCAGTCCATTATACTTCCTCTTCCAGTTGGAGTACGTCGCCTCCAAAAAAACCAAGCCTCAGGTAATCCAAAGAATGGGGGGCAGAGCACGTGGGCAGAGTATTCTAAGAGCTGCTGGATGAAAGTTCAGCAGCAGATCAACTCAGTCTGGAAATCTGAACGATTGATAACCGCTCCAGCGAGGGTCTAACCGCAGTCGATCAATTACAATCAACCGAAGAAAGTGGGGAATGCGTGACGAACGCGGCCTTTGTTATCGAGGCCATAGATGACCTTATACCGGTCAATCGTTGTACAAGCATGGGTCACACCAAATTCAACGATGTCACCAACGGCAATATCTGAGATCTTGGAAACTTCGAGGAAGCAATGCTGGTCGTTCAGCTTTGTCACCGCCGGCATCGGAACCGTGCCCGGTAGGGGCCGCCCGCCGCGGTGGAGCTGCAGCACGACGGGAAAGCCCTGGTCGAAGGATGCATCTCGCATTCCGAGTCCGCAGATAACAAGCCACGGTTCGGGCCGCGACAGGACTTCTGCCCAGAGCCTCAGGGCCGGCACAAAGGCTGTCCCCCCTCCATGCAGGAAGCGCTGACAAATGCCATGATCATAGAAAAAAATGGCACCACTCCGCAGCACAAGCCTCGCCTGGCCATCGGCCCTGACGACTGGCACTAACCGGTCGACGATCCGCTCGAACAACAATGATCCACCGACCGTCAGTATCAGTTCAGGCTTACTCCCGAGCCGCAAGCGCAGTCGCGTAAATATTCCAGCGATCCGCGTGATGAGTTCATCCAACGTACACTCCGTCACAGATGCATCGGGCTGAATGGTGTTACCTTCATAGGCTCCGATGCCGGCGAGGTAAAGACGGCCTCCGCAGGCCTGCACCGCATCGGCCAGGCCCTCCGCCTGTTGAATGGTGCGCGTGCCCGACCGTCCTGATCCGATGTCGAGGAGTACGGCCAGTGGAGGCAGCGCGGGAGCCGCCCTCCATGCTTCCGCAAGAGCATCAACACCCGCAACCGAATCGACGAAGATATATAGTTCGGTGTTGGGATAAGCGGCCGCAAAACCCTGGAGGCGGCCAGCGCCCGCATGACCGCCGGTCTCATTAGCGAGGATCAATCGGCGAAGTCCTGCACGGGCCATCACCGTGGCCTGGCGCAGGTCTGCCACTGTCGAGGCCCAGGCCCCCTTATCTACGAGATCCCTTGCTAGGTCCGGGGACATGGGGGTCTTGGCATGCGGGGCAATGTCAACCCCCGCGTGACGCACATAGTTCATCATCGCGTCGCGGTTGAAGGTGTAAGCCGCCTCGTCCATGGTGAGGACCGGAAGGGGCATCAGCCCTTCTGCGGGGTGCCAGCCCATGCGTGCAACGTCAAGGCTGTCGAGCTCGGAGATGCCGGGGGGTATACCACGGATGCGATCATCAAGAATGATCCCGTGCGTGGGCTCCAAGATCCAACGTGCTGCAGACTTCCTCACACGACTTGCGTTCTCAGCTTGGCGTAGGCGTCTTTGGCACGATTGACGGCATCATAATTCAGCTCGAACCCGAGTCCGGGAAGATTGGAGACGGGTAAGGCGCCATCCTTTGGAACCAAGTTTGGCCGGGATACGATGTCTTCCTTAAGCAACTGCCACATGATCTGGTTTCCATTGTCCAGATTGTTGATCGTCGCAGCCACCTGAATGGTCGCTGCGGTCGTAATTCCAGTCTCAAAAATGCCATGGATGCAGATATTGACGCCGGCCGCCTCCGCAACGGCGGCTGCCTTGCGGTAACGGAGGATGCCGCAGGTTTCGTGCATGCCCAGAACGATGACGTCGGCCGAACGGCAGCGCACAATGTCATATACATCTTCCGCCGAATAGACCGTCTGGTCAGCTGCGATCGGGATATTGGTGACGGCACGAAGCCGTGCCAGGCCTTCGGGCCCCGTCGAGGCCGATACGGGCTGCTCGATAAATTCCGGGTCGAACGGTTTCAGCGCCTCGAACATTCGCCGCGCATTGAGCATGTCCCACGCCTCGTTCGCATCCAACCGCAACCTGACCCTGTCTCCCACGGCCTTACGAATCTCGCGAAGGATAGCGATGTCGAGTTCGTTGCCGCGTCCTACCTTCACATAGAGTACCTTGAAGCCGTTACGAGCCAGTTGCTCAGAATGGGCACCGATTTCTTCAGGTGTATTGCCTTGCAGGAATCCGAAATACTCGATCTTGTCACGGACTTTTCCACCCAGCAATTGGTGAAGGGGAAGCTTCGCCTGCTTTCCGATCGCGTCCCAGGCGGCGAGCTCGATGCCGGCCATTGCCTGTGAGAAGTAGCGCGGTGCGCGGCCAATTCCCTTGGCATTGAATCCATACTGGTAATAGGACCAGATCAGCTGGTTGACGTCATATATGGACTGGCCGATGAACCGTGGAAGCGCATCCTCGAGGATGGCGAGGATTGGTGCATGGGTCGGACTAGCCGAGCACTCACCGATGCCTGTCACGCCCGCATCGGTCTCAATCTCGATGAGCACCACAGGTGCGCCATAGGTAACTCCTTGTGACCAGTGATACGGCTGCTTGAATGTGCAGTGGAGTGGTGTGAGCCGGATGTCCTTGATATTCATCTGTCCTCCTCAGGATAGAGCCGCTGTGAGCTTGCCGCTGTATGTAGGAAACTCGCCAAGCTGGCGATAGGCCTCGTGGAACCGCATCAGCTTGTCCTCATCCACCTCCACCCCCAACCCCGGCTTGTCGATACGGCCCCAACTCGGCTTGTCGGCGATCGGCAAACGCTCGGTGAGGATGTCGTCCTCCATGAGCTGCGCTGTCTGCTGGCTTCCGAGCGCGGCATTGGGGCAGGCAAGCATAACGTGGTGGCCTGCCGCCGCGGTAAGACCGAGTTCGCCATGGGTGTGTTTTAGGACCTGCCAGCCCTCGAGGTGGCTGACTTGATTGAGGCTATGCCACCGTCCAAGGGAGCCAACCCAATATTGGCTGTAGCAGAGATAATCACCGCACCGGCTCTTGATAATGCGGTAGGCGTCCGCTTCCCGCCATAGGCCCTCGTTGATGCAAAAAGGAACACTTACCCTGCCCCGCAGGCCAATCATGTTCTCCACCGGATCGATCGGAATCGGCGCCTCCACAAAATCGAGATCGAAGCGCGCGTGCCACCGATTGAGGAGCGTCACCGCCTGTGGCGTAGTCCACGCCTGGTTGACGTCGATGCGGATCAGCGCCTCTGGGCCAGCGGAGTCGCGTAATGCCTCCAGCATCCCTTCCTCTTTCGCCGCGTCCACGCCGACCTTGATGTAATAGGCATGATATCCCTTGCGGGCGCCGTCCCGTCCCTGTTCCGCGACCTCATCTGGCGTGCCCCATTCCATGTAATAGTAGTAGTCAACTTCCTCGCGCAGGGCTCCGCCGAGCATGCGATAGATGGGTTGACCCGCCTCCTTGCCGCACAAGTCCCAAAGCGCAGTATCAATTCCCGCATAGGCGAAATTACCCGTCATGGGCTGGAAGGCCCATACGGCGTAGACGGCGAGATCGCGGTGAATCTGCTCTTTGTCCCATGGGTTCCGGCCGATTACCAGCGGCGCCATGTTGCGCACGGCGGATTCGATGCCGGCAGTGTCAGCAGCCCGAGTGCATTCTCCCCATCCGACCAAGCCATTGTCGGCAGTGAGCTTGACGATCACATCAGTTATTCCGCCGCGGTTGATGAGCGAACTCGACTCCACGCGCTTATATCCAACCCGCACCGGTATGGCCTCGAGCTTCACTACCTTCATGTCATGGTCCTCCTCACTGTGCAGTGCTCAACCGGCGTTCGAGCGCCCGCACGAGCAGCGACAGCGGGTAGCTCATGGCAAAATAGATGCCGGCGACCAGAATGAAAACGGCCATCGGCTGGTAATCGGAAAAGGCGATGCTCTTGGCGCCGTTCATGATCTCGTTCACGCCGATCAGAGTGCAAAGCGACGTGTCTTTCAGCAGACCGATGGCATAGTTTCCAACCGGTGGCAGAACAATCCGAGTGGCCTGCGGCAGAATGATGTAGACCATAGACTTGGCAGGCGTCATGCCAAGCGACATCGCCGCCTCGCGCTGACCCTTGTGCAGCGCCTCGATACCGGACCGGAACACCTCCGCCAGAATAGCTCCGCCATGAATGCCCAGACCCAGCACAGCACCGGTGAAATCGGAGAACCACGTCCAATTGAGCCCGGGGAAGAGCTGGGGAGGTACGAAATAGATGATGTAGAGTATCACGACGATGGGCAATCCCCGCCCGATCTCGATGAACCAGATCGCAAGCGTGCGGACCAGCCGATTCTTTGACACGCGGCACAGAGCCACCAGTATGCCGAAAACTACCGCAACGATGAATGAGAAGAAGCCGATCTTGAGAGTCATTAGTGAATAGTAAAGCAACTCCGGCAACCATCGGTGGATGTTCTCAGCATAAATCTGTGGAAGTTCAAGCATGCTGATGCCCCATTATTGCCAGGCTTGGCGCTGGCGTTCGAGCCGCGCGGCAAGCCGGGCCATGGGGATGGTCACGCAAAGATACATCGCGCCGGCCATCAGATAGATCGGTGCGCTGGTAAGCGTCTCGGTGACGAGTTGCCGCGCCAGCGCCATGACTTCCAAAACGCCGATGGAAAACACGATTGCTGTATCCTTCAGAAGCACGATCGAGAAATTTGTCATAGGCGGCAGCATGGTGCGAATCGCCTGCGGAAGGATGATGTGCTGCATAGCCTTTATTGGCGTCATGCCCAGCGACAACGCCGCCTCCATTTGACCTCGATGAATCGACTCGATGCCGGCCCGGTAGATTTCGGAAATATAAGCTGCGCCGTTCATGCCGAGACCAATAATCGCCGCTTGCAATGGCGAGGGCTGAAAACCCCAGTCGGGAAAGCCAAAATAGATAACGAACAGTTGGACGAGCGCTGGCGTGCCCCTGAAAAATTCGAGATAGGCGGTCGCCGGCCAGCGCAGCAGCCTCCACGTCGAGATGCGCATCAGCGCGATAACGAGCCCGAAGATCAGCGCAAACACCAGCGCGCCCGATGCGACGGTAAGCGTCGCTGGCCAGCCGCTCAGCAATGTGGTGAAGAAGTACCAGCCGTTCTTCTCGAGGATCTGAAAAAACGTCATGAGCGGCGTTCCTCAACGGTCCTGAATGTGCTTAAGAAATTCACGTGTCCGCGCCTCTTTCGGCTTGAACAACACCTCCCTAGACAATCCCTGTTCAACGATCCTTCCCTGGTCCATGAAGATCACGCGGTCGGAAACCTCACTTGCAAACTGGATTTCGTGGGTCACGATCACCATCGTTGCACCTTCCTCGGCCAGTTGCCGCATCACGCGGAGAACCTCGCCAATGAGTTCCGGATCCAGCGCGGAGGTGGCTTCGTCGAACAGCATGAGTTTCGGCTGCATCGCAAGAACGCGCGCGATAGCAACGCGCTGCTGCTGCCCACCGGAAAGCCGTTCCGGGTATTCGTCGGCCTTGTGGCTGAGCCCCACTTTCTGCAGCATGTCGCGGCCGCGCGCTTCCGCGGCCTCGCGTGACAGGTTAAGCACCCGCATGGGCGCCACGGTCACATTGCCGAGGGCCGTCAGATGCGGGAAGAGATTGAACCGCTGGAACACGAAGCCGATCTCCTGGCGTTCGCGAGCAAGCTCCCGATCGGTCAGGTGAATGAAACGGTCACCGGACTTTTTTTCGCCAATTAGAGTTCCGTCAATGTAAATGTGTCCGGCGCTTGGCTTCTCGAGGTAGTTGATGCATCGCAGCAACGTGGTCTTGCCGGATCCGCTCGGCCCAATGATTGAAACCTTCTCGCCCCTCGCTACGTTGAGGGAGACGCCGCAGAGAACTTCCAGATCGCCGAATTTCTTTTGCAGATCTTCAATTCTGAGCAGCGGCTGCCCTGCAGCCGCGCCATCGCCCGCCTTGCTCATCAGTATCCTCGAGTATCCTCGCCTGGGAATGAGACGGGCGAGATGTTATCCCGCCCGTTTAGTCCGTTATGCTCAGAAGCAGTGTTTGGCGTCGGGCGATTGGTAACCTTCCTCACGGTCAACCCCGATACGCGGGTTCTTCTCGGGTGGGATGAACCACTCCTTGTCAGCCAAGCCATACTTGGCCATGACCTTCACGTTGAGGCAGTCCTTCCAAACCTGCTTGATGGCGGTGTTAATCGCCTCAGCGAGTTCCGGCTCGTTCTTGTTGATGCCGAAGATCACATTGTACTTCGCAGACATGACCGGATACTTGTCCGGTTCGGCCTGGACAGCTACCTGCTTCAGTTTCCACTCGGGATGCTGGAAGATCGCATACTGAACCAGAGGCGGGTCGAGGATCGCCATGTCTATTCGGCCGGCATTCAGGTCTTGCATCACGCCGTCAGATGTGTCGTAAAGCTTAACTTCACCAATTCCTTCAACACTTTTCAGTTCGGGAACGAGGGTGAATCCCGTCACTGTGCCGACCTTGCGGCCCTTCATATCGGCGAAGGTGGCAAAGTTGTTTTCCTCCTTCTGCGCAAGCTGCGTCCCAAAATAATAGATCGGCTCGCTCAGGATCATAATCTTGGTGCGTGGCTCGATCCAGCCCATCGCGCCATGCATCACATCGAGCTTGCCTTGCTTGGTTGCCTCGATGAGTGCCGCCCAGTCCATCTGCACGACATTGGACTTGAGGCCGATCTGGCTCGCCACCCAGGTCATTATTTCTCCGTCAGTGCCGCCCAGGGTACCATCCTTGAGCTGCGTCATAGGCATGTCGCCATTCATGCCGATGGTAAGTTTTCCGGCTTCGATCGTCTTCACCTCCGCATTGGCGCCGGCCGAAGCCGAGAGTGCAATTGTCGCTGAACACGCTACCGCCGCAGCCCAAGTGAGGAGCTTGCGGGCGGCCGATCTTGAATGTGGAATTATGGTCATGGGTGCTTCCCCTGCTGACTGCGTTTGACTTCCCTAGCCTGGGCGGCCTTACAAAACACGTCGATCTTGCCGTCCATTGATTATCAGCCTATCATCCTATCATTGAATTGTACAAGAGGGTTTCAGCCATTGAAATATTCAAGGGGCGAGGCGAGGTTTCCTCTATCTAATCAGGGTAGGAGGCCGCCTAATCAGGGCAGGAGGCCGCGGTCGGCTGAATGAATCCACACGTGCAGATCGGCATAGGGCATGTTAACGAGCGTGCGAGAGTGAAGCTCCGCCTTCTTCGGATCCCTCTTTGCTATGGCTTCCGCCACCTTGCGGTGAAGAGGCAGTCCCTTCTCGAAGGCTCCCTTGGGCGCTGTCGTCAGCAATATCTGGCTATTCATCAGGGGCGCGACGAGCGAGCCGAGGTGGCGAAGCACGGCATTGTGCGAGGCGTCGTAGATGCTTCGGTGGAACGCAATGTCGGCGGCCGGAATGCTGGCAGGATGTCCCACGCATGCACAGAGACTGTCCAATGCCTTCAGGATGCGCACGATGTCGGTGTCGGTGGCGCGCAGCGCCGCGAGGTAGGACGCTTGCGGTTCGATAATGCGGCGAAATTCAATGAAATCGTAGGCATTCTGCATGTCGCTTCCCACGCTCGAAAACCACCCGACGACGTCGGGGTCGAGCACGTTCCAGTTCTCGCGCGCACGGATGCGGGTGCCGGTCCTGGGCCTGACTTCGAGCAGACCCTTGCTGGCGAGAACCTTGATCGCCTCCCTGATCACATTCCGGCTGATCCCAAACTCGGAGGAAAGCTCCGGCTCGGTCGGCAATCCTCCGCTTTGGGAGAAGTCACCTCGAACGATGCGCTGACCGAGATCATCGACGACCATTTCCGGCAGGGAGCGACGGCGCAGCGGCGCCTTCTTTTGGGGGCGTAAGTGTTTTTGTATCTGCAATGAATCAATAACCTGAAGAAAATGGAGTAGTGAAGATGAAGAAAGCCGTCAAGTCTGGTCTGCCTGTTCCGAGCGCGCCCATCGAATGGGCGACACTCGCGAATGGTACCCTATATACCGCGCAAATTCCCATCAAGTCCGACGGGTCGATAGAGAGCGGCGACATTACCACGCAAACGAGGCTTACGTTCGATAATCTCAAGAAGACGCTCAAGGCGGCAGGCGGCAGTCTTGACGATGTCGCCCAGGTTCTGATCTATCTGCCCGATCCGAAGGACTTCCCAGGCATGAATGCGATCTATGCCGAGTACTTCAAAAAACCCTATCCCAATCGCGCCACGATCGTGGCACAACTCATGGTCCCGGGAGCCCGGATCGAGATCATTGCATATGCCCAAATTGCTGCCAAGCGAGGACGCCCGGCCGCAAGAAAGGCGACCAGGAAAGCCAACAAGACACCGGCCCGCAAGGCCAGCCGCGGGCGGTGAGCACGATCGTCATCGGAGCGGGGGTGATCGGTACCACCCTCGCCCATGAACTGTCGCTGCGCGGAGAGTCCGTAACTGTGATCGACAGAAACGGCGCGGCCGCCGATGGCACCAGCTTCGCCAATGGCTCCCTCATCACGCCCAGCATGTCGGATCCCTGGGCCTCGCCCGGCATAACGGCGACGCTGATCAAGTATCTGGGCACGGAGACATCGCCGTTCCTGCTGCGGTTAGGTGCCCTGCCCTCAATGCTTTCCTGGGGCATGTCGTTCCTCCGCAATTCGGGTGAGGAGGTCTGGAAGTCCAACACCCGCGCCGTCTGGCCGCTTGCGATGTTCAGCCGGGACATTCTCGGCCGAATCACCGCCGACCTCGGTCTGCGCTATGACCTCTGGGAACATGGCACATTGCGCGTGCATGAGGACGAGGCCTCGATGCGGGCCGCCGAAGCATCGCTTGCCGTCTTTCGCGAGCTTGGATGCGAGATCAGCGTACTGGACCAGACAGGCTGCCTCGACCGGGAGCCCGCGCTAAGGCCGATCGCCAGACAGATCCATGGCGGGTTCCTCTTCCCGGGCGACCGCAGCGGCGACTGCAGGATGTTTACACAGCAACTGTCGGAGATCTGCGCCAGACGCGGTGTGACCTTCCGGTTTGGCTGCACAGTCCACGGCTTCACCCTGGAGAACAACCGGGTGACGGGACTTCGCTCCTCCGAGGGAACGCTGAGCGCAGACCGTTATGTTCTGGCGGCGGGCAGCGAGAGCCTCTTGCTTGGCCGCCAACTTGGGCTAAGCCTTCCGGTGCTGCCCGTGAAGGGCTATTCCGCCACCTTCGACATCGGCGGCTGGAACGGCGCACCCAGCCTCCCCTTTGTCGACAACGCCCGGAAGGTTGCCGTGGTGCGCATGGGCAACCGCGTTCGCGTGGCCGGAACGGCCGAGTTCGCCGGCTTCGACACGGCGGACAATCCGGTGCGGAGCGGCATGCTGCTCTCACACTTCAAGGCCATCTTTCCAGAAAGCGAAGGCGTTTCCGCCCCGCGGTACTGGCACGGGTTGCGGCCGATGACACCGGACGGACGGCCACTCATCGGCCGGACGTCAATCGACAATCTGTTCGTGAACACCGGCCACGGGCCGCTCGGCTGGACGCTCGCCTGCGGTTCGGCCCGGCTCCTCGCGGAGGTAATGAGCGGTGAGCAGACGGAACTAGACGTGGCGCCCTTCGGACCGGCACGGAGCGAAGGTCAAACAAGGAGATGACGGACATGTCCAAGCCCAGGATCGGCTTCATCGGCGTCGGCCTCATGGGTCACGGCATGGCGAGGAACATGCTCGAGAAAGGCCATGAACTCACCATCATCTGCCACCGCAATCGTGCCCCCGTGGATGACCTCGTTCAGCGCGGCGCGGTGGAGGTGAAGACGCCAGCCGAGGTCGCGCGGCGCAGCGACATCGTGTTCACCTGCCTCAACGCCTCGCCTGACGTCGAGGACGTGATCCTCCGCCCGGACGGGGTGCTTGCGGGCGCAGGGCCCGGCATGATCGTCGCCGATGCATCGACCGCCGACCCCGAGTCGACGTTGCGGCTGGCGCGGCGGCTGGCGGAAAAGGGCGTCATCATGTGTGACACCGCCCTCGGCAACTCGCCGGTGGAGGCGGAGGCGGGAACGCTCAACGCATTCGTGGGCGCGGATCCCGAGACCTTCGCAAGGATCAGGCCGGTGATAGAGACATGGGCCACCAACATCGTGCATGTGGGTGGCGTGGGCGACGGCCACCGCGTGAAACTCGTCAACAATTTCATCGGAATGGCCTATGTGGCACTGTTTGCCGAGGCCTATGCGGCCTGTCAGGCCATTGGGCTCGACCCGCAGAAGCTCCATGAGGTCGTCAAGCCCGGCGGGCTCTATTGCGGAATGTTCGAGCGCATCAGCCGGTGGGTGCTTTTGCGCGATCCCAAGGCACACCTGATGCGGGTCAACAACAGCCTCAAGGACCTGAGCTACTTCAACCATATGGTTGAAGGCGCCGGCATGACCAGCATGCTTGGCCACGCGGCCCAGCATCTCTTCATGATCGCGAAATCAAACGGCCTGGGAGACGCGGCGATGCCGCGCCTCGTTGAGGCGGTTACAGCGATGAATGGAATGGCGCAAGCACCGCTGCCAAAAGATCCGGACCGAGCTTGAACCCGGCTCACGCGTGGGGCGGCAGCGGCGCTCCATCACGCTTCGTCAGTATGTTGTCCTTGACGCGGTAGTAGCGGAGATTCATCTGCGGGGCGAAGCTCATGTAGAATGGCGCATCACGGAGTGGTTCGACTTTCAGCGCAAGATCCCTCTCCGGAACGTCGAGTGCCCATTCGGAGAGAATTCCGCCCAGCATGCTGCCGGTCGGAACACCACGGCCTGAAAGCCCGGTCAGCCCCACGACGCCGGGGGCAAGGCCATAGAGCCGGGGGACGGTTCGGCGCTGCATGTCAAGTTCGCCGAACCAGAAGTACTCCCATCGGATCTCTTCGCGGATCTGGGGATGCAGCCATTTCAGCCGGTCCGTCATCAGCTGCTTTGTATAGGCGATGTCGCGGCCGCGCGCGCCCATCGGAAACATGGAGGCCACGATCCGGCCAGCCGTATCATATTTATAGACGAAGAAATCGCCGCGGCCGTCATTCATCGTGGTGTTGCTTGGCATGACACCGCGCCGCGTCTCAGGCAAAAGCGGCTGCGTGGCCGCAACGAAGACCTTCATGATCTTGAAGCTCCGCTCGAGGCCCGGCCACCCCTGCACCGTGTAGGCACCCGTCGCAAAGATCACCTTCTCCGCGAGGACCTTGCCACGTGGCGTCTGCACAAGCCACTTGCCGTCCTGCCGCGTGATGTCGGTGGCTGGCGAACCCGTGTATATGGCGCCCCCCTCCTGCATCATGGCCCGTGCAAGCCCGCGGGAATAGCCGAGCGGGTTCAGGTGCCCGCCCTCGGTGTGAAACCAGCCACCATAAAAACGCGGACTTCCGGTAAGGTCTTCCACTTCCTGCTTGTCGATGAAGCGTGTCCTGGCACCGATTGCGTTGTAGTCCTCGGCCTTTTTCTGCAGAGCAGCGATGGCACCCGGGCGGTGGGCAGCCTGCACATAACCGTTCTGCTGCCACTCACACTGGATCTGGTAGCGCTCGATCATGCCGGAGACACTGTCGTTGGCGCGTGACTGGCGGTGAATGAGCCGCTCCGCCCACGGTTCACCCAGGATCTTCCGCAGCTCCGGAAGGCTGAAATAGGTGAAGGTCGGCGTGGAGTGTCCGGCGTTGCGGCCCGATCCGCCAAAGCCGGCTTCACGCGCCTCGAGGATGACAACGCTCACACCCTTGCGTGCCAGCTCTATGCCAGTGGTTAGGCCGGTATATCCGGCACCGACGATGCAGACATCCGCGGTCTTCCTGCCCTCAAGCTCTGAAGTCGCGGGAGCAGACATAGCCGTGGCCCACCAGAGCGTGTGCTCAAACGGCGAAAAGTGTCTTTCCATCTGCATCTCTTCGTGATCAGGCCCAACGAGTGGGCCAATTTGAATGCTAGTGCATGATCGTCTTCGGCGCCAGCGCGGGCGACGAAACCGGTCACGTCAATTGGATGCGCGCTTTCAACATCAAGATATTTGGGTTCGATTGCAGCACCTTTCGGTAACCGACGGCTGTTCTCTAATCATGGCAGCTGCGCGGTCACGCTCTACGTGCTGACGCGCTAAAGTCTCGCGCGCCTCAGTGGGCGTAGAAGCCGGCGATGAACACAAAGTCCTTGTGCAGCACCGCCCAGGACTTCTTTTGGCCGAGCTTGCCGGTGGTCGGGTCCGGCCACTGGTAATCGAACCAGCCGCCCGCTTCCGTCGCATCCATGCTCATGATGACGCCGAACTTCTTGCCGGTGGGATCGGCGATCTGCGCGAGTGGCGTGCCGATCATCTTCGGGGCAGCAGCATGGGCCAGCACCTTGCCGTCCGGACCGCGCGACTCCACCACGATGTAGATCTCGCCCGCGAGGAAGCCCGATACCGCGCCCTTATTGAAGACCTGCAAGGCGGCCTCGCCCTTTTCGTCGTAAAGCGCGATGGCCTTGGCCACCATGGCCTTGGCCTTCTCCTCCGGCCCGGCAAGCGTCGGCCCGGCGGCCCACACGAGCCCGAGGCCCGCCATAACACAAGTGCCCAGCAACTTTCTGCGGTTCAGTCCCATTATCCGATATCCACCAGATGACTTACGTATCAAATTCAAGTTTTGCGCAAATCCGCTGCGGTTGCAAGATCGGCCTGTGCCTACCGCGAAACGAACCTGACTCGCCAACGAGCTGATATTGGGCAATGTTTTGTCGCATTGTCGACATTCTCAGACTGATCTGGGACTGTCCGGCGGCAGCGCCCCTGAGACAAACCTGGTGGCTTGATCAAGGGAGGATTTCTGGCTCATCGTAGTTGTGTCGTTGATATCGTTGTAGGCGAGTTCGGCCGATGTGATAGTGGAAATCCGATCAGTATTTGGCCATCTCGCTCACCGGTCAGAACTTTGGCGACATCGTTTCTTCACCCACTCCACCCCCTGCCCCCGCCTCTGAGCCTCAGGCCACGCAGCCTGCTCGTCGGGAGGCAACCTCTTCGAAACGTAGCGCCACGCCAGCGGCAGCAGCGCCTTGCCCAGCCGAGCCCCGAACTCGATCCAGAAGGAGGGCCGTTGCGCCACGAGGAATGCCTCGGCACTGAGGCCAAGAAGCACGACCGCGACCGCAACGACCTCCTGCCAGTTCATGCCCAGGCCACCTTCTTGTTGGGAATGACCCATACGGAAATTGCATTTGTGATATCGCGGAAGGCGCGCTCATATCGTCATATGCGCCTGCCAACCGAAGACGATCTAGCCGCCCTTGCTCAATCCTTCGGTCTGAAGCTGTCCAAATCGGACTT
>CAMDBX010000110.1 GCA_945889445.1 Rhizobium sp. Q54
CCAAGTCACCGACATTCTGCAGGTCGTCCAGCTCTCGTGTCTTGAACTTCACGCCGAAGCGCTCTTCCGCCGCGATAACGATCTCGATCTGTTTGAAACTATCCCATCCCTCCACATCCTCCGCGGACAGTGTCGGTGTCAGTGTCATCTCGTCGTTCATGAACACCTCGCGGAAGATCTCGGTCAACAACGGGTAGATTTGTGATTCAGTCATGCCTCACCTTGGTTCACGGTGATGAATGTTTCCACGGGAGTAAACTCACGAAGGTCAATTCTCCAGCGTGTACTACCGGTGGTCGATGTTTCCATTAGCGTGAATCCGAGTCTGCGGTAATGATCCGCGACCATGCCGTTCTTGGCTGAAGGGATATATTCGCCGATCAGCCACTTCGCTCCCAGGCGCCTCGATTGCTCTGCGACCAGATTCAAGGTCGTGGGCTCGACCTGTCGGCCGAGCACGCGGCAGCTCATAAGCCAAGTGTCGATCAGAAGCTGTTCCTCGTCGATCATCCTGCCGATGCAGATTGCGATCACACCATTGTCGCCGAATCGGTCGATCAGCCGGATCTGCAGGCCGAACGCGCTGTCGGAGTCCAGTATCTCCAGAACCTGCTGCTCATTGTAGCGCTTCGTCGTCAGATTGAACTGGTTTGTCTTGTTGATCAGCTGGACGATCCGCTCGAGGCCCACCCTGTCGAATGGCCGCCAGACCATCTCCATATTAAGATCGCGCAGATAGGCGCCGATGTCGGTGGTGGAAGTCCGAAGCACCTCGCGGGCGCGGTTACTCTGGTATTGCGACGCCCGACTGCGATCCTCTACCGTGATTCCAGTGCTCTCGAAATAGCCGCCGTCCGACAGCGCGTCAATGAAGCCGACAGGGTCATCGGACACCTCAGGCACCGCCACCATCGGCAGCTCACGGCGCACCAGAGCACGCTCGACTGGGTTGTCGTCGATGAACACCAGACTGTCGATTCCGATGTTCAACTCCGCGGCGATCGCCTTCAGATTGGTCGGCTTGTCCGTCCAGTTGGCGACGAAGCTGGCGATGTCGCCACGTCGCAGCAGCATTTCCGGATGCTTGTCAAACGCCTCGAACGCATTGGCCTCATCGTTTTTCGAACAGACCGCAAGGATGATGCCACGCGCTGACAAGTCCTTCGCATATTGCTGGAACGCGGCATAGCCCTCGCCGAGCGGACTGCCCTGGCCCAGCACGATGCCCTCCATGCCGTCGTCGCCGATGACCCCGCCCCATACAGTGTTGTCGAGGTCCAGCACTAAGCATTTGGCGCTCCGGCCAGAGCGCGCCGCAATTAGCCGCGCTACCAGGTCGCCATACATTGGTGCCGCGCTCGGCGTGATCTCCTGTTTGGAGCGGTGCCACAGCCCGGCATCGTGCCAAGCGGCGATGCCTTGCTGCGCGGCCTTGTCGTCCAACGACAGGAGGTCGACTCCCTCGGCATCTGCCTTCGACCGCAAGCTTCGATTGATCGCAGCAAGGCCCGTCGCGCGCGACCCACGCAGGCGGTGTTCGTTGAGCCCCAGCAGCCCCCGGTGGACCGGTGGCGCCGCCTGATGGATAATCGGACAGGCAAACGCCTCGCGCGCTAGGCGCCAGCAATCTGTCACATGGATGATCTGCTCCTCGACCGCCGCCAGTGCCTCCGCCTCGCCGAGGCCGGCGAAGAAGCCCCGCGTCAGATGGTGGCCGTCCAGGGCCAAAAGGACGGTTTCGGGTCGAAAACGGTGAACCCCCGACTCGGGGTCCAACAGTTCCTGCAGATACTGCCCGTGATGGTTCTCGTAAATGTCGATCCACATGCCGCGCCGGAAGCCGGCGACCCGAATAGCCCCGTGCAGATGCGCCATGGTGCATGATGTCAGGATAGCGAGCCTGATCGGCCTTGCGCCGACTAACTCGGGCGCTTGATGACCGAAAATCGAACGGGCAGTCTGGTCCAAGGCGTTCGTGCGCACGAAGTCGATCCGCTGGTTCGCCAGCGCCACAACCTCGCTCCACGCCTTGACCGTGTTTTCTGCGCCGTGGGTGTGCAACACCCGCAGCCGTGAACGCCAGTCAGGGTCTTCTGGCAGCCAATGCAGTTGCGTCAAGATATCCGTTCCTGCGTCGTCTCGAGCGCTGATGTGTAGCGCAAATCGGCTCTGGCGCAACCTTGCCGCCGGCCGTCTGCAATGGCTGTCACCGGACTCTCATCCCCTGCGCTGGGTGGGCTCCCGGTGCACCGGTCCGCGCTATCGATATGCGCGACACCATGCCATCATAGGGCCCCTGCAGAAGATGTGGCCGGCAAAGGAGAGCGCAATGTCGCTTGCCCGGGCTTTTACGGCGCTGCTTTGTATGTTCGTTATGGCGAAAGTGGTCGCCGCCGAACCGCTCGCGACCGGGCTGCGGCCTGGTGCGGCGGAACGCATCGACCAGTATTTCAATGCCGCCATCTCTGGCGGCCGCGTGCCTGGCGCGGTGGTGATGGTCAGCCGCAACGGGCATCTCGCCTATCAGGGCGTCTTCGGCGTCAGCGATCCTCGAACCGGTGTGCCGATGTCCTTTGACAGCATCTTCCGGATCGCCTCCATGACCAAGCCGGTCACCGCCGTGGCCGCACTGATTCTGGCGGATGAAGGGAAGCTGAAGCTGCAGGATCCTATCTCGAAATATTTGCCGTACATGAGGGGTCCGACGTTGTTGGCCGATGCCGGCGCGGACGCCGAGCTGAAGCGTGTGCGCGCCGATCGGGAGATCACCATTCACGACCTGCTGACCCACACGTCGGGCATAACCTACGGTGCCGGCGACTCAGCGGCTGAACGGCTGATGCGGCAGACGCGCATCAATGCAGCGGCGCAATTCGGCATGACGGATCAACAGGTGGCCGAGGAGTTAGCCAGGTTGCCGTTGATGTTCCAGCCCGGGACCGCCTGGTTCTATGGCAGGTCGACCGATATCCTGCTCGCGCTCGTTGAGGCCGTCGGCGGCGAGCCGGCCGACCGCTTCTACCGAGAGCGGATTTTCGAACCCCTGAAGATGCACGATACATTCTTCAGGGTGCCTCCGGAGAAGGTTAGCCGGCTGGCACGCAGCGTCAAGGATCCCGCGACGGCAGACATCGCCCGGCCCAGCCTCTATCTCGGCGGTGGCGACGGGCTCTGGTCCACGGCACCGGACTACATGCGCTTTGCGACGATGCTGTTCAATCTAGGCGAGTTGGATGGCGTGCGCATTCTGAAAGTGGCGACGGCGAAGAGCATGACCACGGACCAGATCGGACCGGGCTTGGCGCGCGGCAAGAACTACTTCCCGGGCATTGGCGTCGGGTTCGGTTACACGGTCGCGGTGCGGACCGCGCCTGGCGCTGCCGACCGGCCTGGCAGCGTCGGGGCATTCTGGTGGACCGGCTATCGTGGAACGACATTCCGCGTCGATCATCGCAGCAATCTGGTAACGGTCACTATGATGGACGCATCCGGGCCGCCACAGAGCGCGATTAACGGCGACCTCTACCGCATCATTTACAAGAATTTGGATTGACGTGGCCCATTCTTGCACCCCTGCGACTGGCGACGCAGCTTGCCTCCTCCGGCTGTTGCCCATCCAGGATCGCCTCCACCATGTCCGGCACCAGCACCGTCATCATCAGGATCCGCCCCATGTAACCCCGATCCATCTTCTCCCCCGTGACCGTTCCATAGCGGCAGTCGTCCAGCATCTTCTTCCACCGATGCGCGCGCGCCAGAGCCTTGATCAGCGTGCTGTCGATAAGCGCGCGCGGAAGTGACCGGGCGCGCCGTCCGGCGCCACCACCAGTCGCCGCCAGCCACGCTTGCGAATGGTGACCGGCACCCGGACCGTGATGCTGGCCGACAGTACGCGGCTTCCCGCACGGGGGAAGCGTGCATATCGCGCACCACACCGCCCAACCCATTCAGCCGCCGTCGTCGATCAAGCCTAGGTAGGGGACGACGGACACCCTATACCACACGCAGCAGTAGGTTGTTACACGACACTGCGTACGAACATCGATGAGACCGGCTTGTTTATCGCTTTGCTCGGATGCGCGAGCCGTTATGCCGATCTCGGCTGCGGCGGCTCAACCATGCTGGACGGCGGCCCTGAACTGGCCGTGTTCCAACGCCCGTGCCTACTGGAGCCCTGCCATACCGTGGTGGCGCTTTTGAAGCATGCCTTTGATCCCGCCTGACGCTTCAACTCCCCCGCTAGATGCGTGCCATGTTATAGGAGAACCGCAATGACAGCCGCACCCACACTGCTGAACAACCCGAATTGGAAAGTCGAGTTGCAACAGGTGATCGACGCTATGGGATATGAGGAGCGCCTTGAATGGGCGTTCCGATTTGCACCGTCCCCCTGGACGATCGCACTCAACGAGGAAGGCCGTCGTTCTGCCATGGTTGCCCCCGAGCCGGGAACGTAGTTGTGCCGCATGGCTCTCTGACTATCTCCTACAACGAGTCGAACTGCTGCCGTGGTAGCTGCGGATTATCTATGCAGCCTTAGCCTACAATGACATGATGCAGAACCGGCGCCGCTACGCCGAATGGCTGACGCCATCGGCAGCGTGGACAAGCGGGCCGCATTCGTGCGTTTGTCCGGCGTGCAGCGTCGCTGCTTCCAGCGCGCTGCTGATCCGGCAGACATTTGACCCTACATGAAAGACTACAAGATGCACAACTCCGAGACCGAGCTTGCGGCGCTACTTACCGTAGACAGTTTGGCCATACTATGTCTTCCTCCCGAGATGTTGCTCGCCATGAAGGAGTACGAGCGCCGGATTAGCGAGGAGTACCAAGACCCGCAAAGGGCGAAGGGCGCAGCGTGATATGAACCGCCCCGGGTTCGCCGGAGGCTGTCTGGTTTGAGTCAGGCCGCCATGGGGATGTGATCCCTCATGGCGTAGTATTGGTCTTCGGCTTCGGCTGGCGGGATGTTGCCGATGGGCTCCAGCAGCCTGCGGTTGTTGAACCAGTCGACCCATTCCAACGTCGCGAACTCGACAGCCTCGAACGACCGCCAAGGCCCGCACCGGTGAATGACCTCGGCCTTGTAGAGGCCGTTGATGGTCTCGGCGAGCGCGTTGTCGTAGCTGTCGCCGACGCTGCCTACCGAAGGCTCGACGCCCGCCTCTGCAAGGCGCTCGGTGTATTTGATCGAGACATACTGGCTGCCACGATCGCTGTGGTGCACGAGGCCGCCCCGGTGCATCGGCCGCCGGTCGTGCAGGGCCTGCTCCAGCGCATCGAGCACGAAGCCCGCATGCGCCGTGCGCGACGCGCGCCAGCCGACGATGCGCCGTGCATAGGCGTCGATGACGAAAGCGACGTAGACGAAGCCGGTCCAGGTCGCCACATAGGTGAAGTCCGACAGCCACAACGCATTCGGGCGCGGCGCCTTGAACTGACGGTTGACGTGATCCAGCGGGCAAGGGGCCGCCTTGTCGCTGATCGTGGTTCTGACCGGCTTGCCGCGGATGACGCCTTGCAAACTCATAGACCGCATCAGGCGCGCCACTGTGCAGCGGGCAACGGCGTGGCCCTCGCGCAGCAACTGGCGCCAGACCTTGCGCACGCCATAGACACGGAAGTTCTCCTCGAACACCCGCGATATCTCCGGCATCAGCGTGGCATCGCGCCTGGCCCGTGAACACTGCCTGGCAGGGTCGCGGAGGCGGGCGGCATGCGCGTGGTAGGTGGATGGGGCGATCGGCAACAGCTTGCAGATCGGCTCGACCCCATGTGCCTGGCGATGATCGTCGATGAAGGCGATCATGGCTTGAACCGGCGGTCGAGCTCCGCCTGGGCAAAATACGCTGATGCCTTGCGCAGGATCTCGTTGGCCTGCCGCAGCTCCCGATTCTCGCGTTCCAGCGCCTTGAGCCGTGCCGCCATGTCGGTGGTCAGCCCCGGCTTACGGCCGCTGTCTCGCTCCGCCTGCTTCAGCCACTCGTTCAGCGTCTGTCCGGTGCAGCCAATCTTGGCCGCGATCGACAGGATCGCCTGCCACCGGGAGGTGTGCTCCGCCTCGTGGTCCAACACCATCCGCACCGCCCGGGTACGCACTTCAGGCGAAAACTTGTTCGTCGTCTTGCTCGTCATCGCTCCACCCTCTCAGGAGTTGGAGCCTCCGACAAACCCGGGGCGGTTCAATATTCCCTATCGCCATCCTGTCGTTCAACCGACTGGACTCCTACGCCAAGAGCTGGTGTCTCTGCTGAACCAGTCCAGGCGTCCGATGGCGGATCGTCAGGTGTTCCTGTTTCAATAGGGGACCGTGAGCCCCTACACGGGGGCCGTGCGGGCCGACCCGGCAGTCGTGGAGCAGAGCGTCGCCACGTTCCGCGAGATGTTCCCCTACGGGCATGTCGTCGCTGCACCGCACAAACTTGCATTGCGATGAACTTCGACCGGGCAAAGCGGATGGTGTTCGAGACGCTGAAAGCGGACGCGGCGATCTTCCTCGATGATGACATGACGCTCGGTCGCGACTACCTTGCGGCTCTTGACACGCTGACCGGATGGGCGCCGGATGATCTTCGCATGGGTTTTGTGACGGCCTATGGCAAACACAAGCTCACACTGGAGCAGCAACAGGCGAACCGGCTCAAGATGTGCATGATGAGCCAGAACTGGGCCTTTGCCACGACGCGCCAGCAATGGCTGGCACAGCGCCCCTTCGTGCTGCAATTCCTGGATCTAGTTAGCGGTGGTGACTACCCCGGCCGTCCGCATGGCAAGATCGCGGACCTGTTCCAATCGTGGGGGCTTGGATTTCCAGGAACGTCCCAGGACATCGCCACGAGCCATGCCGCGATCCAGACTGGGGCGAGCAAGGTAAGCACCGTGGCTTGCTTCGACCGCTACATTGGTGCAAAGGGCGTCCATTTAACGCCGGAGCAGTGCGCCGCGCAGGGATACGAGACCTCATGGGTGGTGGATGAGCCGCCTGACTTAGAACCGCCGTCAATCGACGAATTGGCTACCTGTCTTCGGACGGCTCGAAGATCGGCAATGGTCCATGTGGAGATACCGCGATGAGCGATGAGGAGAAGGCCGAGACCGCTGAACCTGTCCAGGCAAAAGTGGTGCAGGATGAACATTGCAGCCGTGAGGTCGATAGCGAAGACATACCGCTGTGGGTTATGCAGGAATGGCTAGACGGTTAGGACTTAGAACCTGCTGAACGCCCTGCGCCACCAGGGCAAGACTCGGACGCGCTCCATCTCCATTTTGTGGGCCCCGGCGCCTGAGGCGCTTGCAGTGGCCGCGTGCTCCCATTCGGTGATTGTATCTACATCCCATCGGGCGGGCGTTTCGAGGACTGGAGCAGCCCCCCATTTCGACCGTACATGGCTCGCAACCTCGAGGGCCGAGGTTTACGCCTAGGCATGCGCCTATGCCCAATGAGCCACATCGCGTCGAAATCATCACCAGCCGGGAACGCCGTCTGTGCTACAGTGCCGAGCAGAAGCTGGCCTTCGTCGGGGAGACCATGCAGCTGGCGTTGTTGTGTGTGATGTGGCCGAGCGCAAGAGCCCAAGATGGGCGACTGCGCGCGGCGGACCCGCTAATCTGGATAGCAACTCCGAGGCCGCCAGTCGGCGACTCAGATTTCGTTCGCGCGTGGATCGCTAAGAACCAATCGCCTTCAGTCAACCAGATTTCAGGCGGCGCCGAGGTGCGTGATCGAACCGCGTAGGCTGCTTCGCGTTGGGGAAGGACCGAAGCATCGAGCGCTTGAAGTTGAGGCGATGTGCTTGTGGAAGCTGAACGTTCCCCGCTGCTTGCGCCGGAGGACGCCACCGCCCCGAGGATTGTAAACCTGCCGAGCTAGCTGGGTTTACTGTGAAAGTAACGCCCGTAGTCCCCCCTTCTGATCCGCCGGTGCAGATTGTATGTTGGCATTTGGCAATGCACGGAGCGCACGACCCCATGAAGCCGATGATGACAGACCTCGAGTTGCAGCTCTTTGAGAGCGTGCTAGCGTGCTCGGAAAATTATCTGGAGTTCGGCTCGGGCGGCAGCACATGCACCGCTGCATCTCGGGTAAAAAACTCGATCATTTCGGTGGATTCCTCTCCCCAGTGGATTGATCGGGTAAGGGCGGCATGCGCGATTCAGCAAGATTGGGTGCAACCGCAGATCTTTCTGGTCGATATCGGGCCGGTCGGTAATTGGGGTATACCTATTGATCCCGACACTCGCCAGCGATGGCCCAACTACCACACCCGAATTTGGGATCACCCGGCTGCTGTGAATGCAGATCTGTTCATGGTAGATGGCCGCTTCCGTGTGGCTTGTTGTCTACAAATTCTCCTTCATGCACGACCCGACGCCGTGATCGCATTCCACGACTATGAGAGCCGCCAGCATTACCACGTCGTGGCCCAGTTTCTGCGCCCAATCGCGCGGGTCGAGGACCTGTCGATCTTTCTCGGGCGCCGTGATTACGACCATGATCATGTGAGGCAAATCCTCCAAGAATATGCCTCCGTCGCCAATTGACGCGCCATAATATATCCGTACCAGCAAGTTCGGTGCTGCGACTTCAACGCATCGTCGCTAATGCAGCATCGACGTTCGTGCAACTGCGCCTGTTGCTGTACATTCTCGGCAGCATCGCGATGCTGCCGGGTGCCGATGCTTGTGCTGCGACGATGGACCTCTCGGTAACCGGAGGCGCGATCGACGGCAGAGCTGACGACACGGAAGCGCTGCGCGATGCGATGCGCCGCGCTGGAGCTGCCGGAACGGTGGAAGTCTCCGGTCCCGCTTATATCGCTGCACCGGGGAAGGTCACTGTGCCCGCTGGGGCCTCCCTAGCCTTCTCCGGGGAAGGGCGGCTGGTGCTGGCCTTTGGTTCGGTGCGGCGCATCCGCATCACGGCGCACGGCACCGGCTACCTGTCGGTACCGACGGTTGGCATCGAGGGGTCGGCGAAGCCGGGGCCGGCACCATAGGCAACAGCCAGTCCGCCTCGCCGCGTCTGCCGCGCTCGTGGGATTTCCTTTGAAGGTGGATATCCCTATCTTGCCATTACCCATGGCGGACATCGATGCTAAACTCCATGCCACCGAAAAACAGGATATCGGTCAATGAGCGAATTTGCTGTCGACGTATTTCAGAACCTGACCGGCCGCGAGCCGTCTGATCAGGAAAAGGTCAATCTCGTGAAGCTCCAGACGCCCAGCGACCTTCGGAGTTATCTGGTGCGTTCCGAGGCCGTGCATGCAGCATTCCCAGAATTGCGTCTAGCGCACGAGATCATTGCGTTGCGCAATGCACGCGAAAATCCGCCAATTAAACTGGTCATCGGCGCGGCGAGCACGCGGTGGTCCGGCTGGACGTCGACCAATCGGGAACTCTTGGACCTCCTGAATCCCGAACAGTGGCGCGCTTGGCTGGCGCCGGACTCCGTCTCCAACATCCTCGCCGAGCATGTTTGGGAGCATCTTGATTTTGATGAGGGTTTGATGGCAGCGCGCACATGTCAAATATTTCTCAAGCCCGGCGGTCGCCTACGGATTGCTGTACCAGATGCTTACTTCCCTGACAAAAAATATTATGATTACTGTAAGCCTGGAAGCTATCCGGGACACAAGGTTTTCTATAATCATGAAACGCTGTGTGCCGTTCTGACAGAATCCGGGCTTACCCCCCATCTATTGGAATACTTTGATAAGAATGGAGAATTTCATGGACTCCCGTGGGACAGCAGCGAGGGGCATATTTCACGCAGTCGGCACAACGATCGTAGAAACACCGCCACTACGATTGGCTACATGTCGATCATTGTGGATGCCATGAAGTCTGCTTGACGATCGCTGCGCGGGGATCTGGTAAGCTGTGAACTCGCTGTTCCTTGTATTGTCTCTGATCGGCTGTTTCGTACTCTTGCCAGCGACCAGCTCTCGCACAGAAGAGTTCGTGCGCCTTGCGCCGACGCGCAGTGCTGTGGATGGCACCACGGACGATACCACGGCATTGCGCGAAGCAATTCATCGCGCCAGTCCATCCGGTACGGTGGCCATTGCGGCTCCCGTCTATATCAGAGCGCCGCGGGAGATTGCAGTTCCGTCCGGGGTCTCCATCGTATTCTCTGGCGAAGGCCGGCTCGTGCTGGCCTTCGGTTCACTGCAGCGAATCCGCACTACCGCGCACGGCACCGGCTACCTGTCGGTACCGACGGTTGGCATCGAGGGGTCGGCGAAGCCGGGGGCCGTTACCATGGGGCTCAGCCAGTTCCGTCTCGCCGCGCCCGGCAGCGGCTACCGTCCCGGTGACGAACTGACGTTGCAGGGGGGCAGTGCCAATCCGCCGGCGCGGCTGACCGTTGCCGCAACCCAGGTGATTGTTGCCGCCGTGGCCGCCGGCGGCAACGGCGGCGCGGACGGTAGCCATGTGGTGAGCGGCACCACCGGCAAGGGTGCGCCGTTCGAGGCACGCGTCGCCATTGTCGGCGGCCGTATCGTGGCGGTGCAGGCCGTCACGCGGCCAGGCACCTACACTGCGAACCCGGCCAATCCGGCGGCCGAACCTGTGGTTGGCGCGGGTCTTGCGGGCGCCGCACTACGCCTGGAGATGGGCGTTGGCAGCACCATGCATGGCAAGAACGCGGACAACCCTACCGTCTATGTCAGCGAATTCGGCAGCTACACTTCGCTGCCGGTAGGCGTGGTTGCGCTGACCGGTGGCAACGGCCAGGGCGCTGCGCTGCGCGACGTGACATGGCAGGTGCAGACGATCGGCGTGGTCGACGGCGGCCGCTATGCCGGCACCATCGCGCCTGCGGTCACCATCCTCGGCAAGGCCCGGTTTGCCGCCCGCGCGGAGGCGATCGGCGAATCCATTACCATCGACGGCAAGGTAATTGCCGGCGCCCACCAAGTGTTCGCCGGATATCGCCGGGTTGCCGGGCACCTCGGTGGCGGCGTGGTGGAGGCAGCGTGGTTCGGCACCGATCCGACTGGTCAGGTCGACAGCACCGAAGCATTGCGGGCCTGGGCGGCCGCCGTGCCTTCGCCCGGCGGGTCGGGGCATTGCGCCGCTGGCACCTATCTGGTGAGCGGCACGATTCTGCAACGCTCCGCAACGACTCTGGCCTGTGAAGGCGCCACGTCGGTGTGGAAGGCGGCCGCGACATTCACCGGCATGGGCGTGCCAGCCTATACGTTCCCGTTCGCCAGCATCGACAACACGATGATCGCCAACGAGAACTACGACGTGCCGTTCCATCCGACCGACAAGGTGGATCGCGACATGGTGCTGCGGGCGATCACGTTCGACTATTCGGCGCCGTCAGCAAAGCGGGTTCCCGGCAACAAGGCTATGATCTATCGCATGGTGCGCAACGCTGCGGCCATCGACCTGCGCTGTGCCGAAGTCGGCAATTGCACCACGATGATGGCCAGCGACACAACACGGGTGATCCGGCTGGTTGCCCGCGGCGTCTCCAACGCTGGCGCCGACCATTGGGAAAGTCCCCGCAACGCCCTGGTGGAGGATGCCGATATCGACCTTGCTGGCGACCCGTTCGGGCGCACGCTTTATGGCGTGCTTTTCACCGGATCGGACACGGCAATGCGATTCAGCATGGGTGGCAATAATACGGTCCGCGGTGGCCGCATTACCGGCTTTGCCGATGCTGCGCTGTGGAGCGACTGGGGCATCGAGGCGACGTCTGTCGAGGGCGCGCTGATCGACTGCCGCGGCCACCGGAACGCCGTTGGCATTTACATCACTGGGGCGGGCGGCGGGCATAAGGTCGATGGCGTGAAATTTCGTAACTGCAGCAGACCCGTGGTGTTCACCAACCAACAGCGCAATGCTTGGCCTCGGGACATTGCGATCATCGGCGTGGACGTGGCTGGGCAGCGGATGGCGCCGCCGTTTGCACTGAACGGCACGCCGGCACTAAATTCGGCGATTGCTCCGACTCTGCGCGCGCAGATTGGCGGAACACGCGTGCGCTATGCGGCAGATGATCGGCGCCCTGCGTATTCGGTTCGCGCCGGAACACGGGTGGAGGTGGTGATGCGGCCGGGAAATTCGATTGATCCAGGCCAGACTGGCATCATGCAGCCGGCGCCCTGACGCGGCAACAGCTCAGAGCGCGGGCTCCAGCCACTTCGCCGCCTCCGGGTTCTTCGGGTCGAGTTGCAGCACTTCGAAGGCGCACTGTCGCGCGCCGACGAAGTCACCGGTCATTCGTGCGTGCCGCCCGAACAGCAGCGGCACGCACGGGTCGGTTGGCCTCACTTGGCGCTGCAATTCCTCGCCCAGTCGCACCGCGCGGTCGCGTAGCCGCAGCATCAGCGTCAATCGCAGCGCCTCCTTGAGGAAGGCGGGGTGCCCGTACTGGTCGCGGTATTCGGGGTATCTGGACATGCCCACACTGCATTGCGCTTCCGCCTCGCTCAAGCGCCCGGCCTGCCGCAGAGCCAGCATCTCGGTCAGCAGCGCCCGCGCCGCTGCCGGTCGGTCTGTGTCCGATGGGGTGCTAAAGCCGGGAATTGCTGTGTTCTCATGCATCGCCGAGGCGCGTGACAGGTCAAGAATTTTCTTTAGCTGTTCGTCCGAGGGCGGGACCAGTTCGAAAATGTCCTCGTCCATCACCGCAGTGTCGCCGAAGCCCATCTTTTTGAACTGCTCCGGGTCAAAATGCAGGCCCTGCTTCCCAATATAGTGGCCGAAACAGGCAAAGGTGTTGATTTTGGCCGTCTGAGTCAGAACCGCCGCGTGAGTCTTGGCGATATCCTGTGAGGTGCCCGGCGCGCCCAATCCCCAAGAGTGGAAAAGCTGCACGATCCTCGCATGGTCGCGACCGCGGTAGTCGCTGGTGCCAACGATGTCCATGTACTGGTCCACGTAGGGCTTTTGGCGCAGCCATTGCCGGCGCGTCAGAGCGAAGGCCCAATTATGGCCCAGCAGCATCAGTTCGGTGCGACGGCGGCGCTGTTCCTCGGCCGAAGCGCGGTGGTTGCCCTAGGCGGCGACATAGCCGATACGATCATCGCCGAGGGCAAGTCCGATCAGTTTGGCCAGCGTCTTCAGATAGTAAGGCCCCAAGACAAGGTCATCTTCGAGAAATATCGCTGCTTCAGACTGAAGCTCCTGAAAGACGAAGTTCTCGGCGCGCTGAAAATTGCGCGCTACTCCCAGGTTCGCAGGCGCGGGCATGGCCGTGCCATGGGGAATAATAGATTGAAAGATTGCCACGTTGGCCGCCACGGTCGCGGGATCGCAATGTTGGCGGCCGCTGAAATCGTTCACTGCTCCGTCCTGAAAAAGATAAATTGGACGTCGCTCAACCTCTGCCCCGACCTGAGCAACTAGAGATTCTAGTGTAAGACGCAGATAATCCGATCGATCGAACGCAATTACCACCACCGGACATCCTGCCGCGACGCTCATACACCATTCCTTCATTGCGCAATCCGGGACGACTGAGACACCGAAACCCTGACTGGCTGCCACAATCGCTCTAGTTACCGTTCTTTTTCTACCTCGCCTCGCTCTAACGGCACAAGGGTGGCGC
>CAMDBX010000111.1 GCA_945889445.1 Rhizobium sp. Q54
TCGACGTGGTGGGTTTCTACCCCAACTATGCCGCGGCCCATCAGGCCTGGCTGGCCAAGGCGCGCGAGACGCTGGACAACGCCCAGATGCGCTATTTCATCGTCCACCTGCACCGCCTGCTCGATCCGGCGACCGAGAAGGCGGACTGAGGAGCGGGGCCGGCGGCAGGCTGGGCCAATGACCCGTTCCAGCAATCTCCGCGCCATCCTCGCGATGGTCGTGTCCATGGGGTCCTTCGTGGCCTCCGACAGCTGCATGAAGCTGGCGATGGAGCATGCGCCCCTGTTCGAGCTGATGCTGATGCGCGGTCTGGTGTCGCTGGTGGTCTGCCTCGGCCTCATCCTGGTGATGGGACAGGCCGGCAGCATTTCCCGCATGTTCGACAAGTGGCTGGTGGCGCGCGGCGTGCTGGAGACCATCGCCAATCTGAGTTTCATCTTCGCGCTGGGCTTCATCGCCATCGCCGACCTGACCGCCATCGTCCAGACCTGTCCGCTCTTCGTGCTGCTCGGCGCCTGGGCCTTCCGGGGCGAGCGCCTGGGCGGCCCGCGCCTGAGCCTCATCCTGCTTGGCATCGCCGGCGCGCTGTTGGTGGCCCAGCCCGGCACGGGCGCGGTCTCCCCGCTTGCCGGCCTCGCCTTCCTCACCGCCATCACTTCCGCCGTGCGCGACCTGCTGACGCCGAACGTGCCAAGGGGCATGCCGCCGCTGGTGGCCGCCCTCACGGTGATCGCGGTGCTGACCCTCACCGGGCTCGTCGGCATGCTCGCCTTCGAGACGCCCGTCATGCCCGGCAGCCGCGAGGTCCTGCTGATGGTTCTGTCCGGCACCATGGCAGTGTCGGGCCACCTGCTGCTCTACCTCACCTATCGCCTCGGCGAAGCGCGCACCGTGGCGCCCTTCATGTACACGCTCACCATCTGGGCGGTGCTGTCGGGCCTCGTCGTCTTCGGCGAAGTGCCCAACACCCTGGCTATCGCCGGCATGGTGCTGGTGACCCTGGCGGGGCTGGCCATCATCTGGATGGACGGCCGGCAGCGCAGGCAGGAGGCGAGGATGCCGGTGGTGCGGTGACGTCCTCTACCGCAAAGCGGGAGAAGACAGGCGCGATGCCTAGATCTTGCCCTCGGCCTGCAGCCGCCCGAGCGGAAAGGCCATCATGGCATCATCGGGCGCGGCAAGCCGCGTCACCGCCGCATCGCAATCCAACTTCATCTGCGTCACCAGCTCGTCGATGGAAGCAAACCGCTTGTCGCCGCGGATGAGGTCGATGAACTCGACGAACAATTGCCGTCCATAGAGGTCGCCGTCGAAACCGATCAGATAGACCTCGAGAAAGGTGCGCCCGGTGTCAAAGGTCGGCCGGTCGCCGAAGTAACCAGCACCCGACCATAGGGGCGCGCCCTGCTGCAGAGCATCGCGCACCCGCACCGCATAGATGCCGCGGAACGGGTCGGCGCCCTTCTCGAGCACGATGTTGAGGGTGGGGAAGCCGATGGTGCGGCCGCGCTGGTCGCCCTTCACCACCTCGCCCAGCACCGTCCAGTGATAGCCGAGGTCGCGCGCAGCGGCGTCCACATGGCCATGGCGCAGCGCCTGGCGGATGTTGCTGGAGGAGAACGGCGAATGCTGGTCGCCCTCATCCGTCACCTGGCTGACGATGGTGACGTCGAAGCCGAAGCTGGCGCCAAGCTCAGTCATGGTGGCGGGGCTGCCCTTGCGGCCCTTGCCGAAGTGGAAGTCGTAACCCATCACCACGTGCCGCACGGCGAACCGCTCGACGAGGTGCAGCCGCACGAACTCCTCCGGCGAGAGTTCGGAGAGCGCCCTGTCGAAATCCAGCACCGCCATGAAGGAGGATCCCAGCGCCGCCACCAGCCTGGCCTTCAACGCCGCGGGGGTGAGCCGAAACACCGGATCGTCCGGCCGGAAAAAGCTCCGCGGGTGCGGCTCGAAACTCATCACGCCCCACGGGCATCCGAGCCGCAGGCCTTCTTCCGCGGCAACAGCCAACAGCGTCTGGTGGCCGCGGTGCACGCCATCGAAATTGCCGATGGCGACCACGCCGCCGCGGCAGCTATCAGGAACGGGCGACAGGCCCGTGATCAGTTGCATTCCGGTCCCTTATCACATCCACGCGAGGTCGTGGACGGTTGCCACGATGCGGGCGTGCGGCACGGCCCGCAGCACCTCGGCCTCGGCCACATACAGCCCCTCGCTGGCATCCGTCACCCCTTCTGCAACAAGAAGTGCGTCAAGGCCATAGTCGGCCGCGCCACGGATGTCGGTCTCCGGCCCGTCGCCGATGGCCAGGATGTCGGGCCGGTCGATGTCGCGCGCGGTGATGCGCTGCGCCTCAGCCAGGGCAAGGTCATAGATCGGGGCGAAGGGCTTGCCCGCCATCAGCACCTCACCGCCGCGCGCGGCATACATCTCGGCCAGCTTGCCGGCGCAAAAGAGGATGCGGTCGCCCTTCTTCACGATCTTGTCCGGGTTGGCGCAGATCATCGACAGGCCCCGCCGCTTCAAGTCATCGAGCAGCGGCTCATAGTCCTCGAGAGTGTCGTTGAGGTCGTCGAACAGCCCGGTGCACAGCACCGCCTGCGCCTGGTCGAGGCTGACGCGTTCGACGCCTGTGCCGTCATAGATCGAATGGTCGCGCGCCGCGCCCAGGTGGAAAACCTTGCCGCCGCCATGCAGCTTCATCAGCACCTGAGTCACGTCGCCGGAGGTGACGATGCGGTCATGGCTTGCTGGATCGACGCCAATCTCCAGCAGCTGCTTCTCGACGCCCACATTGCTGCGCGGCGAATTGGTGACGAGGATGACGGTGCCGCCCGCCTCGCGGTGCCGCTTCAGCGCCGCGACGGTGACGGGAAACGGTGCCACGCCATTGTGCACGACACCCCAGATGTCGCAGAACCAAACCGGATAGCTGTCGGAAAATGTCTTCATCATGGAGTGCGGCGGCTCAGGCCACGTTGGCCTGGCGTGCCGCTGCGGGAGCAATCCCCGCCTCGGGCCGCACCTTGCGCGGCGGCGCAAAGAACGGGCCATAACCATAGCGCGCCACGCGGCTCACCGCGGTGGCCTGTTGCTGCGTCTTCACCTCGCCCACCACCACCTGGATCTGCAGGGCGCGCGCCTGCTTGGCGAAGTCCTTCCAGGCCTCACTCGGGCCGGAGCCCGCATCCACCGCATGCGGCGGGAAAGACATGTAGCGCACGCCAAGCTGGCGCAGTGCGGCCAGGTCGAGCCCCCCGAGATAAACCTCGCGCAGGGCCAGCGTGGCCCCGCAGCGGGCGAGTCGCGCCAGGTTCTCGATCCCTGCTCCGTCCAGCTGGCCCAGATCGCGCTGGGCAAATTCGAACACCATGCCCTGCGCCACGTCGGCATCGCGCTGCAAGAGCGCCATCAGCCGGCCCGCCTCTTCGGCCGCACCCAGCGTGGCACGGCCCACCGACACGAAGATGCGCAGGCCCGGGTTGCGCAGGCGCAGCCGTCGCAGCACCGGAACCACCATGCGCACCAGGCGCAGGTCGAGGGCGGCGCGCATGCCACCCTGGTCGGCCTTCTGCATCAACTCGTCATGGCTCACCATCTTGCCGCGACCGGCGGCCAGGCCGACCATCGCGCGATAATGGCTGGTGGCGCCTGCCGCCAGTTCGACCACCGGTTCCAGCATCAGGCTCAGCTGGTCGCGCGGCGTCTGGGTCTCGGCTGCCGCTGCAGCAGGCTGCCGCCGCGATGCACCGGAAAGGACCTCGTCCGGACCGCGGCGCGTCCGGCTCACATCCGCCGCAAGGGCCTCGGCCTGCGCCACAGGCACCTCCTCCTCGTCGCGCGCCTCCAGTGCGGCGATGCGCGCCAGCGCGGCATCGGTCTTGCCAGCCAGGCCGCGCAGCGATTCCTGCTGCGACCACAGCCATTCCTCATGGCGCGACAGCTTCATCGCCACCACCGTGGCGGCTACCAGAATGCAGCAGGAGAGAAGAAGGATGGCGCCGGCCACCGCCATCATCTGCGGACCGGCAGACACGACGAGAAAGGCCGCGATGCCAATCGCAGCGAGTGGAAAGGCGGTGAGCCCCAGCATCACCGGTGCCATGTGCCGTGACATTCTGCCTCGACCCCTTACCCCGTCACTAACCCCGGCCCGACTTCGATTCGTCTTGTTGTCGGGCAACTGCTTCTGGAATCGCATGAAAACCTCCGTCCGGGAAGCCCCCGTTTCCGATGGACCAACAGAAAAGGCCGGAGGGTGGCGCCCTCCGGCCTTCGCAACTGCAATGAATGTTGCCGATCAGGCCACCGAAGCCAGAACCTTCGGCAGCTTGTCTGAGAAGATCTCGTCGATCTGGTTCTCGGTGATCATCAGCGGCGGCGAGAGTGCAATCGTATCCGCCGTGATGCGGACCAGCAGGCCCACGTCATGGAAGCCATTCTCCATGGCCTTGTAGGCGCGCAGACCCGGCGAACCCTCGATGGGCTTCAGGTCGATCGCGGCGACGAGGCCGATGGTGCGGATATCTTCCACCAGCGGATGACCCTGGAGCGTGAAGGCGGCATCGGCCCACACGTTCTCGAGCTTCTTGGCGTTCTCGAACAGCTTCTCGTCGCGATAGAGGTCCATGGTGGCAACGCCGGCAGCGGCCGCCATCGGGTGGCCGGTGTAGGTGTAGCCATGGAACAGCTCGATCACGTGGTCGGGGCCGTTCATGAACTTGTCGTAGATGCCCTGGCGCACCATGCAGCCGCCCATCGGAACGGTGCCCGACGTGACGCCCTTGGCGAAGGTCAGGATGTCGGGGAGAACGCCGAAGCGTTCCGCTGCAAAGGCGTGTCCCAGGCGGCCGAAGCCGGTGATGACCTCGTCGAAAATCAGCAGGATGCCATGCTTGGTGCAGATCTCGCGCAGGCGCTTCAGATAGCCCTTCGGCGGCGGCAGCACGCCCGTGGAGCCTGCCATCGGCTCGACGATCACGGCGGCAATCGTCGAGGCATCATGCAGTGCCACCAGACGCTCGAGCTCGTCGGCGAGGTGTGCGCCCCACTCCGGCTCGCCACGGGTGAAGGCCTGCTCCTTGCGATTGTACGTGTGCGGCAGGTGGTCGACACCCGCCAGCATCGCGCCAAACCACTTGCGGTTGGCAACCATGCCGCCCACCGAGATGCCGCCGAAGTTCACGCCGTGGTAGCCGCGTTCGCGGCCGATCAGGCGGGTGCGGCTCGCCTCGCCGTTGGCGCGGTGATAGGCCAGCGCGATTTTCAGCGCGGTGTCGGCAGCTTCCGAGCCCGAGTTGCAGAAGAAGGCATAGTTCAGGTCGCCCGGCGCCATGGTGGCAAGCCTGGAGGCGAGTTCAAACACCTTGGGGTGGCCGAACTGGAAGGTCGGCGCAAAGTCAAGCTCGGCGGCCGACTTCTGGATGGCTTCGACGATGGGCCCGCGGCAGTGGCCGGCGTTGGAGCACCACAGCCCGGCGGACCCGTCGAGGATCGGGCGACCGGTCATGTCGTAGTAGTGCATGTCCTTGGCGCGGGCGATCATGCGCGGGCGTTTCTTGAAGGCGCGGTTGGGCGTGAAGCCCATCCAGAACGGCTCAAGATTGTTGGGCGAGGGCTCCCAGCTGGTGGCGCCTGCCAGGTTCACGGGCTTGTTCATCGGTCAAATCTCCTCCGAGCGATGGTCGGTGATAGCAGAAAGGTCAGTGCAAAGGGAATGCACCAGCTTTGCGCGTTGCTTGGGCCAGACGGGCGAAGTCGGGCTGTCGGTCCTCTCCCGCACTGCGGGAGAGGAAGGAGCCCCAACGCAGTTGGGGGAGGTGAGGGAACGCGGGCCCAGGATCATCTGTCTCGCCCGCTTGCCCTCATCTCCCCGTTGCGTCCCGCAAAGGGTCCCTTCTTCTCCCGCTGAATCGGTAACGGACGATGGTGGAAACCCAATTGTCGAGAATGCCCCCTTCTACCCGATCCAGCGCGCGCTGTCAAGGATTAAATTCCATTATCAGGATTTTTTAGGACTTCCACCCGGCCAGCACAACCCCGTGCTGGCGGCGCAGTGCAGCCCGGAGCGTCGCCATGTCCATGGTCTCGTCCTTTACGAAGACGATGAAGTTCATGTTCGTATTGTTGAAAATCACCTCGCCCAGGCTTCCGGCATCGGCCGCGCGGGCCAAAAGGTCCAGCGCCTGCAGCTTTTCCAGCAGCTGGCGGGTCTGGCTCGCCAGCGCCACGTCGAGGTCGGCATAGGTCTCGCCGAACGGGCTCGAGGGCTGGGTGGTGGAGATCGCCATGGCCTGCCGCCACATCTCCTTCGAGAGGTAGTGAAGCGAGTGCTCCACATAGCCGCCAATCAGCGCGTCGACGGCTGCCTCCGCACTGGCGGGCGGGTCGGCGATCACCTCTTCGCCGGCTCTCAGCACCTCCTCGACCTCGAGCGAGACGATGGCCACCAGCAGGTCGCCCTTGTTGCGGTAGTAGTTGTAGATGGTTCCGATCGCCACCTCTGCGGCCGCGGCAATCGCCTCCATCTTCACCGCCTCATAGCCCTGCTCACGGAACAGCCGGGTGGCCGCATCGATGATGCGGTCATGGCGGATGGCTTTTTGTCGCTCGCGGAGGCCGGACATTCAGGCAGTGTGCCGGATTTTTGGAATTGACTCAACTTTGTAATTGGTTCAGTTTTTCCAAATACAGGGAGAAACGCCAAAATGACCATCAACCGTCTCACGCGCCGGCTTTTCGGCGCTTCCGTTGCAGCCATGGCCCTCATGGGGTCTTACGCCGCCGCCTCCGCCGCGGATCTGAATGCCCTCGTCTGGTGCGATCATTCCGACCCGAACCTGCTGAAGCCCTTCGAGGACGCCACCGGCATCAAGGTCAACGTCAAGGAGTTCGAGGGCACGGGTGCCGGCCTCGCCATCGTCGAGCAGTCCCAGCCCGGCGACTGGGACGTGATGGTGATCGACACGGTGGACGTCCGCCGCGGCGTTGAGCGCAACCTGTTCGACGCCCTGCCCGAGGACCAGCTGCCCGTCGCCGAGATTTTCCCCGAGGTGCTGATGGACCAGCACTCGAAGTTCGATGGCAAGCGTTACGGCATCACCGAGAAGTTCGGCTACAACACCATCGGCTTCAACAAGTCGAAGGTCGAAGCCGCCGACATGGAAACGCTCGGTGTACTGACGAATGACAAGTACAAGGGCCGCATCGCCATCTATGACTATTACCTGCCGGTGATGGGCCTCGCCGCCATGGCGATCGGCAAGAAGACCTCGGAACTGACCGAGGCCGACCTCCCCGCCATCAAGGAGGTCCTGCAGAAGATGAAGGCCAACGCCAAGGCGTTGACCGACGTGGTCGCCAGCCAGACCGCACTCGCCACCGGCGAGGCCGACATCCTGATCGGCGGCGGCGAATGGGTCACGGCCGGCATCGCCAAGGAAAACCCGGACCTCGACTTCTCGATCCCCAAGGAGGGTGCTGTCCTCTGGTCGCAGTCGCTCGCCATGTTCAAGGACTCGAAGAACAAGGACAACGCGCTGAAGTTCATCCAGTACATCATGAGCCCCGAGGGCCAGGCGCGTCTGGCCACCTCGTCGTGCTACTGGGGCATGCCGGCCAGCAAGGCGGCCGCCCTCGATGCCGACCAGAAGAAGATCCTGCGCTTTGACGAGCAGCCTGAGTTCCTCAAGCGCGCCCAGGGTTATCCCGCGCCGTCGGAGGACCTCGACAAGAAGATGCAGGACCTCTGGACCGCAATGATCCAGGGGCAGTGAGCCAAGCCTCAACATCACGCATCGGATGGGCCAGCGTCACACCGGCATTGCTGTGGACGCTGGTCTTCTTCGTCGTGCCCTTCGTGGCCATGGCGGTGATGAGCCTCACGCAGAAGGAAGGCGGGTTCAGCCTCGCCGCCTATGCGCAGTTCTTCCAGAATCCCAGCTACTGGCGCGCCCTCGTCAATTCGCTTGAGGTGACGCTGATCGTCACCGCCCTGTCGGTGATCCTCGCCTATCCCTTCGCCTGGATCCTCGCCTTCATCGTGCCGGAGCGCTGGCAGCGCCTTGCGCTGATGCTGGCGGTCCTGCCGTTCTGGACCTCCTACGTGGTGCGCTCCTACTCGTGGCTCCTCGTGCTGGCGGAGAAGGGCGTGGTCAATTCCACCCTCGTCAACCTCGGCCTCCTCTCCGAACCGGTACAGATCGCCAACACGCGCGCCGCCACGGTGATCGGCTTCGTCCACTTCTTCGTGATGCTCCTGACACTGACGATCTTCGCCAACCTGAAGCAGCTCTCGCCCAACTACCGCAAGGCCGCCACAGATCTCGGCGCATCCGGCTTCCAGACCTTCATCCACGTGATCCTGCCGCTCACGCTGCCCGGCATCATGGTCGGCGCCTTCCTCACCTTCGTGCTGGCGATCGGCGATTACATCACGCCGCAGATTTTGGGCGGCAACAACGAGCTCCTGATGCCGCAGCTCATCATGATGCAGATCGGCCGGCGTGGCGACTTCGCCTCGGCCTCGGCCCTGTCGCTCATCCTGATGGCCGTCGTCACGCTGGCCTATCTCGCCTGCGCCCGCTGGCTCAAGATCGAGAGGGCATGATGACCCGCGTCCTCGCCATCCTCTATGCCCTCCTCCTCTACGGCTTCATCTTCCTGCCCGTCGCGGTGCTGGTGCTGTTCTCCTTCCAGGGCACGCTGTTCCCAATCCCGCCCTTCAACGGACCGAGCCTTCGCTGGTATGCGGCGGTGCTGGGTGACGCGCGGCTCACCTCGGGCCTCGCCAACTCAATCGTTGTGGCGCTCGTCACCTCCGCCATCGCCACGCTGCTGGGCTTCCTCTCAGCCTGGGGCTTCGCGCGCTTCCACCTGCCGGCGTCCGCCGTCCTCCGTGGGCTGATCACCCTGCCCCTGACGGTCAGCTACCTCATCATCGGCATGGGGCTCCTGATCTTCTTCAACTGGATCGGCATCCCCAAGTCGCTGCTCGCGGCGGGCATCGGCCACGTGGTGATCAACCTGCCGCTCTGCTTTGCCATCATCTACAGCCAGATGGGCGATCACCAGGCCACCATCGAGCGCGCCGCGCGCGACCTCGGCGCCAGCGAGCTGAAGGTCCTGGTGCTCGTCACCGCGCCCATGATGTGGCCCGCCCTGTTCGCCAGCTTCTTCCTCTCCATGACCTTCTCATGGGACGAGTTCGTCATCTCCTTCCTGCTGACGCGCTTCGAAACCACATTGCCCGTCGAGATCTGGAACCTGCTGCGCGCCGGCCTCAACCCCAAGACCAATGCAGTCGGCGCGCTCGTCTTCGGCATCTCCATCATCCTCGCCATCATCTTTGAACTTGTCGCCTTCCGAAAGCGCCCGCAATGAGCCCGCTCGTTTCCATCGAACACATCTCGCACAGCTTCGGGAGCAGCCGCGCGCTGGACGATGTGTCGCTCAGCCTCCCGCCCGACAGCTACACGGTGCTCCTGGGTCCCTCCGGCTCCGGCAAGACCACGCTGCTGTCGATCCTCGGCGGCTTCCTCGGTCCCGAACAAGGCCGCGTGCTGATCAAAGGGCAGGACTGCACGGCCATGGCACCGGCAAAACGCCCCACCGCCACGGTGTTCCAGGACTATGCATTGTTCCCGCACATGTCGATTGGCGCCAATGTCGGCTTTGGCCTCCGCATGAAGGGCGTGGCGAAGGCGGAGCGTGATGCCAGGGCCAGCGCCATGCTCGACGTCGTCGGGCTTGCTGCCTCCTTCGAGCGCAAGCCCCACCAGCTGTCAGGCGGCCAGCGCCAGCGCGTGGCGCTCGCCCGCGCGCTGATCGTCGAACCCGCCGTGCTGCTGCTCGATGAACCATTAGGTGCGCTCGACCTGAAGCTCCGCCGCCAGATGCAGGATGAGCTGAAGGCCATCCAGAAGCGCGTCGGCACCGCCTTCATCCACGTGACCCATGACCAGGAAGAGGCCATGGCGCTGGCCGACCACGTGGTGGTGATGAACCACGGCCGCATCGAGGACCAGGGTGCACCCGAACGCGTCTATGCCCGCCCCGCCACCCGCTTCACCGCAACCTTCATGGGCGAAAGCACGATCCTGTCAGGCACCACCGCCAATGGCATGATCGACACGCCGCTCGGCCGCTTCCCGGCCGCCAGTGACGCCAGCCACGTGGCAATCCGCCCTGAGCACGTGTCGCTCGGCGGCGCCATCGCGGCGGAGGTGACGGACGTCGTCTACCAGGGCGCCTTCAAGCGGGTGACGGCACGCGCCAATGGCGTCGATTTGCTGGCGCGGCTTCCCGCCGAGACCCGGGTACTGCAGGGTGAGCGCATGATGCTCTCCATCGATGCCCCCCACGTGATCGTGCTGAAGGACTGAGCCCATGGACCTCCGCGTAAGTGCAACCGAGTGGTACGAGACCCTTCGCTTCGCCGATGGCGTGACGCTGATCCACGAACCGTGGATCAAGCCCTTCTTCCGCTGCAACATCTGGCACGTGAGAGGCCGCGACCGCGACCTGCTGTTCGATTCCGGCCTCGGCCACTTTAGCCTTCGCGCGCACGTGCCGCTCGTCTCCGGGCGCGAAATCACCTGTGTCGCGAGCCACACCCATTTCGACCACATCGGCTGCCACCACGAATTCGGCCACTGCGCGGTGCATTCCGCCGAAGCCCAAATCCTCGCTGACCCGCAGAACGACCTGATCCTCGCGCATTATGCCACCGACGACATGTTCATCGCCCAACCTGAAGGCTGGGACCAGGCGATGTACCATGTGAAGCCGGCCCACGTGGAGCGCATCCTCGAACAGGGCGATGTCATCGACTTGGGCGACCGCGCCTTCGAGGTCATCCACACGCCGGGCCATTCGCCCGGCGGCATCGGCCTGTTCGAGAAGAAGACCGGCACCTTCCTGTCGGGCGACATCATCTATGACGGACCGCTGATCGATGATGCCTATCATTCCGACGTCCCTGTCTATGTCAAGACGCTGGACCGCCTGCGCACGCTTCCCGTGTCCATCGTGCACGGCGGCCACTTCGCCAGCTTCGGCCCGGTGCGCTACCGCCAGTTGATCGACGAATATGTGGCCGGCCACCGCAAGCCCGGCTGCCATCTGGGTTGATGCGGGAACCTCAGCGCCCGCCTTCCGAGGACATCAGCTTTCTCTCTACATCCACCATGTAGTCGCGCTGCAGCGGCAAGGTGTCGACGGCCTTGGCCAGTTGGATCTGGAACACCATGTGCTTGAAGTAGCGGAAGCTGAGCTCGCTGGTGATGAGGTAGAACTCCCACATGCGGCAGAACTTCTCGCCCAGCAGCGCCTCGGCCTTTCCGCGGTTGGCTTCGAACCTGTTATACCAGGCGCGCAGCGTCTCGGCATAATGCAGGCGCCAGATTTCGGTGTCGGTCACCCACAGCCCCGAGGACTCGATGGCGGCAAAGGTTTCTGACAGGGCCGGAGAATAGCCGCCGGGGAAGATGTATTTCCGCAGCCATTTGCCGGTGGTGCCTGGGCCGCCCTTGCGGCCGATGGCGTGGACCAGCGCCACGCCACCCGGCGCCAGCAGGCTCTGGATCTTGCCGAAATACTGCTGGAAGTAGGAAATGCCCACGTGCTCGAACATGCCGATCGACACGATACGGTCGAAGCTGCCCGCCACGTCGCGGTAATCCTTGAACTGGAAGCTGATCTTGTGGGCAAGGCCCAGCTCATCGGCCCGCTGCTGTGCGAGAGCCAGCTGCTCCTTGGACAGGGTGACGCCTGTGACATGAACGTCGAAGTTCTGCGCGAGGTAGATCGCCATGCCGCCCCAGCCGCAGCCGATGTCGAGCACGCGCTGGCCGGGCTTCAGGTCAAGCTTGGCGGCGATATGGCGAAGCTTGTTCTGCTGGGCTTCCTCGATCGTGTCCGTGGGCGAGCGGAAATAGGCGCAGGAATAATTCATGCCGCTGTCGAGGAAGAGGCCGTAGAGCTCATTCGACAAGTCGTAGTGATGCGCCACATTGCGCTGCGACTGGATGAGCGTGTTGCGCTGCCACAGCGACTTCATCCGCTTGGCCAGGCGCCGCAGCGGCTTCTGGATCGGAAGCTTGCGGGACACACCCCGGTTGATGGCGAACAGCGTCAGGAAATCGCGGAGCGTCCCCTGCTCGATGGTGAGCGTGCCCTCCATGTAGGCCTCGCCCGCCTTGAGGTCAGGGTTCCAGACGAGCGAGCGGTAGAGCGATGGGTCATGCAGCTTGTCGCGCACGAAGGGCTCGGCCGTGCCGGCGTAGCGATGGACATGGCCCTCCGCATCCACCACTTCGAGGGTGCCGGTCCTGATGATCTTCGTCAGCATGGCATTCAGAAGCTTCATCGGAAAAATCCTCGCCTCGCCGGGGGTCTCGGCGTGTCTGTCCAGTCGTTTGCGCCCTGGGGTGGCCGTCCTCGGCCGGGCGGGCGGGAAACTGGCTGCTCGGCTGCGGCGTGACAACGCGTGAAAGCCGGATTCCGACGCGCACTGCCGCAAACAGCCCTCGCGGACAGGGGGGCAAGCCGCTATAGATGCCCGCATGTTCACGTGGATCGTCTTCGGTTTCCTTCTGGGACTCCAGCACGCGCTGGAGGCTGACCATATTGCAACCGTCGCATCGATTGCCGCCGACAAGCGCGGCACGAGCCGCATCGTGCGTCATGGCGCCCTGTGGGGGCTGGGCCATGCCTTGACGCTGGGTGCCTTCGGCGGCGCCGTTTATGCGCTGGAGCTGAACCTGAACGACCGGCTGGCGACGGGCCTCGAATTCATCGTCGGCCTCATGATGCTGCTGCTGGGCGGCCGCCTGATCTATGCCATCGCCAAGGCGCGCATCCATTTCCACATCCACCGCCACCGCACAGGCGAGGTGCACTTCCATGCCCACAGCCACGCGGGCGACGTGAGGGACCACACGCAGAGCGCCCATGCCCATGGCCACCCGAAGGGTGCCTGGGGCCGCAGCCTGGCCATCGGCATGATGCACGGCCTGGCGGGCTCGGCAGCACTGGTGGCGCTGGCCGCCTCGAGCGCACCGTCGGTGCATGTGGGCCTTGTCTTCATGCTGGTCTTCGCAATGGGGTCAATCGCCGGCATGGCGGCCTTTTCAGCCGTGATCGCCGTGCCCCTGTCCTGGACCGCCAACACGCTGACTTGGGCCAGCCGGTCGCTGCAGGTTGTCGCCGGCCTCATCGCGGTGGGGATCGGGCTTCGTATCGTCATCGAGACAGCACCTGTGCTGTTCGGCTGAGCGCAGCGCTAACCCCTCCTTCATCATGCCCGGGCTTGACCCGGGCATCCTCTTCCGTGACCGACAAAGAGGATCGCCGGGACAAGCAACTGTCGATTTTCAATGGCTATGACGGAACTCCGAGTTGTCGCGCATGATGGCATTGAGGATGGTGAGGAACTTGTGCATGGCTGCGACGAGAGCGACTTTGAATGGTTTACCGGCTTCCCGGAGGCGTTT
>CAMDBX010000112.1 GCA_945889445.1 Rhizobium sp. Q54
CGATGGCCACAGTGGGTGCCCTCTACCTCTCGGCCCCGCTGATGATCACCGCCCTCTCCGTGCTGCTGCTGCAGGAGAAGGTGAATGCCGCACAGTGGGGCGCGGTCGCGGCGGGTTTCGTGGGCGTGGTGCTGATCATCCATCCGGGCTACGGCGTGTTCGAGTGGGCCATGGTGCTGCCGCTGCTCTCCGCCCTCACCTATGCCGGTGCGGTGATCCTTGTGCGCAAGGCAGGCGGCGACAGCGATCCCGGCGTCATGGCATTGCAGAGCCAGACATGGCTGTCGCTGACGGGCGTGGCGCTCGCCATCATGCTCGGCGCCGGGCAATTCGCCAGCGACGTGCAACTCCACCCGAGCATGAGCTTCCTGCTCAGCGGCTGGCAATGGCCGTCGACCCGCGACTTCATCGTTCTGCTGGTCTGCGGCGTGGTGGGCTCGGCGTCGACCTTCCTGCTGACCAAGGCCTACACCCTCTCCGATGCCAGCAGTCTGGCGCCCTTCGAGTACACGGCACTGCTGTGGAGCATCGCCCTCGGCTGGCTGGTGTTCGGCAACGTCCCGCCGCTCAAGGACTGGGCTGGCATCGGCCTGCTGGTCGGCGCCGGGCTGGTCAGCGTCTACATGGCGGAAAAGAAGAAGGCGCCGGCGGGCTGAGTGGCCTAGAACAGCGCCTTCAGCTTCGCCGCCATGTCAGGGCTCAGCGGCACCACCAGCTCGGCATTGCAGGACGCGTGATAGGGCACCGGCGGATCGGCCGCAGCGAGGTCGGTGAAGCGGATGCTGGGGGCGGGCAAGCCGTCCTGCGGGCGCGACGGGTCCATCGAGGGAAGCGGAATGGTGTCCTTGCCTCCCAGCGTCGCGTCGTTCGGCACGTTGAGGCGCAAGTCGTTGCGGACGATCTGCTGCACCGCCACGGCGCAGCGGCGCGATGTGGCGGCAGGTGTGCCCTCAGCCACGGCGGGATCGACGTTGAGCGTGATGACCGATACCGTACCATTCTCGTTGAGGCGGATCTCGAAGGTGCGAAACTGCTGCGGAAAGTCGCGCAACGACGATGTCTCGAACTGCCAGAAGTCCATTTCGGGATGCGCCGGATCAGGCGAGACGAAGGCCTTCACCGTGTTGAAGTGGCGGTGCCCGGAGATCCACATCAGCAGGTTCGGCGCAGCGTTGAGTGTCGCCACCAGATCCGCCAGGCTCACGGCATTGGAGAGGCCGGGCGCGATGCCCGCCGTCTCGCTCCACCATTCCATCTCGGAGCCGATGGCCGAAACGCCAATCGGCACATGGGCAGAAATGATCATCAGCTGGCCATCTGCCTGGCCCTCCGCCAGTTCGTTCTTCAGCCACGCCCAGCGCACGGCATCGAGATAGCCATGGCCGTGAATGTCATGCGAGCCGTCATCCTTGCGCTGCGTGTCATCAAGCACGATGATCTTGAGCGGCACCGCGGGGTTGGGCACGAAGCTGTAGCAGGAGAAGCCCTTCTCGGTGGCGGCAGGTCCAACAGGGTCCACGAGATGGAAGCCGTGGCCCTTTGGCGCGGTCGACGTGTTGAATAATTCCGCCGTCCAGTCCTGCCGCGCGACGTGGCGGCGGTGAAAGCCAAGATCGCGGCGACGGGGCGCCCCCGGGCGTCGGTGATCTTGAAGGCGCTGCCCGTGTCCAAGATCTTCCAAGCCGTCGCCAACGCCCATCACCAACAGACCAGACTCCATCCCCAACCCCCTCCCGGTTCATGACCATGAAGGAGACATTCTGACTTTGCGCTAACAGTTACCATGCCTCCCTTGCAGGCGCTGAAGGGCCGGTACATACTCAAACCGGAACTGGTCAAGAAACGGCCCTACTACTTGCCGGGATGTGACACTTTTCCAACCCGTTCGACCGATGACTGGAAGGACCGGCAATGGCTGCTGCGGAAGACTTCACCTTCATTCCCGCCGATCTGCGGGACCCCGATGACCTCAATGCCTTTCGGGTACTCAACGAAGCCTATTTTGCCTGGATGGACGGGGAGCTTGCCCGCGTCACCGGCAAGGGCCTGCAAGACATCATCGGCATGGACCGCGCCAGCTATGTGAACCTCACGCTGGACGTGGCGCTGCGTGCCGTTCCGCATGCAGCACAGGTCTATTTCCTGCGCGACGCTGACGGCAAGGTCGCCGCCATGGGCGGACTGCGGACACTTCCCGATGGCGTGCCGGAAATCGTGCGCATCTACACCTGGCCGGAGCATCGTGGCAAAGGCCTGGGCGCCCGCATGGTCAGACAACTTATCGCCGAGGCGGAACAGCGCGGCTTTGCCGTTGTCCGGCTGGATACCGGTGTCTTCATGCTGTCGGCCCAGAAGATCTATGAAGCGGCTGGCTTCGTTCGGCGCGGTCCCTATCCGGGTGCGGAGCCGCCGGACTTCCTGCAGCCCTATTGGATCTATATGGAACGCCCCGCCGCCTGATCGAGTTACCTAAACTTATGTATATTGATTGTGCAGTATGCTGATAAGGAATTGTTCATGAAACGCTTGGTCTTCCCCGTGATCGGCCTGACTCTGATCCTCGCGGGCTATCTATCTTTGGCCACGTCCTCCAACTCCAACGCGGCTTCAAGTCAAACTCGAGCCGTTGTCCTCGTTTCGGGAGGTGCGCTTCGCACACCCTTCACGACGCCGACCCACGCGTGCATGGACGGTGACGGCTTTCTCGCCGCGGGCAGCACCTACACCGCCCTTCGCAAGTATCTGCTGGAAAAAGGAAAACAGGTGTTCACGGCGCCAGCGATGGACGACTGGGGCATTGTCAAAGAGCCCTCTAAGGACAGCATCGGTCCCTTCACCGACTGCGCACCGCAGTTACCCGAGTCGATGACCATCATGTCGACAGGAGACTGGAATGCCGGGGGCGAGCGACTGGCCCGCTTTCTGGGCTATCTCCATACCCAATACGGAATCACCGACGTTGACCTGGTCGGTCACTCTAATGGCGGCATGTGGGACCGTGCGGCGATCAAGGTCCTCAAGGACATTAACTCGCCGATCAGGGTACGTTCCCTCACCACTATCTCGTCACCTCACACAGGAGCGACTGCGCCGCGGTTCCATGCCGGAGAGATCAATATCTCGGCATGCGCGGGCGTTGCCTTCTGCGAGCGTTCCGTCAAGGGCTGGGCTGAACTCGTGAAGGCTGCGGACAAGGGGCTTAGTGCCGAGAACACGGTCAAGTTCACCTCTGGACCTGACGGGTGGAACGCCGCGCAAGGCGATGCCCTCAGAGGAATCCCAGTGACACTGCTGGGGGGGACCTACTTTCAGGCTGCTGGGGGCGACCCCTCGCTGTTGCCCTACGATGGGACGGTCCCGCTCTTCAGCGCCTGGGCGCAGGATGTTCCCTCCGAGATCATACCGTGGCGGGCCTGCTGGCAAGGTTCACTCGTACACTGGATCGGTTGGTCGGACCAAGTCGGTATCCCAAGGGACATGTCAATAACGGACAACCCCGAGGCCATGGCGCAAGTCAATCGGGCGATTGATGAAGCTGACATCGCTCTCGAACAGCCCGATCGTCAGGGCTGCCAGGCTGAGTGACGAGGCCAGGCTCCTGCCGACCTTCCTGCCCTACGATGGCAAGACCGTTTGCCTGTATCTCGAGGTGATCGCCGATCACGCTTATGAGAAGTCCAGGTTTCTCCGTGGTGCATCGGTGGACCGTGACAAGATCGAGGCCAAGCCAGACGATCCCGGTCCAGTTCCAGAGACAGGCAGCCGCTCGGGGTGGCAGCTGAAATGGCTGCCGCCAGAAGCAGCTCAGTTCGATCTGTAAAAGCCGGAGCAAAAGGTATCGCTCGACACCAAGGGCCGCGCGGTGAACCCTTTCGACATACGATCTCAGACAGCTCAAGCGATGGTTCACATTGGTTCCATCCTGCGTGAACTTGGGGCCGGTTACCGCGATATCTGTAAGCTCACCACGATGTATGTGGGGCCGGCGGGATCTAAGGCGCTGGCCGAGGGTATGGTAATCCGGCAGGCCTTCTTTGATGCGCCGGGTCCGGCAACGACCGACATTTCGCTTCCCGTCCTCGCCTATCCTGGTATGAACATAGAAATCGATGCCTTCGCCATGGCCGAGCCCGATACTGACACCTAGCGAGGTGGGGGCCATGGCGTCAATTCCTGTGATGACCCATTCTTGATGATTGAGTATATCCTGCAGTCCAATTGGGCCGTGAAACAGGATGTCTCGCAAGATCGTAGATATCCACACTGGTCCACTTCCTGGTTATTGCAGACCAGAGGTGGCTGTCCGCCACTGCCAGTCTGCTGACTACCTCGCAGTCGAGTTACGCTCGATGAGTTTGCATGGCACAGTCCGAAGAATACCCCCTGCGGAGTTGCCTGATGTCATCATGAACTGTAGAAGCTCCATGGCATCAGCAACCATTTGCGGGTAGTCCTGTACAATAGTCGTCAAGCTGTACGACTTCCATGATGCCTCTGGGACATTGTCGAAACCTGCAACAAGAACATCGCTTGGAACCGAAAGCCCGAGTTCATGACGCAGCGCGTCCATCGCGCCGAGTGCCATGAGATCATTTCCGCAGAAGATGGCATCGGGGATCGGACCGATGCGACTGAAGCTCAGGACCGCTTCGTATCCACCATCGTAATGATAGTCTCCATCAATCTTCTGAACTTGAGAAAATCCATGTCGGCGAAGTCTCGCCTGATATCCCCGCAGGCGTTCGTTGCTTGCGTGACTGCCAGCGGATCCGGCGATGTAACCAAAGGACTTCGCTCCTCGCTCAACGAATAGATCTGCGATGACTGCGGCACCGCCTGCGCTTTCGGCGCAGACCGAAGCAACCCACCGATTCTTCACCGGCGTATTGAACGAGATCGCGGGAATGTTGATCTGCGCCAGGGATTGAGCTGCTTCTTCTGAGAGCACGGGCAGAGCGCTTACGATTGCATCGACCCGGTAGCTCGCAAGGCGAGGCAGGACGCCGTCGAGTGAGTGGTCGCTATCAGTATGTATAAGCAGAACCTGATGACCGGTCTTCTGAAGCGCCTTAGTAAATTCCTCGAACGCCAGGGCATAGAACGAATTACTCGTTCCACTGATCACCACAGCCACGAAGTAAGACCGATTCTTGAGCAGTATCCGGGGAATGAAGTTCGGACTGTATCCAAGTTGTTTTGCGGCCTTGAGGACCTTCTTGCGCGTATCTTCGGAGACACTCTTACCCTCAGAGAAGGTGCGTGACACAGCGGACTGCGAGACACCGGCGAGACGAGCGACATCGGTAGACGAGGGATAGCGGCGGCTCTGTGTCATATTTGAGTGGCGTCAGGGACAAGTGGCAATCGATGGTGCCTCTTGCCAGTTATTCAGATTGTTTTCAACATTCCTCCATCGATGAAATAGGTCGATCCAACCGAATAGCTGGCACGGGCCGAACAGAGAAAGACGAAGAAATTGGCAATTTCCTCGGGCGACGAAAACCGCCCAATCGGCGCATTTTCCTTGGCGAGTTGGTCGATATAGCCTTGCCAGTCACCGCCCGAATCGGCGGTCAGCTGCTTTGCGGTCTTGATCCAATCAGGTGTGAGGACAAACCCAGGATTGATGGCGTTAACCCGGATGCCATCCTTGATGAATTCAGTCGCCATGGTCTTCGAAAGCATGACAAGCGCTGCTTTGGTGACGTTGTAGATCGGTTCGTACCATAGGGGCTGGGATGCACAGATCGATGAATTGTTGAGAATGACGCCACCACCCCGGTGTTTCATCATGGGTACGAGGCCGCGCGCCATCCGTGTTGCGGCCATCACGTGGAGGTCCCAGTAGTACTGCCACTTCGAATCCGGCGCCTCCATAATCGTTTCGTTGCTACCGGTTCCGGCATTGTTGATCAGGATGTCGGCGCCCCCGAACTCTTTCTGGACGGCCGCAATGGCGATCGCGCAGCCCTCGGCCGTCGCCACGTCACAGGCAACGGTGGCAACCTTGACTTTGGCACCAGCAGCAAACTCGGAACGCGCTGCTTCCAACCGTCCGGCATCTCGTGCAACCAGAACGATATGTGAACCTTCCGCGGCAAGACCTTTGGCGACTGCAAGGCCAATACCGACGCTCCCGCCCGTGATCACCGCAACTTTGTTCTGCAGACCCATGTCCATGGCGATACTCCCTTTTACTTGACGATTGGAATCTTGGAGCGGTCGATCGTGACGGCGACAGCCAGCACGAGGACCGAGCCGAAGACGATATTCTGCGCAAAGATGTTGACGCTCAAAAAGGTCATACCGATGCGTACGACCGAGATGATGAGTGAGCCCACCAAGGTGCGCCAAATGCTGCCGACACCGCCTGTGATGGCGGTGCCGCCGACTACGACGGCCGCGATTGATGGTAGCAGCATTTCGGCCGCAAGCGTCGGCGAACCACTCGACAGGCGGCCAGCAAGGATGACGCCTGCCAGTGCTGCAAAGCCTGCGGAGAGCATGTATGCGAAGATCTTCTGCCGATCAACTTTGACACCTGAGGCATAGGCAGCAGGTTCGCCGGCGCCGATCGCGGCGCTGTAGCGGCCGAACCGGGTGTGGGCCTGAAGGACATGAGCCACGATCAGGACTATGAGGCCGACGATAATGACATTGGGAATGCCGAAATGACTGCCCGTCACCCATGTCTGGTAGCTGCGTTCGGCATCCCCCAGCGTGATCGAACGCTCTTTCGATGCTACCAGTGCAGCACTGAAAAGCACACCACCCATTGCTAGCGTCGCGATAAAAGACGGTATCTTTAGCTTCACATGTGCAATGCCCGAGAGAAATCCGGCGAGAATGCCGGTTCCGACAGCTAGTCCGAAGGAGACATATCCAAGTTGCGCAATCGTGAGGGCAACGATGACGCTGGAGAATGACGCCATCGACTGAAGCGACAGGTCAATGCCACCCAGCATGATGACGAAGGTGACGCCAGTCGCCAGAATGAACAAAACGGCCGTGTCGCTTGCCAGCTGCAACAGGGTCGAGGGTTGGAGGAATACCGGCTCCATCACGCCGACGACGGTCACGAGGATGATCAGGGTTGCAAGCGGCAGCCAATGCCGCAGCCTGTCGATGTTGAGCCTCTTGAGAGACGAATTCATCGGCATCTACACCATGTGTCCAATGAGATCGATCTGGCTTGGCTTGTGGCCGGGGGCTGCATCCGTTCGGTGCGTGATCTCGCCATCGCGCATCACCAGCAGTCTGTGGCTGAGGCCGATCGTTTCCTCCAGCGTGTCGGAAGTCAGGATGACGGCCAGTCCCTCTGAGGTAACTGCCCGAGCGAGATCATACACCTCCTCCTTGGCACCGACATCTAGTCCACGCGTTGGATGATCGAGAATTAGAATGCGGGCCTTGGCCTGCAACCATTTCGCCAGGACCACCTTCTGCTGGTTCCCGCCCGACAGGTTCAGGCAAAGAGTATTGATGGTGGGCGTCTTGATCCTGAGGCGCTCCACCCAGCCTTCGGCGATGCGCCGTTCCTCCCTGGAATTGATCAGGCCATTTCGGGTGAACGTTGCGAGATCCGCGAGCGTGATGTTTGCCGCCACCGGCAAGAACAGAACCAGACCCTCGACTCGCCGCTCGCGGGGAACGTAGCCGAGGCCAAGATCGACAGCCTTGGCAGGCGTCGTCAGCCTCACACTCTGACCGTCAATCCGCAGCAGGCCACTGTCATGAGGCGCAAATCCCGCCAGAGTGCGGGTGAGTTCCTCGCGTCCAGAGCCAATCACGCCGGCAATTCCGAGAATCTCGCCGGCATGAAGCTGGAACGTTACATTCTTATAGGCGTGGCCGAGAGAGAGGTTCTCGGTCTCGAGAACAACATTCTCGCGATACGGTCTTTGCAGTGGTTCCCGGTAATACTCAGCCTGAAGGCTCCGACCCACCATGAGATGGTGCAGCTTCGTGGTATCTGCCTCCGATGAATTGAGGTCTGCTACCACCGCGCCGTCCTTCATGACGTAGATCCGGTCGGCCAGTTCGAGCACCTCATCAAGGCGATGCGACACAAAGATGAAGGACGCGCGTGATTTCAGAGCTCGCACACGTTCGAAGAGGATATCGATCTCGGCCCGCTCGAGGACAGAGGTAGGCTCGTCAAGCAGGATGACAAAATGGTCGCCGGCATGCTCCTCCAGCGTCAGCGCCTTGGCGAGTTCGACCATCTGCCGTGATGCAAAGCTTAGCGTATCGGCCCTCGCTCTGGGATCGACGTCGACCTGAACCTTGGCAAGCTGCCGTTCAGCCGCTGCATAGAGCCGGCCCCAGTCGACGATGCCAAAGCGCGTGAATTGCGCCTCGTTGCCGAGGTAGATGTTTTCGCCGACAGTCATGTTGGTGAGCAGGGACTGCTCCTGGAAGACCATGCCGATGCCCTTGCGGTTTGCATCAGCGGCGTCGTCGAAAGTTGCGGCTTGTCCGGCAATGCGGATTTCGCCAGCATCAGGTTGATACACGCCGCTGAGGATCTTCATCAGCGTCGATTTTCCGGCGCCATTCTCTCCGATGAGCCCGACCACCTCGCCGCGCATGATGTTTATCGACACGCGCTTCAGGGCATGGACGCCTGGGAATCGCTTGTCGACGTCGACCAGCGAAAGCGTGGGAATTTCCGCGGTCATCTTCACTTGATGATCTTCATGAGCTTGCGGTTGATCGACAGCGCGACCGCAGCGATGATCATCAGGCCCTGCACACCGATCTGTACGCTGGGAGGCACCCCCATTAGCACCATTCCATTGGACAGGACCACAACAATGAGCACGCCAACAACTGTCTGGAGCACGCTCCCCTGCCCGCCAGAGAGCGAGGTGCCACCCACGACGACAGCGGTAATTGTCGTAAACAGGCGGCCATTTCCAATCTGGGCATTGCCCAGTCCGAGTTGGGCCGCCGCCAATATTCCTCCTACTGCATAGAAGACGCCAGCAATGGTGAAGGCGGCAATCCGCACCCGGGCAACGGAAATTCCGGAAAGCGCCGCAAGTTCCTCACCGCCGCCCAGAGCGTAGACATGACGGCCAAGCCGCGTGTAGTTCTGGATGATGAGTGCGATCAACAGGCAGAGCAGTGCCACCCAGACGCCCCACGGGAATCCCCAGAAACGCTCGATGGCAAGGCCACGGATCCATGGATCATTTATCCGGGTGGCCATGCCGCCCAGCAAGGCATTGGCAATTCCCACGCCGATGAACCAGGTGCCCAGGGTCGTCATGAACGACGGCACTTTCAGTCGCACGTTAATGAGCCCGTTGATGAAGCCTACGCCAGCTCCGACGATCAGGACCGCTGCCACGGCGAACAATCCATAGTCATTCGCATTTTCCCCGTTCAGGACAAGCATCGAGAGGACCACGGCGGCAAGGGTCAAGACGCCTTCCACCGAGAGGTCGATCGACCCCATGATAATGATGAAGGTCGCACCAATGCCGAGCACCAGCGGTATCATGGCCGACTGGCTGATCCGCACCATGTTGCCGAAGCTGAGAAAGTTCGGATTGATAACGCTGATGATCGCGCAAAGTAGCAACAGGACGATAACGGGCGCCCAGGATGCAATACGCAAGCGCCGCAGTCTCGGCCTTCGAGCGTCATTCGAAGAGAGGACGGTGGTCGAGTTATTCAGGGTCTGGAGCCTTTCCGGAAGCGCTGCTGATTGAAGATGGCACCACTGCTCTGCTGCCATGAATGGGGTATGAAGCCGACTGGAGGACGAGGCGCGCAGCTGGGAGGCTGCGCGCCTTGAGAGCTTGCTAGTTGTACTGGATCTGACCGCTGGCGCGGCCCCAGATATCTTTCCAATCCAAGGTCGGCTCCGACTTTATGTTGGTGTCATAATATGCCTGAGCATTCTCTCCAGTGATGACGACGCCCGTGCCATAGAATTCGCGATGGTCCTTTGATTCCTTGGCTGGGTCGAACACGCCGGTCTTTGCATCGAAAGCGATGGCCAGGCCCATGCCGCCCTGCCAGAACGGATCCCAGGCAACCGTGCCTGCCATCTCGCCCTTCTGGATCGCTTCGACCGCAAGCTTGATGCCGTCGATGCCGGTAACCGGCACCTTTCCGGCACGCCCGTCGGCGCGCAGCGCTTCGATGGCGGCAAGCCCCATGCCATCATTGGCAGCCCATATTCCCCCGATCTTGTCACCAAATTGCGTCAGCCACGCATTGGTTTTCTCGAGAGCTTCGGTGTCGGACCAATTGGCAACCTGGAAATCGAGAAGTTGGATCCCAGGATTTTCTTTCAGCGCCTGCTCGAGGCCTGCCTTGCGTTCGATGGCGGGGACGTTTGACTCGATGCCGCCGAGGGCGACAATGCCGCCCTTCCCACCCATAGACTTAAAGAGAGCCTCTGCCATGGCCTTGCCATAGGGGACGCCGCTGAAAGAGATGTGGGCGACATAATTAGGATTGTAGTCCCAGGGATGGAGATCGACCGGCTTATTCCACTGCGTGACGACATAAGCGCCGGCTTCCTTACAGGCCTCGACGATGGGCCGGGCGTCTGGCGCATCGTTCGGGTCGATGTTGATGGCGCAGTTCCCGCCAGTCTTGGCGAGGATTGCCTTGATGTCAGCGATGCCTTTTTCGCTGTTGCCTTCGGTCACCAGTGTGACGTACTCAGCGCCAACGGACTTGGCGAAGGCAGCGCCTCCCGCATTCCATGTGGCGTGATAAGGGTTGGAAAGCGAGCGAATGGAATTGACGAGGGTCGGCATATCGGCCGCATTTCCGCGACGCGAGATGATCGCAGGAAACATTCCCACGGCGGCGATGGCGGCCGCACCCTTCAGAAGCTGACGACGCTTTAACGGACGTCCGAGTCCGAGTTCGATGTTCCTGACCATTTGAGTAAATCCTCCCTATGGCAACGCCACGTCCGTGGCATGCCTGTTTCTATTTTTCTTTTTGTCTGGGAAAGCTTCCTGAGGAAGTCTTCTTCTTGTCAAAACCGAGAGGGTCGCAAGTCAGGCACCAAGCCCGAAGCTTGTTCTCGTCCGTAATCTTGCACGTTGACGGCCACCAAGAGCCATGCATAGCTATGCACGCTTATCTACATCTGTCAATCGTTGATAGGTCACAAATGAAACTTCGGAACAAGATTGCGGTTATCACGGGTGGTGCGCGTGGCATCGGGCGCGCCATCGCGGCACGTTATGTGGAAGAGGGCGCGCGGGTCGTCATTTGTGATCTGCTCATTGAAGAGGCCAGACAGGCAGCCCGAGATATTGGAGGCGGTACTATTGCTGTTGCAGTGGACGTCAGCAAGAATGCCTCGATCCGGGACATGGCGAGCTTTGTTGCCACGGAAGCAGGTCCGCCCGACATACTGGTGAATGGTGCCGCTGTGTTCGGCATGGAGCCGCTCTCGGAAATCACCGAGGCGCAATTTGATGGCCAGTTCGCAATCAACGTGCGGGGACTTCTGTTTGTAAGCCAGGCCATCTCTGCACTGATGATTACCGCTGGAAAAGGAGGGAAGATCATAAACTTCTCCAGTCAGGCTGGCCGTCGTGGTGAAGCGCGGGTCGCCGTCTATTGCGCAACCAAGGCGGCTGTTATCAGCATCACGCAGAGCATGGCTCTTGAATTGATCAAGCATCGTATCAACGTCAATTCCATTGCCCCTGGCGTGATCGACACGCCCATGTGGGACCAGGTCGACGCACTGTTCGCAAAGTATGAAAACAGGCCGCTCGGCGAGAAGAAACGCCTTGTCGGAGAGGCTGTTCCTTTTGGCCGTATGGGAAGGCCCGAAGATATAACGGGTGCAGCAGTGTTTCTCGCAAGTTCCGACAGCGACTACATCCTGGCCCAGACCCTAAACGTAGATGGAGGCAATTGGATGAGCTAAACGGAGCCCACCGCCTTTGCTGCTGGTCAGTCTTTGCCGAATAAAGTCAAGCTATTGCTGGGTCCAGAACGGAAGTGGTGTGCTCATTCATTGCAAACTTTGGCTCGACCGCGCTGGTACCGTGGCGGCCCTTATGCTTTTTGAGCTTGGGATGGATCCCTCCGAGGCGATCAAGACGATGAGGGTTACTCGCAGCGGCGCCGTCGAAACCTCAGAGCAGGAGAACTTTGTCTTGAGTAGGCCTGCCAGAGGGGAGCACTGATTGCTTTATTGGCCTGTCCGACATTTTGTTCCATGCCGAGTGATAGACTATTGCATGTTTGTGGTTCCGTCGAGTGTGGGTGGCGGTACTATGGTGACGGGCGCTGGCGGACGGTATCTGAGGGCGGAGTGTGGCCTCCGCATGTTGTAGTGAATTCGGCACTCGCTGATCATTCGGGGCAGTAGCTTGAAGACGTTCCTCCGGGAGCGTCCTATGTCTTCGCGTGGTCAGACGTCGGAGTGGATCGCAAGCACCATCGAACGGCTCAGGATCTCGAGGTACCGGCGAGAGTCCTGACCGACGAGTTCTATCTTCGAGAACATTGCTATTCGGCTTTCAGCGAGCGCCAGATCAGATCGCTCCACAATCTGACCGGTCAACCCGCAAGTCTCGACCAGTGACATGAGGCAGACATCACGCGGGTCTGGAAGCCCATCGTGCAGCAGCACTTCAAGCAGGCGGAGCTTCACTTCGCAAATCTCCCTTCCATCGGTTATCGGATAGCGGCGGGCCTTGAGCAACCAGCGGAAGCGACCTTCGGTCTCAACGAGAATACCCCTTTCGCAAAGCCTATTCAGGCAAGCCTCACGGACCGAATCTCCGAGATCAACCAATCGACTTATGAGGTGTTCTGACTGTTTGCTGAAGAGGGGTTTGGAGAGCTAGGTCAGAACTGGATCAAGAGAATGGCTCCCGGTCGGTGTCTCATCTACCAACCAGACCTGAGTGTTGTCGTAATCGAGGCGGTCCTGCAACGCGAGTTCCATGAGTGTTGCACCAACGAACCCAGCCCGCCGCGACTCCGCAGGAAGGTCCACGAACGCGCCACCCTCGTCTTTCAGAGTAAGGAGCAGGAACTCCTCGGGAACTGACAGCATGTACAATCCTCGCTTACGTAATCTTGATCGGCGGCAACTTCGCCGTTGCTGACCGTGTCAGAACGCCCAGGTGAGGTCGGCGGTGCCTGTAAGTGTGAGCGCATCGCTGGTGTCGCAGGACAAGGCTACGCTTCAAGAGTTTCATCGTTCCCCCACGGAATAGCCCTTGTTATCAGGGTCCAGATCCCGTCTGGGGAACAACTTCTAAGTGGCGGGAAGGGTTCGGCAATCCGGGGAATCACTTAAGGTCGCTACTGCCGCTGATCCACCCCCACTGAAGTGGTCCGACTTGAAGTATGTCTTATGGCATCAAGGAGGATCAGAACATGCCAAGGAAGAAACACACGCCTGAAGAGATCGTCGCCAAGCTGCGACAGGTCGATGTCCTTGTTTCGCAGGGAGTTGCGAC
>CAMDBX010000113.1 GCA_945889445.1 Rhizobium sp. Q54
GTTTGGTGGAGGCAAAGATCGTCCCTGCTATCAACGAAGTCTGTCTGCGGCAGCCGGTGCACTGAAACAACTCGCGGCATTTCAACATGCTATGCCGCGCCTCACCGCAGGCGGGGCACTCAAAGCCATTCGGCCACCGCGAAGCCACGGCAACAGCCCGACATTGTTCCTCGGTGCCGTATTGGAGTTCGAATGCAGGCTCGCTGAGCCCCTTCTGGAACTGCACCTTGTTGCGCGCCATCAAAAAACACCCCTGCAATCAATGATGTTCGCTATTTGTACCAGACTCCCGACGGCTGAGCAAGGTGCGTAATCAGGAACTACTTTGAAGCCGCTGGATATGGATTCAATTGATGGAACGACGCTCTAGTCAGGGTAAACCCACACCTGACACAGCCGCACCCACCTGATAGGCGTCAGATCAGGATTGAAATTGTCGTCGAAAATGAATTTCGAGAAGGCGCGCGTAAATGAAGGAACGGGGCTTGGCGAGGAAGAAGGAAGGGCCGCATAGTCAACCGGTCAAGGGAGACGTCTAACCAGGGCAAGTTCACTTGACCCAGCGGGGTCAAACGGGCACAGGGCTCATCAAGGCATGTATGTGCCGCCGTTGACGTGCAAGGTTTGACCCGTCATATAGCCCGAAGCATGAGACAGCAGGAACATCACGGGTCCGACGATGTCTTGGGGGTTTGCAATTCGCCCTAAAGGAACAAACTGACCGTAGCTACTAGGGTTTAGAGTAGGTGCGTCCTTCTCATCAGAACGTCCGGTTCCGCCGCGCAAAAAAGCCGTGTCCACGGCCCCTGGAGCGACTGCATTCACCCTAACGGCTGGTGCGTTTTCAAGTGCCAATTGGCGCGTCAGTAGAATGATGCCCGCCTTAGCGGGACCATACGCACCAAAGTTAGGGCGCGCCCATGCGCCCAGCCCCGAGGCTATGTGTACAAGGGCGCCACGATCTGACTCATGAAGATAAGGCAGGACTGCGCGAGAAAGATAAAAAGCAGCATCGAGGTTGCCATGAATCACTTCCTTCCACGTATCGATGGTGGTGCTCGCGAGGCTTTGGGGTGCAGTCATGAACCCGATCAGATTGACGCACGCGTCTATCCCGCCAAGTTGGGCTGCAGCCTTTGCAATTGCGTGTTCTACCGAGGCCGGCTCTTTTGCATCCAGTGTGAAATGCGGCAAATCATCAACTCGGTGCCGCTCTATTGAAGCAGGTAGGTCCAGTATGGCGACATCCATACCTTGTCTTTTCGCTTCGTATGCTGCCGCGCGCCCGATGCCGCCACACCCGCCGGCCAACACAAGCTTCAAAGGTGGGAGATTGTCCAAATCGGTTTTCAAAATCGGCGTCAATGAATATTCTCAGTTTTTCAACAACTTGGCAAAAGAGAGGTGGCTCGACTTGTTTGAGCCGACATCCACCAGATGACCAGCCTGTTGAGGTTGAGTTTTGCGCAAACTGGCAATTCTGGCAAGACTGAGCCCTGGCAAATGGCTTCACCGCACCGCCAAGACCGTGATGTCTGCTTGTTGCTGGTCGAGAATCCCGTTTTCGCTTTCATCAGGGCGTAGTCCTCCCTTGGTTTGAGCTGGAACGCATGACAACAGGCCTGTTCACGCCGTCGCCGGATCGGGCGGTGGCCTTAGTTCGGTAATGAGCCGCAGGATATCGGCGAAGAGGTTTCTCGGAATGGCCATCTCCGCCATCTGGAGGGTGACATAACGACCACCCGATGAGCGAACCCCGCGTCACCCATTATGTCAGTCTGCTGAGCAAGAAGCAGATCAAGCGCATAGCGTTGAACCTCAACTTCGACATGATTGGCTCGCCCAACTTCGGGCGCTTCGTCTATGACGGCGACGGCTCCGACACCGGAACCGCCGGTCCCAATGGCTCGGCCAACATCGAGAGCGTGATCAACAGATACTTCGCCAAGCAGAAACTGACTGTGAAGGCGACCGCCTTCGACGGGCGCTCCGACTACGGCCCTTTCATCGATGTCGGTATCCCCGCAGGTGGCCTGTTCGCGGGTGCCGAAGACATCAAGACCGCGGAAGAGGCAGCCCTGTTCGGCGGCACGGCAGGCGAGGCCTTCAATCCCTGCTACCATCAGGCCTGCGACACTTATGTCAACAACAGCGACGAGGGCCTCGACCAAATGTCCGACGCCACGGCTGACGCAGTGCTGCAGTTCGCCATGACCAGGACCAACCGCGCGCCCATCGTCACTCTGTGAACGGCCGCCGTAGCTGAGCGTCTCGGCTTCGACCGGTACTCCGAGAAGGGCCGAACAGCGGATCTTTTAGACCAGCAAAATGGCACATCAAGTCACAGATCCTGCCGCTATGAGCTGACCAGTTCCTCGTTGAGTTCAATTCCGAGACCTGGGCCCGCAGGCAAGGCCATGTATCCGTCGACCACGGCAGGCTCCGGCGACACGAGTTCACGCCGCATGGGACTGTCGAATACATGAGGAGATACGTATTCGAAGACCGGCGCCGCAGGGCACGCCGCCTGGAAGTGGCGGCCGACGGCGGAAGTGATGCCGGTCTTCCAGCCGTGCGGGACGACCTCGGCTCCCATCAATTCGCAGAAATCGGCGATGCGCCGGATCACCGTGTCGGCCGTGCCGTCGAGGTCATTGGCGGAACTCACCGGCGAATAGACGGGGATCACCTCGAGGCGCGCGATGCGGCTGGTCATCTGCTGTCCTTCATCTCGCGACGGTGAACGTGCGGAGGGTTTCCGGATTTAGGGACACGCCGAGCCCCGGCCTGTCCGGCACCGCGACGCGGCCATCGGGACCGATCGGAAACGCCTCGTTGGTGAGCGTCCAGCGCAGGGGCGACTGGCTGGTCGAATACTCCAGCGGTTCGTCCATCCAGTGCTGCGACAGGAAGGCGAGGTTGGCCGCAATGGTGATGTTCGACTTGTAGCCGTGGGTGACGACGCGCCGCCCGAGCCCCTTCGCCAGGGCCGATATCCGCATCAACTCCGTCAGCCCGCCGGCCATGGTGACGTCGGGTTGCGCGATGTCGATCCGGCCGCGCCGGAACGCCTCTTCGTATTCGAAGCGGGTGGTGAGACCGAGATCGCCGCCGCCGATCGGGATGCCGAAGCCCTGGAAACGCGCATGCCCGTCCAGATCGTCGATGGGGAGCGGCGCTTCCACCCAGCTGAAGTCATTCTCCCTGAAGATCGGCATCAGCGGCAGCCCCTCCTCGGCCACCGACCAGGCCGTGGCGGCGTCAACCATCAGGCGAATGTTGCTCCCCACGTGCTGGCGCGCGGTGCGGATCAGGCGCGCCGTCTTGTCGAAGTCCTCGCGCCAGAAGGGATCGGCGACGATCTTGATCGCCTTCAGCCCCAGCGCCAGCCCCCGGTCGATGTTTTTGCGGACCTCGTCCGGCTCTGTTCCGAGCGGATAGACTGTACCGTAGGCCAGCACGCTATCGCGCCGGCGCTCACCCAGGAGGCGGCCCACACTCTTGCCCAGGGCCTTACCGCGCAAGTCCCAGAGCGCGATGTCGACCGCCGAGATCGCGTGGATCACGACACCGCGCCGGCCGTAATAGCTCGTAAGGTCGTACATCCTCTCCCACAGGCCTCCGACGTCCGAGGGATCGGCGCCGAGCAGCACCTGCTTCAGGCCCATGGCGTGGGTGTGCGAACGGGGCGCCTCGATGATCGCCCGGATGACCGCAGGCACACTGTCCACCTCCGCGATGCCGGTCAGGCCCTCGTCGGTGTGGACAAGGACTACGCAATTGTCATAAGAGCCGTCGAAGGTTTCCCCGGTCCAGCCCGGAACGCGCAGCTCGACGATTTCGACATCGGTGATCTTCATGCTGTCCCGCGCCTCCCCGAAAGGCCAAACTTGTTGTTTCAAAATGGCCGACCAAAGTCTAGAATATCAATAATGATGACGGATACAATGGCTTCGGAACGGCCCCGCAAGCGCAAGCCGGCGCAGACGCCAGAGGATGAGGGCGGCGAGGGATCGCGCAGCGTGAGGCGGGCGATGGACATCCTCTCGCTGATGCTGTCGCGTGGCGGGCCGGTGACGGTCGCCCAGATCATCGCGGAGCTCGGCATTCCGAAGTCGACCGCCTATGAACTGGTGCGCACGCTGGGCGACGCGGACTACATCGCCCCCGCAAGCCGGGGTGCTGGGCTGTTCATCGGCCGGAAGCTCTATGAGCTGGGAATGGCCTACCGCAACCACGTCGATCTCCTGCGCGACGGCGCCCAGATCGTCGAGGAACTGCGCGACCAGACTGGCGAGACGGTGCAACTCTCGGTACTTGACAACCAGCTGATGATGGTGGTCCTCAAAGAGGAAGGCCGGGGACACCTGCGGATCATCAGCAATGTCGGAACGCGCGTTCCGGTGAATTGGGCGGCGGCAGGACGGCTCTTGGTGTCGGACCAGTCGGACGACGAATTGGCGAAACTCCTCAAGGCCACCATTCGCCAGTCGCCCACGGGCAAGGCGAGCATGGACGTGACCAAACTCATTGCTCAGATCCGCAAGTCCAGGCGGCTCGGGTATGGAAGCGAGCTGAACGAGGCGAATGACCATGCCGGCTGCATCGCCGCACCCATCGTCGACGCCTCCGGCCGCTGTATCGCAGCGATCAGCGTCGTGGTTCCGGAACAGCGGCTGACGAAGCCCGACCGCGACCGCCTCATCACCAGCGTGACAGCCGCGGCCGAGCGCCTCTCGCGCCGGCTGTGCTAGGCCGGCACTTCGGCATGCAGCCGCGCCAGTCTGTCGAGGAGAGCGTCCTCGCCCAAAGCTCCGCGCAGATGTGACTCGATCAGGTCGCCACCGGCCTCCTGGAAGGCCAGGTAACCGTCATAGCGCGGCCTGATCCAACATTGCTCCATGGTGGCTCGCGTGTCGCGGTAGCAGCCGCCGAAGCGCGCGTTGATCGCCGCGTCCTCCCAGCATTCGCGCCGCGCCGGCTGTCCGTGATGTTGCGCAAACACCGACTGCGCGGCGAGCCCCGCCGCAAAGCGCGCATAGTCCAGCGCCGCCTCGCGCTGGGCGCTGGCCGCCGAGATCGCGAGCCCGGTGCCGCCGATGGTCGAGCCGCGCGGCCCCGAGGGGCCCGGGAAATCATGAAAGCGCAAGGGATGGACGTTGTCCGCCTCGGCATAAGTCGCATAGCAATAGACCGCCGGGCAGAAGACCAGATCGCTCCGCGCCGCCATCTGGTCGTGCAGCGCGATGCTGTTCCAGTCCAGCACCTCCGGCGGGCAGCAGGCGAGGAGATCGCGCATCACGCCCAGCGCATGCCGCGCCGCCGCAGGCTCGAAGAGCGCAGCGTCCTGCCGCGTGGGGCAGGGCGTCCCGAGATTGGCCATGAGGGTGAAGAAGGTCATGAGGCTGTGGACACCCTTGAGGCCGATCGCCAGAAGGAGGCCCTGCCCCTTGGCCCTCTGACCGAGCCGGATGAGTTCCGCCCAGTCGCGCGGCGGCGGCTGTCCGATCCGCGCCATGAGATCGGGGCGCGACACCGCCACTTGGCAGGCCGCGTCTATCGGCACCGCCCAGAGCTTCCCCGCCATGCGGTAGGTCGCAATAGAGGGCCCGACGAAATCGCCATCGGCCAGCCCAAGCGAGTCAAGTGCAAGAAGGCAGCCGCTCCGCGCTGCGAATCCCATGAAGGGATGATCGAGCACGATCAGGTCGTAGTCACTGGCGAGGTCATCGACGGGCGTGAATTCGAAGCCGCTCAGCGGGCGGGCGTGCCACTCGATCTCGACATCCGGACATTCCTTCTGAAATTCCTGCTGCAGCGCAAGCAACGGGTCGATCGCGCGGCGGTGGTCCCACGTCATGCCCTTCAGCCTGATCTTCTCCATCACCGCTCCTACTCCGCCGCGGAGGCACGCCAAGTTCACTTGACTGACAAACTATCGCAGTTCAAGATCTGTCTGGCAAGACGTACAAATGTCCGGCATTTCGGAATTGAATGTCTGCTACAAAAAAAGCTGGAGGATAATGCCCATGAGAATGAACAGATGGTTGTTCGGAGCGGCTGCCGCCGCGATCGGACTTTCCGCCGCTTCGCCCGCGTGGGCGGCCGCCGGCGATGAATGCGTGAAGATTTTGGGATATGAATCGAGCGGCGAGAAGCAGTCGATGGATCCCGCCGACATGCACTCAGGCGATGATGCCTATCATGTCTTCGCAGTCTACAACCGGCTCGTCGATGTAGACGACAACTTCAACCTCAAACCAGAGCTGGCAACCGAGTGGTCGGTTTCGGGCGACGGCCTCACCTGGACCTTCAAGCTCCGCCCCGGAGTGAAGTTCCACTCTGGCAAAGACTTCACGTCGTCCGATGTGGTCTACTCCTTCAAGCGCCTGCTTGACGAGAAGACCGGCTCGGGCGCGCGCGCCGTTCTGGCCTTCTTGGATCCGGAAGGCATCAAGGCGCCAGACCCAATGACCGTCACCTTCACTACCCCGTCGCCGGTGGTGGAACTCCCTGTGCTCATCACCAACAAGTTCACCAATATCGTGCCTGACGGCTCTAAGGCGGCGGATCTCAGGCTCAAGGAAGACGGCACGGGCCCCTTTATGCAGGAGCAGTTTACACCAAATGCGCCGGTGCGTATCCTTCGGAAGAATCCCAACTATTGGGATGCCGGAAAGCCCAAGGCCGAATGCCTGAAGATCACGGTGGCGCAGGAAGCCGTTTCGGCCATCGCTGCCATGAAGGCGGGGCAGGTCGATCTGATGCTAAACGTCGATCCGTCAGTGATTGGCTCCGTGAAGGACGACTCGAACGTGCAGTTGCTCGAGACCGGTGCATCGAACTCGATGACCATCTCCATGTGGGTGGACACAGCGCCCTTTGACAACCCCAAGGTACGGGAGGCGCTCAAGCTGGTAGTTGACCGGCAGGCTATGGTTGACACGGTTCTTCTCGGCTTCGGCGAGACTGCAGCCGATAATCCCGTTCCGGTGAGCAACCCTGCCTCGTATGTCAAGGAGGTGCCGAAGCAGGATATAGAGAAGGCAAAGGCACTGCTTGCGGAAGCAGGCTACAAGGATGGACTCAAATTCGATCTCTATACTGCTGAAGGTGTGCCCGGCATGGTGCGTATGGCGCAGGTATACGCCGAGATGGCCAAAGCCGCCGGCATCGAGATTAATGTCATCGTGACGCCGGCCGAGAGCTTTTGGGACGATGTCTGGCTGAAGAAGCCGATCGTCACATCAGCTTGGTCAATGCGTCCGCCGGGCGAAGGTCTCGCTGTGGCCTACACGCAGAACGCCAAGTGGAAGGAAACACATTGGGAGAGGCCTGACTATGATGCGCTGCTGCTCAAGGCCAACACAACCGCCGACGAAGCCGAACGCAATAAGCTGTTCCAACAAACAGGGCAGCTGCTCGCAACTGAGGGCGGCTTGATTCTACCGATGTTCGTGCATCAGGTTCTGGCCCTGCGCAAAGGCTGTGACGGCTATGCACCCCTGGCGCAGAACTTCAACCTCAACTTCGAGAACCTGAGCTGCAAATAGCGCCGCAACGGCGAAATTGAAAAGTAAATACAGGGCGAGGCGAGCCTCGCCCTGTAATCATAAGGGGGTCATTTGCAAATCTGGCTACTGATCGTGCGCCGTATCGTGCTGTCTGCAGTTACCCTGCTGCTTGTCTCGGCTTTTGTTTTCTCCGTGCTTGAAGTTCTGCCGGGTGACGTCGCCACCCGCATTCTCGGCCGCGATGCGACCCCGGAAGCGCTTCTGTTGCTGCGGGAACAACTGGGCCTCAATCAATCGTCCATGATCCGCTATATTCATTGGCTTGGTGGGTTGTTGACTGGCGATCTGGGGCGGTCGCTCGTCTCCAGCCGCTCCGTTTCCGAAATTCTAGCGCCTCGCATTTTCAACACACTAGCGCTGTCAGTCTATGCATTCCTCCTCTACCTGCCGTTGACCGTGATCCCGGCGGTTGTGCAGGCGCTGAAACGTGACATGGCGGTTGACCATGCGCTGTCGGTGGTAACCCTCGTACTCCTCTCGATGCCAGACTTCCTATTGGCCACTATCCTGCTACTCGCCTTCGTGCTCTGGATACCGGTGCTACCAGCAATTTCGCTTGTCGATGACACCTCAAGTTACGTCGAATATCTGCGGGCCATGACGCTACCAGCTGCGACGTTGGCCATCGTCATGGCTGTATATGCGGTGCGCATGCTGCGGGATAATTTGATCGAGGTACTCGATTCAGATTATATCCGCATGGCAGAACTTAAGGGTCTGTCGCGCGGGCGTGTGCTGCTGCGGCATGCGCTGCCCAATGCGCTAGTTCCTACCCTCAACGTTACGGCGCTGAACCTCGCCTATCTCATTGGTGGGGTCGTGGTGGTGGAGAGAGTGTTCTCCTATCCGGGTTTTGGCACATTGCTCGTCGACTCGCTGCAGTTGCGCGATCTGCCGGTCATTGAAGCCACAGTGATGATCGCCGCATTGGTTTATGTTTCGGCCAATCTGTTGGCGGATATCGCAGCGATACTACTTAATCCACGACTCAGGACGGCTTGAGATATGAGTGAAGCCAACATAGAGTTGATTGCCCCGTCTCAGATGAGACGAAACTGGCTGATGCTTTGGAGGCAGATGCCCCTCAGCTTCCGCATCGGCAGTCTAATTCTTGTTGTCCACTTGCTGGTGGCTGTCACCGGGCCCTTCTGGGCGCCTTACGGCTATTCCCAAATGGGCGCCGGGCCTCCACTCTCAGGCATGAGCCTCGCCCATCCTTTCGGCGTTGACCAATTGGGCCGTGACGTCTTCAGCAGGGTGGTCCGCGGCAGCTGGATTGTCATCTCTCTTTCACTCGCAGGCACCCTGCTGGGTATGCTGATTGGCGCTATCGTCGGGCTTCTGTCAGGCTATGTGGGCGGTTGGATCGACGAGATCGTTCAGCGGGTTCTGGAAGCCTTGATTAGCATTCCATTTCTTGTCCTCGCTCTGATTGCTATTGCAGCTGCGGGCCCGGAGTACTCCGGAAATCCGGTGCTTCTTGTGCTGGTGGTTGCGCTTGTCTATGCACCCCGCATCGCTCGCATGGCGAGGACCGCCGCCATCGATATCGCCACCCGCGACTACGTGACTGTGGCGCGGCTCAGGGGCGAGAAGGCGTGGTCGGTCATGTGTTGGGAACTGTTACCCAACGCGACCGGCGTTCTGCTTGTCGAGTTCGCCTTGCGCGCCGGTTATGCGCCGGTCCTCATCGGCTCGCTCGGCTTCCTGGGTTTCGGATTGCGACCACCGACGCCGGAATGGGGTCTCATGATCAGTGAAAATCGTGCCTTGCTGATTGTATGTCCCTCGACAGTTCTTGGTCCCGGTCTCGCACTCGCATCCCTGGTCGTAGGACTGAACCTGTTCACTGAGGGATTGGCTAGGGTGCTCGGCCGGACAGTGAAGCTTGGAACGCAATGACCATGCTCGCTCTCGAGGTCTCTGGACTCTCGGTGTCCTACCGCCAGGGCCTTGGCTGGCGGCAGGTTGTCGAGGATGTGAGTTTTTCAGTACGATGCGGCGAGGTACTGGGGTTGGTCGGCGAGTCCGGATGCGGCAAGTCCACGGTGGCTCTCCAGCTTCTTGGCTTCCGTCATGGAGGTCTCCGCACCGACACTGGCACGATTATGCTCGATGGCATCGACGTATTGACGCTTGATCGTGTTGGCCTCGACCGCGTGCGTGGCGCGAAGGTGAGCTTCGTGCCGCAGAATCCGACTACAGCCCTTAGCCCCGGCATGCGTATCGGCGAGCAAGTTGATGAAATACTCGTCGCCCATGACCTGCCTACCGGAGATCGTGCGCGGGAGTTGTTCGGGCTCGTTGGCTTGCCTGATGACGCAGCGTTTCTGCGCCGTTATCCGCACCAGCTCTCAGGTGGGCAGCAGCAACGTGTTTGTATCGCAATGGCGCTTGCTTGTGAGCCAAGTTTTGTGGTGTTGGACGAACCAACCACCGGACTTGATGTAACCACACAGGAACAGATTGTTGACTTATTGGTCGACCTTCGCGCTCGGCTCGACATGTCGATGCTTTATGTCACGCATGATCTTGGCCTTCTGTCCCAGATCGCAGATCGCATCGGCGTCATGTATGCTGGGCACATGGTTGAACTCGCTCCGACGGCGCAGCTGTTTTCCGAGCCCCGCCATCCCTACACCCGTGGCCTCATCGCCGCCCTACCACGGCTCGACGAAGACCGTCGGACCATCAAGCCTTTACGTGGGCTCCTGCAACGTGATTCGCTGCCCAAAGGCTGCCCATTCGCGCCACGGTGTGATTTCGCGCTGACCCGCTGTTTTGATGAAGCCCAAGTCCTCCGCCATGCGGGGCACGGCCATCAGGCGGCTTGCTGGCGACTGGCGGAAATGCCTCCGGCAGCTGCGCCGGCGGCGGAAGAGTTGCCAGCCGAGCCAGATCACTGCGCAACGCCTCCTTTGCTGACAGTGGCCAGCCTGATAGTTCGGTACGGTCATGGTGTTCGGGCTTTCACGGCTCTCGGCAGCGTGTCTCTCACTATTGGAAAAGGCGAGACCGTTGCACTCGTTGGCGAGTCAGGCAGCGGCAAGTCAACGTTGGCACGGGCGATTGCCGGGATGGTCGCGCCAACCGCGGGTCATATACATCTCACTGAGGCAGAGTTATCCCCTCTCGTGAAAGCGCGGAGCCCCTCCCAGCGCCGCCTCATTCAGTACATCTTCCAGAATCCGGACGCGTCGCTCAATCCGCGTGCAACAATCGGACGCAGTCTCAGCCGTCAACTTGACTTCTTTTTTCCGGACAGATCTGCCAATGCTATGGAGCAAATCACAGCGGCGCTTGCGGAGGTTCGCCTCGACGCGGCTTATGCTAGCAGCTACCCGGACCAACTTTCTGGCGGCGAGCGTCAGCGCGTAGCGATTGCCCGTGCTCTCATCGCCCAACCCGAACTGCTGCTCTGCGACGAGGTTCTATCAGCGCTCGATGTGTCGGTACAGGCCAGCATCCTCCAGCTCTTACAACGCCTCAAGTCAGAACTTGGAATCGCGATGCTGTTCATTTCGCATGATCTGGCCGTTGTGCGCATGCTGGCCGACCGAGTCTACGTGCTTTTCCGCGGAGAGGTGATGGAATTCGGCCCACGCGAGGCGGTGTTCTCACCGCCCTTTCACCCCTATACTCAGTCCTTGCTGGAAGCGGTGCCGGTACCGCTCAAGAAACGCAAGCCCGCGCGGCAGAGGACTGTCACGTCGGTGGATATCGGAACTGGCTGTGTCTATGCCGGTCGCTGTGCCGCAGAAATCCCAGCGATATGCGGCGCCACGCCGCCCCCATGGCGCGAAACGCAGGATGGGCTGGCAATCCGCTGCCATCACACGCTTGAGGATTTGCTCAAGAGAGAATCAGGCCTTTCAAGAGGAGGATTAGAGAAGTCATGAAGATTACAAAGGTCGAGTGTTTTGTTCTGCTCGTACCCGACTTCCGCGCTGACGCCTGCTCGTCTGCACAGGACAATCTGGTCGTCAAGATCCATACTGACGACGGCCATGTCGGAATAGGCGAGACCGACACCAATCCATGGGTGGCACGCGCCATGATCGAGGCTCGTGGAACCCATATCATGGGTCTTGGTTTGACTGAAATGCTGATCGGTCAGGACCCGCGCGACGTTGAAGGTCTATGGGAAAAAATGTACCGTGGATCTGCTATGACCGGTCGGCGGGGCCTTGGCATCTGTGCGATCGGTGCTCTCGACATGGCGCTTTGGGATCTGGTTGGCAAGATTGAAGACAAGCCGTGCTGGCAACTGATGGGCGGTGCCACCAATCACCATATCGTGCCCTATGCCTCTTTGTTGCCTGAAGGCGACGACCTCGAAACCTATGGTCGGGTGTTGCGGGAGCGCGCGCTAGCTGCCCAGAAACTGGGTTTTCGGGCTGCTAAGCTCGAGATTTGCCTGAAGGGGCCCTATTCACACAATTCGCTGCAGATTGCCGATGACCGGGAATGCGCCCGCATGGTGCGCGATGTGCGCAAGGCGGTGGGGACAGAGATGACCCTCATGGTAGATGTCGCCTATGCTTGGCACGATTGGAAGCAGGCGCTGCGTGCCATCGACATGTTCGCTGACCAAGACATATATTTTGTTGAGACACCGCTCCCTTCGGACGACGTTGAGGGTTATGCTAAGCTGTGCCATGCCTCACCAGTCAAGATAGCGCTGGGCGAGTGGCAGAATACTCGTTTCGAGTTTCTCGAGTTCATGAACGCCAAGGCAGTCGATGTGGTGCAACCGGATGTTGGGCGCGTCGGGGGCTTGACGGAAGCCAAGCGCGTTGCAATGCATGCGCGTGACCGAGGCCTTGCGGTGGTGCCGCATTGCTGGAAGTCGGCGATTGGTATCGCGGCATCGGCACATCTTGCAGCGGTATCGCCGACCTGCACATTCATTGAGTTCTTGCCACGCGAGCTAGCCGACTCCTCACTGCGCCGGGACTTGTGTAGTGTCGAACTGCCGGTCATTGACGGTCTTATTCCGCTACCAACAGGGCCTGGCCTCGGCGTCACACTCAACGAGGAGGCGCTTGCGAGGTATCACGTCGCATCGTAACTTGATCACGAGTGATCCGACCTGAACTTCGTTTTTTAAAGAGACTAGACGCTCGAAACGATTGTCTTGTCACACTTACCCGCGCGCAATTTGAGCGTCGTGGAACACGGTTTGTTCTAGGCGCCCGCAGGAGGCCGACGCCAGCGCTCCACCAGTTCCTCGTTGAGTTCAATCCCAAGGCCGGGCCCCTCTGGAAGTGTCATGAAGCCATCGATTACCTCCGGCTCGGGAGAAACCAGTTCGCGCCGCATCGGGCTGTCGAAGACATGCGGCGAGACGTATTCGAAAACGGGCGCGGCAGGGCAAGCTGTCTGGAAGTGACGCCCTGCAGCCGACGTGATGCCGGTCTTCCAGCCATGTGGCACCACTTCGGCGCCCATCAACTCGCAATAGTCCGCGATACGGCGGATTTCGGTGAGGCCGCCGCCCCGCCCGATGTTGGGCTGCACCACCCCCACCTTGCCGCGCGTGATCCACTCCCGCACCTCGAAACGGGTGGCTGCGGCCTCCGCGCCGCAGATGCGAATGGAACTCTTCTCCGCAAGACGAGCATGGCCTTCGATATCATCATGTTGCAGCGTGGCTTCTGCAAAAAAGATGTCATGTTCGGTGACCCGTTCCAGCACGAATAGGGCATCGTGCCAGTTGTGCCAGCGATAGCC
>CAMDBX010000114.1 GCA_945889445.1 Rhizobium sp. Q54
GCCTCCCGCCGCCACACCTCACGGCCGATTGCCCAATCTGGCAATGTCTGGCGCCAATGCCTACTACACAGCCCTGATGATCAGTGGCAATGGGAACACCTGCCAGCGCAAAGCCCGCTGGCGGGGGCATTCAGGCAACTGCGCTTACAACACACGTGAATCCTGCCCGCCCCGGCATTCGACTGACGAAAATCGTCAACGAATGCCGCGAGTTTTGTTGAGCCCGCCGGGGTACGATCCCGGGACTCTCCGATTTAAAGTCAGATGACGCGAGCGTTTCAATCCGAAGACGCTTGCCTCCGATTCTTCGGGGGACCTGATCAACAGTCCGCCGGTTCAGCGTATCGTGGTTTCAACTCGTTCAACCGCGTACCTTGGCGCCAGTGAAAATCCGGGCCTTGCCGCGGCGCTGCTGCAGCACACCGATCCAAGAATGACCGGGCGGCACGATAACCGCGCCCACAGAGTCAAATTTGCAGGCGAGTTCATCAGAATAGTCGCGTGTGATTGATCAGGCGCTCTAGCTTTGGGTGGTCGAGAAGATACATCTGGCCAAACGTTCGTTTGGCGTCTTCTTCTCGACCAGGACCGAGGACGACAAGTGTCGCGAACACAGACGGTACATGACCGGAATTGCCAATTTGATTTGGATCGACAACGCTCCAGAGCATTGGATCAGTGTCGGCTTTAGCCTCCAGCGTTCCGCCCCTCAGGCGTGTTCGGCTGCAGCGCATTTGAGACAATCCAGGTGACTTGAGGAGGGGAAGTTGCCTGTCTCATCTGCGCTTCTCCCAAGAGTTACGATGAGCGAGGACTCCGAGGTACAGTTGGCGCCATCGGGCAGAGGTTGGCGAGAAGGTGTGCGCCATCATGGACAGTCGTGGAAGCGGGTTATATCTACTGCGAGTTGCTGACTACTGACGTCGCCAGCGTGAAGCACTGAGGCATGCGGCACTCATCATAGCTGGTGGAACCGATATGTTGTCCTGCCCCGATTGATCACACCTCGATTGGCTCCATCTTCTGAAGTGTCGCATCCAGGCGTTCATGTCTAAGCTCTTGGTTCTCCTTCGATATCAGTGCGACGATCCGATCGAGTTGCCTGACTTTTTCGTGCCAAGCGTCAAACTCCGCAACATCCTGTCTGAGGCGAAGATTTGCAAGCTTCAAATCTCTCTCTATCGAAAGCGTAATCAATTCCAGACTAACCAAACCCAGCGCTACAACTGCGCCCACAATTATCATGCTTGGTAAGTGGCCTGACGACCCCAACAAAAAGCCGAAGACAGGAAGGGTGATAAGGAGGCAGCACGCAATGAATATGCGCAATCTCTTGCGAGTAGAGGAGGACATCAGTGCCCACTTGTGCTGTTGCATTGGCACGCGGGAAACTTCGTCGGCTTACATAGCGAGCAAGTGGTTTTCTCTGTGGGGGCTATTGCTGCCAGCATCTTCACCAGTTCACAGCGGGTATATTGCGGATAAACGGAGTTCAGAAAATTCGCTATGGGCCCCAAGTCAATAAAATCAAATTCAACGTCTGTAACGATAGGTTTCATTTCCTAATTCCATCAAATTCAGATCACGGCGTTGCAGGTGAAAGGCTTGAGGTTGTGTCGCCTGGAGTGCACGGGTGTGCCTCGGACAATGCTGCGGCCACCAAGCTATTCGCTTGGTAGTGAAGGGTGTCCGGATGCGCTCTGAGCCATTTGACTACGCTATCTACCAAGTCCTTTTGGGTGCCCGGTGCAGTGCTATCCCAAGCAAACCCGGAACTTGGCCGGCTACAGTCGAAGGAGTCCGCGGCGCCGATGACATAACCATGGCATTCTGCCACCTTCAGCCGATAGACAGGATCTACCTCCGCAGGTCTGCATATGGCCAGCAGGTCAAAGCCATCTACAAACCCTGCGACAGCATCGTTTGCAGACAGCATGCCAATCACAGCAGCGGCGATGCCTGCCCAAGATCTGTTCATGAGACGCCTCAAACTAGTAATTATGATATATATACCATAAAGTACTTTTAGAAACCAGCGCGGAGAGTGCACTTCAACGTGCACAATAAACTACTAAGTGTAAAGTTGGATGTTTCCGTGAATGATTGTTGGCGAAAGATATCTGGCAGGTATCAAGTTCGAAATAGTGACCATTGAAAACCCAGAACGGGCACCATTCAGGTTCGCCGAGGTAAACGTGGCAGAACTCTACCCAGGTTCATTTCCTCTGAATGCTGGCCATGAGCCTCGCTTGATGCGCGCACTTATGCGCGATCTGGCAAGGCGAACTGAAATGACAAGTTGGGAGTTGAAAAATCTTAAGGAAACTGACGGAGAAGACTCTTGGGAAATTGGCGGAGAACCACGAGCATCTGAAGACACGATATGGTGCCGTGTCGCTGACTGACGGATACGCGATCACCCTCATCGCCGCTACATTGAATGAGTTAGCAAGCAAGGTGTGTAAGCGAAGGACAGACCAGCGTCCTTGCAGGCTGCCGCAACGCTCTTTCTCCCACATTGCAGCACCTCGACCTGCCGCATCTTCGTGACGATCGGCTCGGCTCCCAACCTCTTTGTCAGCATAGGCTTTCTCCTGTCCAGTCTATCCTCTCTCATTTCGCCTGGTACAAAATGTCGGTCAGGCCAGGACAGTCTTCCGCCTTCGCCGGGGGATCCCGGAAGGCATAGGAGAGGATCTCGCCATAATAACCGCTGGTGGGGGGCTGCTGGCAAAAAGCCGGAGTGGCGACCCGCCTGCAATAGCTCGCCATGGCCCTGAACAGGAGGCGGGTGGATTTGCCCTTGCCCTTGTAGATGCCCAGCTCGGCGAGCTTGTTGCGAGCGGCATAAAGGTAGAACTGCTGGTTGGCTTCGCGGCTCTGCCGGACGAGCGACTGTCGGACGTCGACGGGGAAGCTGTCGAGCTGTTGGTAGAGGCCCTGGAAGCTGTCTGGCCGGGCTGCCGCAAGGGCCAGGAGATAGGCCTGCTGCGCCTGCTCGTCGGGGGTTAGGCGGCTCTTGTAGGCGTCGAGAGCCTGGTTCGTGAGTTTCAGGTTCCGCGTGAAGATCCGGCGGTTCCGGTCGATCTTGCCGTCCCGGTAGGCGGCGATGAGCGCCAGCGAGGCAGCCTTGTTGCCCTTGTCCGCCTCCTGCCGAAGATAGGCGACGGCCTTCTTCGAGTTGCGCGGGTTGCCGCGGCCGGTGAAGTAGCTGTCGGCGATCTTGACGTCCGCATCCTCGATGCCCTTGGACGAGGCGCTGGCCAGCAGGCGGCGGCCCGCGGGGGGCGAACCGCCCTGGCGTTCGAGATTCATGCTTCCGAGGCCAAGTTCGCCATAGGCGTTGCCGGCATCCGCCGCCCGCTTGTACAGCGCCGCCGCCTGACGCGGTTTCGGCCTGGCGAACCGCCCGTAGCGATAGATGTCGGCAAGCTTGATCATGGCCCAAGTGTTTCCGGCGTCCGCCGCCGCGGTATAGGAGGCGATGGCCTCCGCCGGGTTCATCAGGCCCGCCTTGCCGGTGGCCGCGAGGTCGCCCAGCGCCAGCTGCGCGCTGGCGTTTCCTGCCGCCGCCGCTTCCTTAAGAATGTCGCGGCCGCGCTGCACGTCCTGCGGCACGCCGAGTCCAAGCGCCACCATCTGCCCGACCTGCGCCTTGGCGGTGGCGCTGCCCGTCTTCATCGCGAGTTGGTAATAGGCGAGCGCCTTGGCGTAGTCGCGCGGCATGGCGCCACCCTTGTAGTAGAGGTCGCCGAGGCGCAGCAGCGCGGCAGCATCCTTCGGCGCCGTTCCGGCGCTGATGGTCACCGCCAGCGAGCAATCGGCCGGCACCTGCGTCTGGGCCTGCGCGGCGCCGGGCGGCACGAGGAGGGCGGCGATGAGCACCGCGATGGACTTCATGATCAACACATTGACCTCATCGGTAAAGAGCGGACAACGCGCCGTCAGGCCCGCGCCTACTGTGCTCCTCCTGCCTGCAGATAATACTGGACAGCCCTTTGGCCATCGACCGGCACGCCCTTGCCATCGCGATACATATCGCCGAGCCTCAGCAGCGCATCGCTGCTGCCGGCCTGTGCCGCCTGCTCATAGGCCTTGATGGCGGACGGCCCGTCGACGGTGCCGGCCGCCGGATCGCTGTAGATGTCGCCGACGAGCAGCAGGGCCTGGACATTGCCTTCCGCCGCGATCGGCTTCGCGAGCTCGAGGGCCGCCGCGCTGTCGCGCGCCACACCCTGGCCGCTCATCAGCATCTGCGCCATGCGCAGGCTCGCGGTGGTACTGCCGGCCTCCGAGGCCTTGTTGAAATAGTCGAACGCCGCCTTGGCATCGGGCTTGCGGAAGCGCGGGTCGAGATAAAGTTCGCCGATCCTCACCAGGCCATCGAAGTTCCGCAACTCGACGGCCTTCTGATAGGCGGCGAGCGCCCCCGTTCCATCGGCCTTGCCCACGGCGGAATCGATCAGAAGGTCGCCGAGCGAGATATAGGCATAGGGATTGCCCGTCGTGGCGACATCCTTCACCAGCGCGATGCCGCGCTCCACGTCGGGGGCCGTGCCCTGGCCGCGCGCCAGCATTTCGCCCGTGCGCAGCTTGCCGGCATCGTTCCCCGTGGCGGCCGCCCTCGAATAGGCTTCAAAAGCCTTTCCGAGATCGGGCGGCCGGTGCTGCCCGTCGGAATAGAGGTTGCCCAGCTGGACGAGCGCAGAGGTGCCGCCGAGATCAGCCGCCTTCTGCAGATTGGCTTCCGCCGCCGCGACATCCACCGGGCCGGCCTTGCCGGTTAGCTGCAACCCCGCGAGCGTCGCGAAGGCCGTGGCGTTGCCCTGCGCCGTCACCTCCTTCAGCATGGCGAGGCCTGCTGCAGCGTCCTGCGCGGTGCCCTGTCCGAGCACCATCATCTCCGCCACTCGTATCTTGGCATAGGGATCGCCGCTATCCGCCGCCTGGAGGTAGAGCGTGAAGGCGGTCGTCATGTCGCTCTTGCCGAGCTTCCCGTCATAATAGAAGTCAGCCAGCTTCATAAAGGCATCGGGCGAGCCGAGATCTGCGGCCCTCTTGTAAGCGGCGCTCACCGCCTCCGGATCGACGCTGCCTTCGACGCCCTGCGCGAGGAGATCGCCGAGAACCACATAGGCCGACCCACTTCCCGCTTCTGCGAGATGGCGGATGATCGCCATGCCACGTGCCACGTCCTTTGGAACACCTTTGCCGCGCACCTCCATGGCGCTGGCCGAGAGCTTCGCCGTCATGCTTCCGGCCTCTGCTGCCCTGTTGTAGTACTGATAGGCCCTCTTCATGTCTACTGGCACGCCCTGGCCGCTTGCATACATGTCGCCGAGCCTCAACAGCGCCTCCGGATTGCCCGTGGTCGCGACCTTCAGATAGAGCGAACGGGCAGCCTCCGGATCGGGCGTGCCAGGTTTGATGCCGCCGATCAGGTCGACGGGCATGATGACGGCGTAAATCGAGTCGCCACCGGGACGACGCTCCGCCTCCTGGTAGAAGCCGGTGGCGGCGCGCACCCCGTCCGCATCGATCGTGCCATTACGCAGCATGTCGGCGAGTTCCATATAGGCATGCTGCAGGCGCAGCGCCTTCTGCGAAGGCTGCTGGGTGGCGGCACTTGCGTGCCCGACCGTCGCAGCGACCAGCAGACTGGCGCAGGCGGCGAGAGAGGTGCTGAACGCCAGCTTCAGGCGACTCATTCGGCAGATCCTCCAATCATTTGACTGGGCGACGGAATTGCCATGGGCCGACCCCACCGTCATGTGCGCGACTGCAAAGACGCCGAGGCCGCCGGGCCCAGTCCGCGCACAGCGCGCTTCACCTGGCGGTAGATGCGCCAGCACTCTGCTGCAGGCCGCGTCACGGGCGGTGCGACCGGCAGGCTGGGCCGCGCGAGGAGATCTCTCAAACCATCGGCGGTGATCTCGCTCGTCGCGATGATCCGCGACAGGGCGAATGAATGCTCGTCAGGTGAGCTGAAGGCGTGGCGCACCCTGCAGGCCGATTCATATCCAGCCTTGCGCACCAGATCGCGCGTTACGCTGCTCGCATAGCCGTGCGGATATGCGAAGGACCTGACCTCGGCCTGGAGCCCGTCCTGCAGTTGGCGCTTGCTGTCGACGATTTCATACTCGGCGCGGGCCGCCGGCAGGATGTCGAGCTCTGGATGGCTGACGGTGTGCGCGCCGATCTCGATGCCGGCGTCGTGGAGTTCGCGGATCTCGCGCCAGCCCAGCATCTCCCGCCTGCCTTCGCCGAGCTCCGCCAGCCAGCCGCTGGTCTGCCCGACGCAGCCGCTGACGACATAGAGCGTTGCCGGAAAGCCGAACTCGGAGAGCACGGGCATGGCACCAGTGAGGAAGTCGCGCAGCCCATCATCAAAACTGATGACCACCGGTGCAGTTGGAAGCTTGGGCTTGCCGGTCCGGCAGGCGACGAGCTGCGATACGGTGAGCGGCGTATGGCCTTCGTCCTTCAGCACTTGCAGATGGGCGCGGAACTCGCTGGGCAGCATCATCCAGCGCCGGTAGGCGTCGGCGCATTCGGTGTCGATGCTGTGATAGAGAAGGATGGGGATGTGCATGTCCTTCAGCCCTGCCAGGACGATCCGAGGGCCGAAGGAGCCTTGCCCGCAACGTCCGCCCCAGCCTTCCGCGTTTCAGCGCGGCTCCTGAAGTAGCCGGGAACGCCAGCCAGGATGCCGAGCCTCTCCTTCCACACGAAGCGCTGGGGATAGCCTGACGGAAGGCGCTGGTTCTTTGGCGAGGACCGACCGAGCATGTGGACCAGACCGGCGGGAAGCGCCGCCACGAGGCGGGCGGCGGCCTTCGGATTCTCGACCACTACCTTGGTGAGATAGGCACCGAGTCCCATTCCGTAGTTGTAGGCCTGCCGCTCCATGCCGATTTCGCTGCGGCGGTGATAGTGCCACACGATAGCGCGCGGCTCGTAGACCAGCGAAAAGCCGTTGGTGATGACCGAATAGAAGGCGACAAGATCGTCGCCGCCGCGCGCCTTGGTGCCCGCGCCCAGGGCATCGTCGAAACCGCCGATGCTACGCACCGCCGCGGTGCTGAAGGCCATGTTGGCGCCGGAACCGAACTGCCCCGCCGTGAAGGGGAAGAGGCGGCCCTCCGGACGATTGCCGTCGAGGTCGAATTCGCGGCGGCGGAAGCCCTTGCCGAAGCCGCCGTGCTTCTCCGTCCACCATTGCGCCCGCGTTTCGAGTTCGGCCGGCATGATGAGGCCGGTGACGCAGCCGACTTTCCGATTCCGGGCAAAGTTCGCCGCAATGGAGGCGAGCCAGTGGCGGTCCGCCACAACGTCGTCGTCGGTGAAGGCAACGGCATCGGCGGTGACGAGGCTCATGCCCGCATTGTGCGCGCGGCCGAGCCCGGGGCGCTCGTCGCGGACGTATTTCACGCGGCCGGTGCCGGCATAGCGACTCCGGATCATCGCCGCCGTGTCGTCGCTCGAGGGTGCGCTGTCAGCGACGACGATGCTGAAGCCGTCGTGGCTCTGCGCAAGAAGCGAGTCGAGGCAGCGCGCGAGGCTATCCGGCCGGTCTCGCGTGGCGATCACCATGTCCATGTAGGGAAGGTTCTTCGGCAGAGTCCTGGGTCTGGTGGCGCCGGCGCGCGGGAACTGCGCATCGATGTGCGCCTTCAACTCTTCGCCGGTGAGGACCACGCCCCGCACCGGGAACTCGGCAATGCCGATCGGATCGATGCCGTTGCGGACAAGGCACATGACCGAGCCATAGCGCCGATGCTCAAGCGCACCATCGACGGGCACGTTGGGGAAAGGTCCGTTGACGTCCGCCTCGATGATCTTGACGGGTTCGAAGCTGTCGGACATGGCTGCCATCCTATTTGCCGGCCGCGAGGAACCTGGCCTGGGTATATCCGCATGCCGTCAGGCCCAGTCCCGCAATGATGTTCACCGCCCGGGCAAGGCCCCAGGCATTGCGCTTCAGCGCCAAGTCGGAGAGGCCGCGCAGCACGCCGAGCGGCAGCACGCGCACGACGTAGCTGCGTTCGGCCGCCAGCCCTTGCGAGCTGCCCACGCGGCTCACCATGCTGGTCTTCGAGCGACCCTCTGCGATGCAGCGCTTGCAGAAATAGGACCAGCTCGTGCGATCCGCGGAAATTTGGTGCTGCACCGTGATGGTGGGATCGTAGAGCACCTTGGAACTGGGCTGAAGCTCGCTGGCGCGGATGAAAAACTCCGTTTCCTCGCAGCCGTTCGCGTCATTGGCGGTGCGGCCGGCGCCCTCACGGAAGCCGCCCACCACCTGCGCGACGTCGCGGCGCACCGACATGTTGCAGCCAATCGGGTTTCGAATGCGGGCGCGTTTCTCGGGCTGGCCGCGATAGCTGCAGCCCACCACCCAGTCGAACTCCTCGGGAAGCCAGGGCGGCCGGCGCTCCGGCCACATCGGCACCACCTTGCCGCCGGTGCCAATGACATCCGCATCCGCATAGAGCGCTAGCATGTTCTCGATCCAGTTGCCGTCGGCGATGGCGTCGTCATCGAGGAAGGCGACGACGTGGCCGCGGCTCACTTCCAGCCCCGAATTGCGCGCGCCCGACAGTCCCTTGCGGTGCCGATTGGCGATGACCGTGATGCCGGGGAACCTCGCGGCGACGTCCTGCATCAGCCGCTTGTTGTGGTCAATCACGGCAATGATCTGCAGTGGCGCAACCCTCTGTCCTGCGACCGACTGGATCGCCAGGTACAACTGTTCGCGCCTTTCATCGCTGTAGGCGCAGATGACGACGGAAATCGAAGTGGCCGGCATGGTTGGCCTCTTTAACGCCCATGCAAGGGACGCCGCATACTTGCGGCGCGGGTTTGGGGCGCGGGCTTCATGCCGAGCTTGATGATGGTTTTCAGCACGCGCCAGCCATCAGGGATGGTGCGGAGATTGCTGCTGCCGTGGATGCGCGGCGACTCGTAGCTCGGCACCTCGAATACCTTCATGTTCGAGCGCAGCGCCTGCACGTTCATGCTGGTTTCGATTTCGAAACCATCGACGTCCTGGATATTGAACTGCGGGACGATGTCGCGCCAGAAGGCATTGTAGCCGTAGCACAAGTCGGTGAAGCGGCCGCCGAAACGGATCCTGACGAGCTGCGTCAGCCCCCAGTTGCCGAGGCGGCGGTACCATTCCATGTCCGTCGTTCCGCCGCCTTGGGTGAAGCGCGATCCCTTGACGAAGTCCGCACCCGAGAGAAGAGCTCCGACAAAGGTCGGAATTTCCGCAGGATCGGCCGAGCCGTCGGCGTCGAGCGTGACGATGATGTCGCCGCGCGCCGCCTGGATACCGCAGCGCAGTGCCGCGCCCTTGCCCGGACGGTCTTGGTTGACGACCCGGATGCTGGGAATGAGTGAGAGGGCAACTGCCACCGTATTGTCAGTGGAATATCCGTCGACCAGCACGATCTCGCCAACCCAAGCCGGGATTCGCGGCAAGACGTGCGCAAGATTCTTGGCCTCGTTCTTTGTAGGAACGATTACAGAAACCTTAGGCGTATTTGGCAGCGTCAGTTCGGGACGGTCCAGTCCACGTGTGAGTTCGTCAAGTGTGTCCGTCCGATTTTCAGGTACGATCAAAGCAGCACTCAAGATGCCCTCCACGCCAAAAGAAAATATTCCGTTATCGTGTACCTACGATGGCAGCTCATTCGACCAAGAGGTGAAGAAGGTTGTTACGTTTGCACACAAAAAACAAAGTATAGTAATCGTTGTATTTATCAATAAGAAAAAAATCCGTTGTCTCGCATTCGTTGACTGTGACGTTGTGCAAAAATCGATGTATTACATATATTTACTGATGGAATGCATAAGAGTTTGAGTGTGAGTAGGTTCAAGAGTTTTCCGGAAGTCAGCACAAATTTCTGGAAACTGGCGCAAATTTGCAGATGTTGGCAACACTCGTCAACGCTAAGAATTGACTATGTACACCATGCTGAAACATGTCTTTATCGTCTCCGTTTCTTGCTCTGCGGTGGCCTTCGTGGCGAATCCCCCGCGGGCCGCCACGCCCGTTCCCAGCGTGCCCGGCAGCTGGACACTCGTCTTCTCCGACGAATTCAACGGCAACACCGTGAACCGGGAAAAATGGACGCTCTGCTACTGGTGGGACAAGGGCGGTTGCACCAACCTCGGCAACAAAGAGCTTGAGTGGTACATGCCGGGCAATGTCTCACAGGGCCGCGGCAAGCTCATCATGGAGGCCCGCAAGAAAGCCGTCATCGGATGGAAGGGCCGGACCTTTCCTTACACATCCGGAATGGTCACCACCGGCCGCGACTATTCGGAGACGCGCCCAGCGCGTGCCCAGTTCACCTATGGACACATCGAAATCAAGGCGAAGATCCCGCGTGGTAAGGGCCTGTGGCCGGCGCTGTGGATGCTTCCCTCGAAGCACGAATCTCTACCTGAAATCGATATTATGGAAGTGCTGGGTGACACGCCGCAGCAGCTCCGCCTCCATTTCCACTACATGGACGCGGGCGGCAAGGCGCAGCACCCGGGCCAAACCGTGACCACCGCCGACCTTTCCGCCAGCTGGCACGTCTATGGCCTCACCTGGGACCCGGATGCCATCCGCTGGTACCTCGACGGCAAGGAAGTTTGGTCCTTCACCGACAAGCGCTACATTCCCTCGGAGCCCATGTACCTTCTCATGAACCTCGCTGTAGGCGGCGACTGGCCGGGCGCTCCCAATGCGCAAACCAAATTTCCCTCGCGCTTCTCTGTTGACTACGTAAGGGTCTGGCAGAGGAAGGCGCAATGAGGATTACCGACGCGACCCTCGAGCGCGCGTCTGAACGGCGCATCAGCGACAAGGGCGATCCCTGGTCGCTGCTGCGCAGCATGTGGCGTTCGCCACTGACCCGAAACGGCTACTCGCTGATCGCCAGCGCCGGCCTCACCTCGGGGCTGGGGCTAGTCTTCTGGGTCGTGGCCACGCATTTTTATAGCGCAGAGCAGATCGGCGTCAGCGCCGCGCTCATCTCCGCATTGCTGACGCTTGGCAACGTCTCCCAACTCAATATGGGAAACATGCTGAACCGCTACCTGCCCCTCGTCGGCGGTCAGGCGAGCCAGCTGATCGTGACCTCCTATCTGGTCACCACCGGCGTCGCGGCACTGGCCTCCGCCGCCTTCCTCCTCGGCATCGGCGACTTCGTCAAGGACTTCAGCTTCCTCCATTCGAGCGGCTGGGTGATGGCCACCTTCGTGGTATCGGCGATGTGCTGGACGATCTTCGCCATGCAGGACAGCGTCCTCGTCGGCCTGCGGCAGTCAACGGTCGTCACGCTGGAGAACGGCATCTACGCGGTGGTGAAGCTGCTCCTCCTGCCGGTGCTGGCGACGCTGCTGCCGGCGCTCGGAACCGGTGTTTTCGTCGCCTGGATCCTGCCGCTTCCGGCAATCGTCGTCGCCGTGAACATGATCATTTTCCTGAAGCTTCTTCCGCTGCACCGCGCGAGCATCACGCGCCAGCAGACCGTCAGCTACCGCTCGCTCGCCAAATTCTTCGGCTGGGACTACATCGGCACGCTGGCGATGATGACGACGATCGGTGCGGCGCCGTTCCTCGTGCTGCACTATTGCGGCATGGAGGCCATCGCCACCTATCACCTCTCCTGGACGATCTGCTACCCGCTCTACCTCATCAGCCGCTCGATGAGCATGTCGCTCCTGACCGAGGCTGCACCGGACTCCTCGCGCGTCCGGCAGCTCGCCATCTCGGCTGTCGTCCATTCAACCCTGCCGCTGACGCTGGGCGTGGTCTTCGTCTTCCTCTTTGCGCCCTGGATCATGCTGCTGTTCGGCAGGGCCTATGTCGAAACCGGCGTGCCGCTGCTCCGCGTGCTGGTCCTCTCCACCGTGCCCTGGGGCTTCGTCACCATCTATCTCTCGATGATGCGGGCGCGCTCGCAAACGCTGTCGGTGGCGACGATCCAGGTCGCGACGATGATCGTGCTGCTCGGCCTCGGCGCGCTGTTGCTGAAATCGATCGGCATCGTCGGCATCGGTTATGCCTGGCTGGCCGCTCACCTGACGGTCGCAGCGGGCATCGTGCTGGTGAGGCTGCAACGCGAAGGCACGGACTGGCTGATCAATGGCATGGGCCAGGTCGCCGGCGGCCTGATGCACCTCTATGCGAGCGTCTGGGCAAGGAAGACGGTGCGGCCGCTCGAGGCCGATGAGCGGCAGGCGCTGATCAGTCTCTCCGCCACGGCCGACCTCGACTCCTCCGGCTGGGATTCGGCGGTCGAGATCACCCCGCTCAGCGACGTCCGCACCCTGGTCCTGCTCGACGCCGCCACGGCCGCCCGGGAGGACGGCAAGATGCGCGCATCCGACGCCGTGCTCAGGATTGCGCAGAGCGAGGCGGGCAGGTGCGCCCTGGAGCGCAGCAACGCCGCACAGAACCGGCTCGCCGTGCAGATCTCGGGCTGCGAGACCGGCATCAGCTACCCCGAGGTGCTCGCCTCCGTGCAGCAGGGAGACAGGCTGTGGGTGCTCGAACGGTTGCTGCCGGGCCAGGAAGGGCGGCAAGCCCTGATCGAGCCGCCGAGAAGGGCGAGTGGCTTGAAGGACGCCGTGCGCGTCATCGACAGGCTGCACCGTCACACCGCGAAGCCCACCGAGATCGACGAGGCCTGGCTCGCGCGCTGGGTCGACGGCACGCTGGAGCTGATCGAGAAGCGCCTCGTCATGTTCATGCGCGACCCGCGCAAGTCGCGCGCCATCGCCCGCCTGCGCGATGACCAGCATCGCTTCTGGCAGGGCCTCACGGTGCCGCTCGGCCTGGGCCATGGCGACTATTATGTCGGCAACCTGCTGTTCGAGGGGCCCGCGGGCAGCGCATCGCGGCGGGCCGATGCGCTGCCATCCTGCAGCGTCAGCGCCATTCTCGACTGGGAAGGACTTTCGACCGACGCTCCGCCCGGACTGGATGCCGTCTACCTCGCCATCACCAGCCAGGCGACCTTCTCCGAAGACAACATCGGCGGCGTGGTCGCCGAGGTGTCGATGGTGGGAGAGGAGATGGCCAATGATCTCCTTGCCTTTGGCAAGCCCATCCTCGTGCTGGGCGATCCCGGCCAGCTGCCGCCCATCCATGGCGAGGGCGCCTTCACCAACGTGGCCCCGGACGTCATGCTCGACGA